>JBJFIB010000001.1:0-22500 GCA_051894195.1 Acutalibacteraceae bacterium
ACTCAAATATAATACTTTTTATGCTTTTTTGCAAGGTTATCGAACAGGTCTAATGAACAAACGGCTAAGTCGGTTATCATAGCATATCCGACACGGAACTAAGCATTTCGTTTGTTGTTGCAGCAACTTGCGGAATGCTTTTTCTTATTCTGTATCGCAACCATAGGCATCACCTCCAGTATGTATTATCCGCCTTGTGACTAAAACCAAGAGTCCCTTTCACGCTGACGGTCGTATTCGTCCTCAAAATCAAAGTAATTTTTGCGTGGGGGACAAATACTGTCGATAAAAGCGGCGAATTTGAAAAGGATAATATCGTCAAATTCTTTCTCCTGGCGAGAACGCCACTCAACCGTTGTTTTTGCAAGCGTTTCAATACGCTTTTTTGCTGCCGTTTCCGACACTTCAAAATTACGCATTAAAAATTCCTTTGTAATACCGATACCCCTGTTCATAAACTCTCGCAACAACTGCTCAGGCATAAGCAGTTGTGCAGCGAAAAAGTTTGTTTCAACCTCGTATCGACCATAAGTTTCCTTATCGGTTACATTGAAATTGTGGCTATTCAAAGGGTGTCCTAATTCATGAAGAATGGAATATTTAACATGTGTCATAGGCTTGCTTTCATCGTAAAATATAATCTGCTTGCCGCCAAGCTCAAAAATTGTTGCGGAGTCGCTACCGAAAGCAGAGATTTCCACACCGTATTGCCGAGCCTTTTTATAGGTGCGACACTTAATGGCAGATTGCTCTTTTACAAGATCAATGGGAGAAAAGGGAAAAGTGGAAATAACACGAGATTTAACTAAAATCTCATTAGCTTTTGAATATGCTGCTGAAAAATCCGGTTTATTATTTAACACAATTTCACTCCTCGTCATCGTCCTCAAAAATATCATTGAACATCAGTTTTAACATACTTTGTGCTTTTTGTAACTGTTCATTGTCTAATTTACCAAGATTTCGTTGCAAGTATTTCAGTTCATTTTTCTCTTCTGGCAAATCAGCATTGTCTGTATTTCCTAAAAGATAATCCGTTGTAGTATTAAGAGACTTAGCTATTCTTGCAAGCACCTCGCCGCTTGGAGTGCGTACACCCTTTGCATAGTAAGATATTGCCGACTCCGTAATATTCGCTTTTGCGGCAAAATCTTTTTGCGAAAACCCTTTTGCTTTCATCAATAAGTTAAGCCTTTCGCTAAATATTGACATATATAAATCCTCCTTTAATATTTGCCATTTTGAATTATACTACTAAATTATAACATTGTCAAGTATTTTATATAAAGTTTTATTAGTTTGATTATTATAATACCATTTTATAATATTATCTTAGAATACTCCTTGACAATTCTATAATTTTAATGTGAGAAATTATTGATTTTGGGTTTATTATTTATATTTTTTTGACTTTATCGCCTTGTTTTTCGTTAAAATACTGTTCTGTGTATATAAATTCATTCATTTTCATACAGTGATTTTATGCCTTGAATAATTCGGTCAATGTAATACTTTTTGCATTCTTCAGGGTATTTATTTGCAACACAACAAAGACAATCCACAAGTGCCTTGCTTTTTGTCTTTTCAACAATATCATCAAAAATCTCACTAAGCCATGAAAATTCGTCAGCGGTACATTCATTTTCAAGGAACTCAATGGTGTCATCAATATTTCTTGATAGAATAGCGATTTCCTCTTTGTCACACTGTTCAACACCATATTCCCACTCATCATCAGTTGCAGCTCTTTTTTGAATAGCTACACGGATTTCTTCGGTTATCATAACTATTTCCTCCTTTTAATTACAGAACTTTGATTGCTATCCGGAAAAATAGTAGCAATTTTACCATTTGTACGCTTAACGCCAACACGGACACCGTTAGGATAAGTTTTTACGATATTATATAATAGCATTTTTTGATAATTTTTTAATTTCATTGTATAAACTATTTATTTATTTTTACACATTTTTTGACAATTTGCAATTATTTTTTGAGTGCGTCGGTATAAAATCCGCAAAAATACAGACACTAAAAGCGTAAAAATTTGTATTTTAAAGGGGATTTTATATATGAAAGCAACAGGAATAGTAAGACGAATTGATGACCTCGGCAGAGTTGTTATTCCAAAGGAAATAAGGCGAACCCTGCGAATACGGGAAGGCGACCCTCTCGAAATATATACTGATACCGACGGCGAGGTTATATTCAAAAAATATTCTCCTGTCGGCGAACTTTCAAGCTTTGCGTCACAATATGCAGAAGTGCTTGCAAAAATATCGGGATTTCCAATACTGATAAGCGACCGTGACCATATTGTTGCCGTTGCAGGTGTTTCAAAAAAAGAATATCTTGAACGCCGTGTGACCTCTGTGCTTGAAGACCTCATTGAAAATCGTCAGAGCTTTTTTGCGTCGTCAGATTCAACCGAAAGAGTTCAGCCTGTTGAGGGCATTGACCGCAGTGCCTCAATAATCTATCCGATAATTGCCGCAGGTGATGTCACAGGCTCGGTAATTATGCTTTATAATGAACAGTCAACGCCGCCAACAGAAACAGAAAACAAACTTATGCAGACTGCCGCAGCATTTCTCGGCAGACAAATGGAAGAATAATTCTTTAAGGCACCGTTTTTTCGGTGCCTTATATTGTTGAATTTTGATTGTGGAAGTGATATATTACATTATCGGGACTACAACATCAACGGAGTGAACAAAATTGAAAAGGCATATATCAAATAAACAAATGTCAGAAACATATTTTATCGGTGCCTTGCTTGCAATTACAGGCGGCTATCTTGACGCATATACTTATATAGCCCGTGGAAAAGTTTTTGCAAATGCACAGACGGGAAATATAGTTCTTCTCGGAATAAATATTGCCGACGGGAATTTTTCGGCGGCACTTACTTATCTTTTACCGATTGCCGCATTTATTATCGGAATTTTTGTTGCGGAATTTGTACGAAAAACCGGCAATTCCGAACATATACACTGGCGGCAATACATAATTTTTCTTGAAATTCTCATCATAACAGCCGTGACATTTTTCCCGAATGACTATGAAAATGACAATATATTCAATATGATTGCCAACATACTTATTTCGTTTGTGTGTTCACTGCAAGTTCAGAGTTTCAGAAAAATAAACGGCATAACCTGTGCAACAACAATGTGTACCGGCAACCTGAGAAGTGCAACGGAATGTATAATACATTACCGTTCAACAAAAGACAAAAATCTGCTGTATAACGGTCTGAAATATTATGGTATAGATTTATTTTTTATAATCGGTGCAGTAATAAGCACCTTTATAACTCATATATTCAACGAAAAATCTGTTATATTCTGTGGTTTCGGTCTTTTGACTGCACTGCTGCTTATGTTCATTAAGAACGAGGACTGATTTTTACCGCTGTTGAATAATATATACAAAATAAAGACATACTGTGTAAGTAATAACTTACTTGTACAGGTGATAATATGACTAAATCCTTGTGGGAAGACAGCTGCAAACTTCCGGAATTCAAATCTCTTGAAAAAAACGAAAACACTGATGTTCTTATAGTCGGCGGAGGTATGGCGGGAATATTGTGTGCATATTTTCTCGAAAAAAAGGGTATTCCCTATCTTTTATGCGAGGGAAACACCGTTGCAAGCGGCACGACATCAAAAACAACCGCAGTTCTCTCGGCTCAGCACGATACATTTTACAGCGACATTATAAAAAAATTCGGTCATCAAAAGGCTTTCGGCTATCTTGCCGCAAACCTTGACGCATTAAACGAATATCGAAATATATGCGGCACAATCGACTGCGATTTTGAAGAAAAACCGTCATATTTTTATTCCTTTTCCGACTCCGACAAGGAGATTATGAAAAAAGAGGTTGAGTGCCTTAAAAATCTCGGATTCAATGCTGAATTTTTAAATGAAATTCCTCTGCCTGTAAATATTTCCGCAGCAATAAAATTTCCGTTTCAGGCACAATTTCACCCTTTGAAGTTTATTGCAGGAATATGCGAAAATATGAATATCCGTGAGCATACACGCATCACAAAAATTAAAAATAATGTTGCCTATACGGATAAATACAAAATAAACGCCGATAAAATTATTGTTGCGTCACATTTTCCGATTATCAATACACACGGAATGTATTTTTTAAAGCTATATCAAAAGCGTTCCTATGTAATTGCCTTTGAAAACGCCGCACAGTATGACGGCACATTTGTCGAAAACAGCGAGGGCGGATTGTATTTCCGCAATTATAAAAATATGCTGATTATCGGCGGCGGCGATCACCGAACAGGCAAAGGCGGCTGTAACTATGATAAAATAAGGTCTTTTGCACAAAAGCATTATCCGAACGCAAAAGAAAAATATGTATGGGCAACGCAGGATTGTATGAGCCTTGACGGTGTTCCCTATATAGGAAGATACAGCAACGGTCTTGAAGATGTCTATACTGCAACAGGATTTAACGAATGGGGTATGACTTCATCAATGGCTGCCGCAAAAATCATTACGGATACAATAAGCGGAACAGTCAGCGAATACACAGGTATATTCAATCCCTCACGCAGTATGCTTTCAAAACAGCTTTTTGCTAATATCGGGGTAACTCTTGCCGATTTCATAATTCCGACAACAAAACGATGTTCACATCTTGGCTGTGCATTAAAGCATAATAAATCCGAACATTCGTGGGACTGTGTCTGTCACGGTTCACGCTTTGAGGAAAACGGAAGTATCATTGACAACCCTGCAACCAAAAATCTGAATATCTGAATTGCAAAAATCCCACTGACGAAATTTTTTCATCAGTGGGATTTTGTATTTTATATGTTTTTGACGGTTTATATTATTTCTTTTTTGAGTAATGGATGTTGAGGCTTTGCCCCAAACCCCACAAGGGCTACTCGCCCTTGACCTCGGCAGGTGTGAGCGACACCTGCACCCGCAATTTTTACCAACTATTTTAACGATAATTATTCAGTTTTTATCTTTTCTTTTTTGATTTGTTTTTTGCCTTTTGAGTTTTTGTATTCTTTGCTGACGGAACGGATTTTGTATTTTCCTTTTTGAGCTCGTCAATTTTCTTTTCGTCGGGTTTAACATTAGAAATCTGTGAGCTTATTGTAACATCGCTTTCAACATTGAAAACATAATCCTTGCCCGGAAGAACAGCATTAAGGATAATACCAACGAGTGCACCTACTGCAAGACCTGTAAGGCTGATTGTAATTCCGCCTATGCTGAAACTGATAGCACCTGCCGGACTGTAACTTATTCCTATTGCAAGAACAAGGATAAGTGCGGCAATAATTACATTACGGCTCTTTGTGAAATCAACCTTGTTTTCGATAAGGTTGCGTACACCGACTGCCGAAATCATACCATAAAGTACAAGTGAAACACCGCCGATTGTTGCCGCAGGCATTGAGCTTATTATGCAGGCAAACTTCGGTGAGAATGAAACGAGAATTGCAAAGTATGCGGCAAGTCTTATAACTCGTGGGTCAAACACCTTTGTGATTGAAAGAACGCCTGTGTTTTCGCCGTAGGTTGTATTTGACGGAGCACCGAAAAGGGACGCAAGTAATGTTGCCGCACCGTCGCCGCAAAGTGTTCTGTGAAGTCCCGGGTCAGCAAGATAGTTTTTGCCGACTGTTGAAGAAATTGCACACATATCGCCTATATGCTCAACCATTGTTGCAAGTGCAATAGGCATAATCGTAATGATTGAATTGACAATAAGGTTATTGTCAGGATTTGAAAAAATCGAAAATACTGTATCGTCATACGAAACCGGAAGTCCAACCCACGGTGCATTGTTTACGGCTGTAAAATCAACGCCGCCCATACAAACCGCAACAATGTATGAACCAATTACGCCGAGAATGATAGGTATAATCTTTATCATTCCTCTGCCCCATATGTTGCATACTACAATAATAAGTATTGCAACAATGGCAACAAGCCAGTTTGTCGAACAGTTTGTAATTGCCGATGAAGAAAGCGTTAAGCCGATAGCAATAATGATAGGTCCCGTTACAACAGGCGGGAAGAATTTCATTACCTTCTGTACGCCGAATATTTTAATAAAGCCGGCAAGAACGAAATACAAAAGTGCCGCACACGCAACGCCAAGACATGCATACGGAAGAAGTTCTTTTTCTTTGTTTGGTGCGATAGCCGCATAGCCGGCTATGAACGCAAATGACGAACCGAGAAATGCCGGAACCTTACCCTTTGAAAGCAAATGGAAAAGCAGTGTTCCAAGTCCTGCAAAAAGCAGTGTTGCCGAAACGCTGAGTCCTGTCAGTGCCGGTACAAGTACCGTTGCCCCGAACATCGCAAACATATGCTGTAAGCCGAGTACAAGCATTTTTGGTGTTCCGAGTTTTCGGGCGTCATAAATCGCCTCTTGTGTTTGATTTTCCTTAGCCATAAAAATCCCCCAATATTTAATTTTTTGCATATAAAAATATACATCGTTTTTTATTATACATTAGATAAAGACTTAATGCAATTTTTTAAGGCAAATTTTTATCTTTTAATACAGAATTTTTTTGATTAAAAAGGGGGAATTTTTCTTTTCTTGAATATATGCTGAATAATTTTATTTCAGAACACAGACTGACAGCAAAAACATTATGACAGATAAGTTTTATCAGTCGGTATCAATCCTGATTTTCTGATAAAACGGTGAAGATTTTCCGACAGCTTTTTTACCGAGTGGAGTATCATATGTTATAAAATCGGCGGAAAATTTTTCTGTATAAGGCTTTATTGCCTCTTTGATACTGCTGAAATCATGATTATCACCGTCACAATCAACGATAATCAGGTATCCGGTAGTGCCGTTTCGGCGTATGCCCTTTATATATGCAGACTTTATGCTTTTGTTCTTGTCAAAATGACTCTTTAAAACCTCAGCCATATCACCCGGAATTATATCAAGGTTAAATATTGTTATATTATCCCCTCTGTTTTCCGATGAATTTGCCACTGTTGTTGCAATTATGTCGGCGGATTTTTTGTCTATAAGCATATTAAAGCCAAACGGATTTATTACCACTATATTTCCGTCATTACATAATTTACGAATATCGGCAAACTTAACCGTACTTGCACGGAATTGGTCTTCCTTGTCAAACTTTTTCAGTTCATTCCAGTCGGTAAAGACAGGGATAATGCTTTTGCCGTCGTCTGTACTTTTGATTTTCGGGATAATTGCAATCGGCTTTCCGTCAGTGCCGACCTCGTGAATTGCACCGCTTTCATTTTTGACAATAACAGGCAAAAGATACTTTGCGTTGTAAATTTCAACAAGCATATTGTATTCCATATCGCTTGTAGCACGGTTTGCGGCATAGCTCTGGAAGAAACGGTCTGCCGCACACACAAGCGACGGATTCATCAGCGGACGCTTTTCTTCGGGCATATCCGAAAAATCAGGTTTTTCCGCAATATCCGACAATTCAGCTATAAGAAATGTCTGACCGTTGTCAACAATAACTGTTTCAAATCCGCTCCTGTAAAAATCCCCGAACAAATGTGAACGCATTTCCGCCGGATTTTCAACACTCATAACCTTTATATACTGTTGAAGAAGATAATCCTGAAAAGCGTCATAATATTCTTTTTTTGAAAAAATAAACGCTGTCGGTCGTCCGTCAACATAATCAACATAATAATTTTTTGTTGCTTGTGAATAAGCAATCCACAATGTTTCCTGAGTTCTGATACTTTCAAGAATATCTGAATAGATTTTTTTGTCCTTTGTTTCGTTATACTTTTGTATAAGCTGTTGTATATTAGCCATAAATTCCTCCTGTATATTTTCGACAATTTATAATACTTTTATTATATATTTACAATAGATTTATGTCAATCTGTACGCAAAAATTTTTATTCTGACAACAAAACTATGATATTTAACGCTTTCTGATTTTGAAGTTTTTTCATCAACAAAAAAGAGCCGCATTATGCGACCCTCTGTAATGATATATTATTCTGTATCAGGATTGATTTTTTGAAGTAAAATCGGGTAATTTCTTGCACCGTTCAGTACACGATAAAAAACCACTTTATGTTCATTTTCAAAAATACGGTAAAACATCAGATATTTTTCCACTATAACCATACGATAACCTGATTTTGCCAGTTTATCATCAGGAACCGTTACGCTTGAATAAGGAAAAGCGGCGATACGGGCAACAGCTTTGTTCATTTTATCCTTTATCCTGACAGCTCTGTTTTTACTGCCTGTCATAATAAATGATGAAATAATCTCAGTCATATCGTGCAGTGCAGCAGAAAGAAATTCAACCCGATAATCATTCTGCCCCATTTATAATTTCCTCCAACTGCTGATTTACTTCTTCGAGGGAATATGTTTTTGCTCCGCTTAAACGCTGTGCCTCGGCTTCAAGGAGTTTCTCACGCAAATCAAGCATTTCTTCACGATAGGAATATGTTTCCATACTCATTACAACAAGGTCGCCCTCTCCGTTTTTTGTGAGAAAAACAGGTTCATGCTGATTTTTACAGAAAGCGGATATATCATTATATTCATTTCGCAGACAGGTTGACGGCTTTATCATCATATATATCATCTCCCGATAAATTATTCTATACATATTATATCATTATTTTATACAAGCGTCAACGCAATATCCAAAAATGGAAAACAAAATTATAATTTGTTTTCTTATATCGGTTGAATATCTTTCAGAATTTGGTATAATAAAAAAATAACAGGCGTTTGCTCAATGCATTACAGCCGTATAATCAATCATAATATCATCTGAAAGGGTGGCTTAATTTATGGCATCTGATAAAGTAAGAACAAGATTTGCACCAAGTCCGACAGGATTTATGCATGTCGGCAATCTTCGCACGGCACTGTATGAATACCTTATCGCAAAATCTCTCGGCGGTACTTTTGTACTCCGTATTGAAGACACCGACCAGGAACGAAAAGTTGAGGGTGCAGTTGACATCATTTATAATACACTTAAAGACGCAAAACTTTTCCACGATGAAGGTCCTGACATTGGCGGCGACTACGGTCCTTATGTACAGAGTGAACGCAAGGATATTTATCTGCCTTATGCAAAGCAACTCATTGACGAGGGCAAAGCATATTACTGTTTCTGCACCAAGGAAAGACTTGACTCTCTCCGTGCAAACTCAGACGACCCCGGTGCAGGTTATGACCGTCACTGCCGCGATCTTCCTCAGGAGGAAGTTCAGCGTCTGCTTAACAGCGGCACTCCGTATGTAATCCGTCAGAAAATGCCGCTTGAAGGTTCAACAACATTCGAGGACGCTGTTTTCGGAACAATTACCGTTGACAACTCCGAACTTCAAGACCAGATTCTCATAAAGGCTGACGGCTACCCGACATACAACTTCGCAAATGTAATAGACGACCATACAATGAACATCACACATGTTGTAAGAGGCTGTGAGTATCTTTCGTCAACTCCTAAATATAATCTGCTTTATGAGGCTTTCGGCTGGGAAATCCCGACATATGTACATCTGCCGCTTATTATGGGCAAAAACGATGATGGTTCTATCTCAAAACTTTCAAAGCGTCACGGTGCAACAAGCTTTGAGGACCTCGTAAAAGCCGGTTTCTTGCCAGAGGCTATAATCAACTATATTGCACTTCTCGGCTGGTGTCCTAAGGATAACAGGGAAATGTTCACGATTGAAGAACTTATCGAAAACTTCTCGATAGACGGAATAAGCAAATCCCCAGCTGTATTCGACTACGACAAGCTGGAATGGTTCAACGGCGAATATATAAAGGCAATGAGCGTTGAAAAATTCGCTGAAATATCAATGCCATACTTTAAACAGGCTGTACCGTCAAAAGAACTTGACTGGGTAAAGGTTGCTTCAATCTTACAGCAGCGAACAACAAAGCTTACACAAATTCCTGAAAAAATTGCTTTCTTTGAAAAACAACCCGAATACGAAAAAGACCTCTTTGTAAACAAAAAGAGTAAAACAACGCTTGAAAATTCTGCTCCATTACTCAAAGCCGCAACAGACGCACTCGATTCCCTTACAGAATGGACACACGATTCAATCCACGACTGTCTTATCGGTCTTGCACAAAAACTTGAAGTCAAAAACGGCACTGTAATGTGGCCTGTAAGAATTGCCGCATCAGGAATGGCTGTAACACCAGGCGGTGCTGTTGAAATTCTTGATATACTCGGCAAAGAGGAATCAATGCAAAGACTGGGTAACGGTCTTGCAAAACTTGCATAATATCACCCAATCCGTAAAATATGTATTTCACAATAGTATTAACAAATTAAAAGGGAGGAATAGCAAATGGCAGATGAAAACAACACACCGGAACTTGCAGCCGGCAACTTCATCTACGATTTTATAAAGGAGGATATTGCACCCGGCGGTCAGTATGAGGGTAAAGAAGTACACACCCGTTTTCCGCCTGAACCCAACGGATATATGCACATAGGTCACGCAAAGGCAATATGCATTGACTTCGGTATGGCTAAAAAATTCGGTGGAAAATGCAATCTCCGTATGGACGACACTAACCCTACAAAAGAAGATGTAGAATATGTTGACGCAATAAAAGAGGATATACAGTGGCTCGGCTTTGACTGGGACGACAGGTTTTTCTTTGCGTCAGAATATTTCGACAAGATGTATGAATATGCCGTTGAACTTATCAAAAAAGGTCTTGCATATGTCTGCGAACTGACACCCGAACAGATGAGGGAAAACCGTGGCGACCTTACTCACCCTGCTGTAAGTCCGTACCGTGACAGACCGGTTGAGGAAAGTCTTGATTTGTTTGAAAGAATGAAAAACGGCGAATTTGAGGACGGAAAGATGACTCTCCGTGCAAAAATCGACCTCAACAGCGGCAATTTCAATATGCGTGACCCTGTAATTTACAGAATAAATCACATCAGACATCACCGCACAGGCGACAAATGGTGTATTTATCCTATGTACGACTTTGCACACCCGATTGAAGACGCTTTGGAGGGAATCACACATTCACTCTGTTCACTGGAATTTGAGGCTCACAGACCGCTTTATGACTGGGTTATCGACAACACCTCAGTTCCTTGCAAGCCCCGTCAGATTGAGTTTGCAAGACTCGGAATAAACAACACCGTAATGAGCAAAAGAAAACTCAGAACACTTGTTGAGGAAAATTATGTAAACGGCTGGGACGACCCTCGTATGCCCACTCTCTGCGGACTTCGCAGACGAGGCTATACACCTGCGTCAATCCGCAATTTCTGCGAGCGTATCGGTGTTGCAAAGTCAAACAGCGTTGTTGAATACAATTTTCTTGAACATTGTCTGCGTGAGGACCTCAACGAAACTGCACAGCGTATAATGGCTGTTATACACCCGATTAAACTCGTTATCACAAACTATCCTGAGGGCAAAACAGAAACCTTTGAGGTTGAAAATAATCCTAACCGTGAAGAAGACGGCAAGCGTACAATAACATTCAGCCGTGAATGTTATATTGAGGCTGAGGACTTTATCGAACAGAAATTCAAGGGCTACAACAGACTTTATCCCGGAAACGAAGTTCGCCTTAAATCCGCTTATATCGTAAAATGCACAGGCTGCAAAAAAGACGAAAACGGAAATGTCGTTGAAGTTTATGCCGAATATGACCCCGAAACAAAGGGAGGCAACACTCCCGACGGACGAAAAGTCAGAGGCACTATTCACTGGGTTGACGCAAACAATTATGTTGACGCTGAGGTTCGTCTGTATGACAATCTGTTCACAGACCCCGAACCCGATGTCGGCGACAAGAACTTCCTTGACTATATAAACCCAGAAAGTCTTGTTATCCTGAACGACTGCAAGGTTGAAAAATCCGTTGAAAATGCTGTTGTTCCTGCAAACTACCAGTTTATGCGTCTTGGATATTTCTGTCTTGACAAGGACAGCACACCCGAACACCTTATCTTTAACAGAAGTGTATCTCTCAAAGAAGGATTCAAGAAAAAATAATTTTAATGTCATACGGCAGACGGACGGATATTACTGTCCGTCTGTTATTATAATGAGGAAATAAAATATGGAAATTCCGAGAATAAAAACAAAAGCCTTTATATGTCTGATTTTATTTATTTCAGGTGCAATAATCAGCGTTGTACTTGATATAATCGGTATAACATCAATTTCAACCGAATCTGTATTAAACAGTTCCATACATCTCCCCGACTTTGCACAATATCTTTTGCCTGTTGTGTTTATAGCGGCAGGTCTTATAACCGGTATGGTATCAAAAAACAACACTGACGCTGTAATTTACGGCTTGTGTGTAGGTCAGTGTCAGACATTACTTCCGCTGATTGCATTTTATTTCATATTACATACGGGAACCGATTTTGAAATATGGTGCCGTGCGTTGTGCGGTCTGCCCCTTACCGCATCTTTTGCAGGAATAGGCTTTTCGTTAAAGTCCTTACTCAAAAACCGCAAATCAAAATAAATCAATGTTTGATACATCAAAGAGGTAAACATAATGCAAGACAAAACTAAAAATATTATTAAAGGTATTGTATTAAGGCTTTGTATGACAGCAGAAGCATTTGATTTTATATTTACAGTCATTGGATTGTTTATATTTTTTGCTGACCCTGAACCGCCTATGCCTATACCTGCAATAATAACTATGATATTACATTCTGTCGGTCTTTTCGTTATATCAATTATCGGTTTACGGAGAATAAACAACGGACATAAATGGGTAATAATACCGAATTTTGCGTTAAAACTGCTTTTAACCTGGTTTGCATTCGGGTTTATGTGCATATTTATAGGAGATAGCACATACACCGTAACTGTGTTTGTGTTCGGCACAGGCTTAATTGCTGTTGGCATAGCCTTACTTATTAAATATTTAAATCGTAGGATAAAAATGCAAAGACAAAACTATGCTCAAACTCCAAAATTTTTTGACTATGACAGTACGGAATATTATTTAGATTCAGCCACAAGGGAATATTGCAGACTGAAAAACAAAAATCCCTCAGAATTATCAGCAGATGAAAAGACTGTATTATATTACTATGCGAGTAATCCCATTGTATATTTTTTAACATGGATTATAAAGAATGATTTACTCAGTGATGAATTTATCAGGTCGCATAATCCATACTTTATAAACGATATAAAAAACGAAAGAACAGACCCCGTTCAGTTTTTCGGCAGTGAAATGAATTATACACTCAGCAGCTATGATTTATCGGAATATATTCTTGGTTTTGTAAATACTTACTATTATGACAGCCACAATATGATATATTCTCACTTCACAACGAAATACGGGTTTGATTATTATGAAATAACCAAATATTCTGACGGTATTTTATACTGTTCGGAATTTTCGTGGGAAAAATATCACAAAATTGAAAACAGGATAAATGAGCGTTATCAGTATTATTTAAATATTTACGAAAAGTGCATAGAAATTCCAAACAGAAAAGTAAGATGGAATTTGTTCAATGCCGAATTACAGCTTGAAACAACAAACCGTGTGTCCGATGAATACATTGACAGCTGTGTAAAGCATCTGAATAATTTAAGTGATGATTTTATAGACGAATTATGCGACAAGCTGACTTATTTTGTTAATGAGGACAGACCTGACATAATAAACGACAAAAGAAAAATTTTTGATTATATTCACCCATATTCTATAATTATAAACACTCCTCAAAATGATGAACCCGCTTTTATTATAGGCTGTGAATCTGACTTTGAATATGATGATGATATTGCAGTGACCGTGCGTAACGGTATCAATTTATATACAGGTTTTTATTCAGCCGCCGAGTCACCATGGAGTTATAACAATGAGATTGCCTACAAAATAGCCGCAAGTGTCAGAAATATAAACAATTATGATATTGATACAGTTGAAAAAGCCGAAAAAGCTGTTGAAATGGGCATTTTAACATCTATATATCCCATACACAGCACTCAGCAGCCACAAAATGACAACAAAATCCTTGTTCCGCCTGTTGTTGCTTATTTAAAACATAAATATGACACAATGATAGAATACCTGCTGTTTCAGGGAATGGTAAATAATTATTCCTGCTATCCGACATATAATTATAACAGCATTATTCCCTCAGAATTACATATAAAGGCACAACGGGATAATCAGATTGTGTTTGAAGAAACAATATATATCCGCTGAAAATTATATAATGCCGACAGATAATCATTTGTATTTTTCTTTGTTGTATGTTACTATGATAAAAGTATATTATAAATTAAAAGGAGGACATTTTTTATGGATAATAAATCCGGTGCAATTATTCTTGCCGGCGGTGAGGGCAGAAGAATGAAGTCCAACCGCTCAAAAGTTCTCTCGGAAGTTATTTTCAAGCCTATGATAAAATGGGTTATTGATGCCGTAAAATCAGCCGGAATTGACGATATATGCGTTGTCACAGGATATAAGCGTGAATATGTTGAGGAATATCTTTCAACTTTGCCCTTTAAGGTTGAAACCGTGTATCAGTCTGAACGACTCGGCACAGGTCATGCCGTTATGATGGCAAAGGACTTTCTTATGCGTCATTCGGGCAGTGATGTTCTTATTCTTAACGGTGACGCACCGTTCATAAATGTTGAAACAATCCGTGACGCATTTATTTTTCACAATCAGGAGGGCGAGGTTGACCCTGAAATATTTGAATGGGATTCGCACCGTCAGCCGTCAGAAACAAGAGGCTGTACCGTAATCTCAGCCGAAGTAAAAGACCCGACAGGCTACGGACGAATTGTACACGAAACCGACGACGATGACTGCGACCTTAACGCACTTAAAGCAATAGTCGAGGAAAAAGAGGCAACTCCCGAACAGAAAAAAATTGCCGAGGTAAACTCGGGTGCATACTGGTTTGATGTTGACGCACTTCTTTCCGCACTTGACGAAATAAAGCCGAGCAAAATTACAGGAGAATATTACCTGACAGATACCGTTGAAATAATCAAAAACACCGGCAAGGCTGTCCTTGCTTTCAAGGCGAAAAATGCGGACTCAATTCTCGGTGCAAACGACTGTATCCAGCTTTCACAGCTTAACGAAATTGCCCGTATGAGAATACTGCGTCAGCATATGAAAAACGGAGTGAATATTCCCTGTACCGACGGCGTAATTATCGGCTGTGATGTCGAAATTGCCGCAAATACGACAATTCTGCCGTCAAGCGTAATAAGAGGAAAAACTAAAATTGCGTCATTCTGTGAAATAGGTCCCGCAGCACTTATTGATTCCTGCGAGCTTTCTGAGGGTGCAACAGTAAGAAATACCTACATCAAAGAAAGAAAAATCTGAAACGAACTCTGAATAACATCAAAATTTATTGTGCATTATAAATTATAATTTTGTATTTTTTACGGACTTTTACATTAAAAATACAATTCTCGACAAATTTGATTGTTTATTCTCCAAAAACTTGATTTTTCTTGAAATAGGTATTAAAATAATATTGAATGTTATGGAGTTATTACCGTATTAAAGTGATAATTCTGCTTATACGACCTTTAACCTGACCACACAAATTTATCAATGGGGAGACGAGTTAAATGAATTTTCACGGCAAGGATATTAAAATCTTTACCTGCAATTCCAACAGATCAGTAGCACAGCAGATTGCTGCCTGTCTTGGAATTCCCGTAGGCAAATCCGAGGTTACATGTTTCAGTGACGGCGAAATTGCTGTTTCTCTGCACGAATCAGTCAGAGGTTCTGAATGTTTTATCGTTCAGTCAACCTGTGCTCCGGTAAATGACAACATTATGGAGCTTCTTATTATGATTGACGCTATGAAGCGTGCATCAGCTGCAAGAATTACAGCAGTTATTCCTTACTTTGGATATGCACGCCAGGACAGAAAAGCAAAAGCAAGAGATCCGATTTCTGCAAAGCTTGTTGCTGACCTTATCACAACAGCCGGTGCTGACCGTGTTCTTACAATGGATCTTCACGCTGCACAGATTCAGGGCTTCTTTAATATCCCTGTTGATCACCTTGTAGGTGCTCCTATTCTTGCAAACCACTTCAAAAAGAAAATTGGCACTAATACAGACGATTATGTTGTTGTATCTCCTGACCTTGGCTCAGTTACAAGAGCAAGAAACTTTGCAACAAGACTTGGCTGTCCTATCGCAATTATCGACAAACGCCGTCAGAGAGCAAATGTATGCGAGGTTATGAACATAATCGGTAATGTCGAGGGCAAAAAGGTTATCCTTGTTGACGATATGATTGATACTGCCGGAACACTCTGCAACGCTGCTCACGCCGTTGTTGAAATAGGCGGTGCTACTGAGGTTTATGCCGGTGCTACTCACGCAGTTCTCTCGGGTCCTGCAATCGACAGAATCAAGGAAAGCCCGATTAAAGAAGTTATCCTCCTTGACACAATCAGCGTTCCTGAGGATAAAATGCTTGACAAGTTCACTATTCTTCCTGTTGCTCCTGTATTTGCAGAGGCTATCGAAAGAATTTATGAGGATAAGCCTGTATCTTCAATCTCTGTTTGATTATAACTTTTATAGTTATTCCTTTTGATAAAAAACCGACTTCGATTTTTTGAAGTCGGTTTTTTGTTATGTATTTCTGTTTAAAAACTATTTGTTATACCAATAAAATGTATAATGAGAATGTTGTTTGAAACCTAAACATTTATAAAATTCCATATCCGAAATAACATACGCCTTTTTTGCACCCAGATTATACGCTCTTTTCAATGCTTCTGTAATAACACACTTTGCAATTCCTTTGTTACGATACTGCGGGATAGTACACACCGGTTCAACATACACATAATCCGTTGTTTTATCATACCATAAGCCACAGTATGAAACATACTCCGAACATTCATTCTGAGCAATTACATGTAATCGGGTATTTAAATGCGGAGCTGACAACATCTCCTTTTGTTTGTTAATAGTATCCTCATCTAAGGGGACTTTTCCTTTATGGTCAAAGCCTTTCCATAATAGTTCGTGATGCTTGTACAAATCTTTTTCAATATCAATATTTCCTATTGTTATACCGTCTTTCAGGTTTACACTGAAATCAAATTCATCTAACGAAAGTTCAAGTATATTTTCGGTTTGTTCGTTCACTGAAAATCCATAAGATGTCAGTAATTCTATTGTTCTTATATCTCTGTCATTTACAGCAATACCCAAACCATTTTCATCAGAAAAGTTTTCAACCATATAATCCAAAATATCCTTTTCTAATTCCTCAGATCCTTTTTTTGTTGCAAAAAACGCCTCCCCAAAATAGTAATCATATATTGCAACACCTGCTAAATCTTCATCTGAAAACCAAAGTCCTATTTTTTCTGATGAATTTCTGTCAAATTCCGGATGAAAAAACATCCATTCCCATCTCGCCCAATTCCAGTTAATATGTGTACGATTATCCATAGACAGCTCTACCATAAATTCATACACTTTTTCATAATAAGAACGATTAAAGTTCTGAAATTTATATTTCATTTTTGCACCTCACTGAATTCTGATTTGTCGGACTTTTGCAGTTCTGAGTCCCTATAATACAATCCGTCTGTCACAAGTGTGTACCATTACATTCGTCAACCGTAGCTTTCAATGCCTTAACCGCAGGTTCAATGTCACTCAGCGGTATTCCGGCAAAGCCTAATTTCAGAATGTATTTTTCATTGTCGCCGGAATTTATATGCGTTACACGAACACCACGCTTTTCGGCATTTTCTGCAATATCAACGCCTGTATTTTTCAGGGTAAGCGTCAGACACAGAGTGTTTTCATAAAGAGTTATTTCCGCATTTTTCCCGAAATGATTTTTAAGGCTTTCAGTTAAAACTGAACATTTTTCGCCGTAGATTTTTCGTAAGCGTCTTAACTGTCTGTCAAGCTGTCCGTTGTGTATATATTGTGCAAGGGCAAGCTGCTCGATTTTTGAGGCGGTCTGATTGTAGAGATGTGCCTTTTTGCGATAAATTTCAAGCAACGACGGCGGAAGAACCATATATCCTATACGAACCGACGGCAAAAGCAATTTTGAAAACGAACCTATATATACAACTCTGCCGCTGTCCGTTCCCTGTAATGCCGGAATAGGTCTTGAACTGTAACGCAGTTCACCGTTGTAGTCGTCTTCAATGATTATGCTTTCGGTTTCCTCTGCCCATCTCAGAAGTTCATACCTTTTGTTCATTCTCATCGGCTGACCTGTTATGAGATTTCCAGACGGATTTACAAACAGTATTTTTATATTTGTTTTATACAATTCGTTTATATTTATTCCGTCACTGTCATCATCAATATGAACAATATCATAACCGCAGTCCAAAAACACCTGTTCTGCACGGGAAAATCCGCCTTTTTCGAGTGCAATACTCCGTCCGTAGCCGTCCATAAGTCCGCACAAAAGATACAATAAAGGCTGGGTACCTGCACCGATAACAATGCTGTCCTCGTCACTCTCAACACCACGAACGGCATAGCTGTAAAAAGACAGTGCATTACGCAGTTCTCTCTCACCTTGTGCGTCACCGTATGATGTAATGATATTTTGCTTTTTCAGAATATCCTTGATATGTGAACGCCAGAGTTTTATGTCGGCACTGTCGCTGTCAATACAGTCACTGCCGAGATTATAAAGAATTTTGTTTTCGGAGGGTTTGCTTTTTTCAGGTACGGATTTAACCGTCTTTGACCTTGACATAACGGAAGTATTGATATGCACAAAATATCCGCTCTGCGGTCGGCTGACGATAAACCCCTCAACACAAAGCTGCTGATATGCACTTTCAACGGTTGTACGGCTCAGGTGCAAATCCTCCGACAGCTTTCTTATTGACGGAAGTTTTGTTCCCTGCGGAAGATTTCCGCTTTCGATAGCACTGCTTATACTGTTATAGAGCTGCTGATACAGCGGTATCGGCTTATTATGCTGTAATTCGATAAAATCATAGGTCATTTTTTCACCCGCTTTTTGCTGTTAATAATATTCTATCATACAGTCATAATATACACAATAAAAAAACACGCTGTTAAAAAATTAAGTCCCTTAAACTTTACGGTTTAAAGGACTTAAAAGTAGAATTATTCAGTTATTTTCTTTTTTGCAATAATAAACACAGCGGTAACACCTGATATGAGGAAAAAGATAATTACCGGATTGAAACTTCTGTCTGATGTATCGGGTGTATCTGTCGGTTTATTTTCGCTTGTCTGGCTTGACTGGGTTGGCAGACTTGAATTACTTTCGCTTGGTTTGCTTTGCTCGCTCGGTTCGCTTGTTTCGCTCGGTTCGCTTGTTTCGCTCGGTTCGCTTTCCTCGCTCGGTTCACTTGGTTCACTCGGCTCAACAACCTGAACAGGCACAATATTTGCTTTTTCTGCCGTTACTTCAAAATCTCCCTTTGCGATATAATTCCTTATAGCCTGTTCGCAAGTGGTATATTCCTTAGTAACGGGTGCATTTGCAAGAGCCGGATATATTGTGTTTTCGGCAGTATAATTATTTGATATAACTCTGTATGTCTTGCTCAAATCAATATCAAAGCCACCGATTTTAACATTACTTACTCTTTCACCTATCGGCTTTGTTATATCATATTCAGCCTGTACACCGCCGAATTGCAGTGCAGAACCGCTATTAGCCGGAAAATCAATCTGATAGGGGTCTTCACCTTTTGCGGCTAATTCCTTTTGTTTTTCATAAGTTTCGCCACAGTTTCTGTTTATTTCCAGTGATGTTTCCAACATATCAACAATCTGCTGACCGCTGAGTTCTTTTTCAACAATAACATTTCCATAAGGAGAAATGCTTATAAGGTTTGAATAGGTTATATCTCCCGACGGAATTCCTCCACGAATACCGCCTGCGTTTTCAATCGCAACATCAGCACCTGTACAGTCAAGATAAGCCGCTGTGACAATTCTTCCTATCGGCTGTTCTGATATACGGATTTCTTCCCACGAATACGGATATTCCTTACTGCTTGTTCCGATAACTTCATTCAATATGCTTTGCTCACGGGTTTCAATTTCAGCGATTTTATCTGATGTTTTTTCGTCGGACAAATCCTGAGTGTCCGCTGACGAATAGGTTTTTTCGCTTGCAGTTACGGTTTTGCTGTCTTTGTCATATGTAAGAGAAAGCACACCGACATTCTGAAAATAACAGCCTGCCTCAACAATTCTCACAGCTTTGCCGTCCTTATCGGTGTAATCACTATCCATAAGAATATGTTCGTGACCTGCAATAACAGCATCAATGCCCGAAATATTACCAACAAAACCCTCGCAGTCCGCCTGATGAGTAATTGCAATAACTATATCACAATTTTCGTCTTCACGCAAAGATTTTGCAAGACTGCTTGCGGCGGCGGCTTCCTCACGGAAAGTCAAACCTTTGACATTATCCGATTTTGTTGAAGAATAAAACTTGTCATCGACAACGCCGATAACTCCGACATTTAACTTTGTTCCGTCATCAGCCGTTACTTCTTTTACAAGATAAGAGTTATCAAAATATTCATCTCCGCCGTCGGTAACGACATTTGCGGCAAGAATTTTGAAATTAGTTTCTTCATCAAGTTTCTTTAAATGCTCCGTGCCATAGGATAAATCATGATTTCCGATAGTCATTGCGTCATAGCCTACCTCGTCCATAAGTTCGGCTATGCTTTTGCCCTGTTCAACCGTTGCAAATGACTGACCGTGAAATGTATCGCCCGAATCAAGCACAAGGTCTGCGTCCTCTTGTTCTATAATCTTCTTCAATGCGGAAAATCCAATCTGTCCTCTGCTTGTCGCCGTATAATAGCCGTGCATATCGTTAGTATGTACTATACGGATTGTTGTAGCTTCATCATTTTCAGCATATACAGATATTGCCGCCGCTGACGACAACACGCTTAATGCAAGAAACGAACATAACAGTTTTTTAAATTTTTTCGACATAGTTTTTCTCCTTTCATACCTAAAATTCAGGTTCACCAAAATATCAAAATTAACCTTTGCACAAATTTTACAACATAGTGAACTCTCCCCCACCTACGCTCTTTATACTTGCTAAGAGGTGGGGGCTTCGTAAGAAGATTGGAATTTAAGTTTCCACCTGAAAATCAGGCAACCCTTATTCTTACAGGCGTATCCACTTCGCCACTACTGTATAGAGTATCTAAACTCACAACACTACTTTTTCTTAGAATATTCAACGCACCGTTTACATCTGCATTCAGAAGTTTTCCGTTTGCGGTTCTGTACAGACCACGCTTCACACGCTTTCCACTGAAATGATATTTCTGTGGATTGTCCGCATTGTATACAGGAATTAAATCTTTATTCCAAAAAGAAGCCTTTGAAGTATAGCTTTCTTCCTGTTTCACAAAAGCAATTCCATTCAGTTCACAGAGGTATTCAAGCTTAGACCGTAATTTTCCAAACGGAATATTGACGAAATTCTGATTATTTTGTTTGCCAATGTCAGTATTTTGCTGAAATGTTTCATTGTAACCGACAACAAGTGTTCCGATATTATGAGCAATACAATAATCGATGATTTTCTTTGCTGTTTTACTCATATAATCATTGACTTGTCTGTTTCTCTTGTCTGCTAAAATTTTCTGACGGTTTGTTGTTTTCTTATGAAAACCTTGCTTGTCTTTCACGCTTTGCAGTCTTGCATTTTCCTTATTAAACCATTGGTTAATAGATTTCAGCCTTCTGCCATCAATAATGAATGTTCTGCCTGCATTTGATACAGCAGTCACAAGATTATTCACTCCTAAATCCAAAGCAAGTGCATTGTTTTGATTAAGATTTCTCTGAATGCATTCAGCTTCATAAGTGTACTGAATTTCAAAGAACCTTGCTTTTGATTTTGGAATAATTCTGATTTCCTTGATATGCTTGTCAGCAAGTATCGGTGGTATTTTAATTTCAAGAGGTTTGTGTGCTTTCCTGAATGTATTGGAATAGGGCAGAACTAATTTATTTCCATTTAGTCTGACAAATCCTATTACAAGAGTTGTGAAACCATCTTTTGGCAGATAGTGCGGTAACTTACAATCTCTAAAAGCATATTTACCTTTTTTAGCAAGTTTCAGCAGTCCGAAAAAACTTTTAAATGAACCATCCACTTCTTTTAGTATCTGCTGCGCCATATTGGAATTGAGCATTTTATAGTTTGGACTGTCTTTCAACAGAGCGTAATTTTTTTCGTATTTAAGATATTCGCCCTCTGTGAAGTAATACTGACGAACATTATATATTGCTTCATTGGCAAGGTTTTTCGCTGTATGACACAATTTTCTCAAAATATTGTATTCTTCCTTTGACAGATGTTTCACTTGTTGTTTTACCGTAAGATACATAGTTTTTCTCCTTGTATAATAAATTTAGGTTAGTTAAGGATGCCTATCATCCTGAATTA
>JBJFIB010000002.1:0-22431 GCA_051894195.1 Acutalibacteraceae bacterium
GTTAGTGAATATGGGGCTTTGCCCCAAACCCCACAAGGGCTGCTCGCCCTTGACCCCGGCAGGAGTATGAACCCCTGCACCCGCAATTTGTATCCTCAGTTTTAAAAGGAAATAGTATTAAAACCTGTTCAATCATTAGTTAATAACTAAATAATAATACAATGTGTGCGTCTTTGCAAGAAAAAGTTATAAAAAATCAAAACAGCATAACAGGCAGAAACGGTAAAACCGCTCTGCCCTACGCCATATTTGAATAATACGCTGATTATTTGTCGTCGTCAACATCCTTGTAGTCGGCATTATATACATCGTTTTCTGTATGAGGAGCCTGCTGCTGTGCTGCACCCTGTGCGGCTGCGTCCTGATAAAGCTTCTCTGAAACTGCGTACATTGCCTTTTGGAGTTCGTCCTTTGTTGACTGAATCATATCCATATTGTTCTGGGCAAGGGCTGACTTAACGGCTGAAACCTTGCTGTTAAGGCTATCCTTGTCTTCCTGTGAGATATGCTCGCCGTTCTCGTTGATGAGCTTTTCAACGGCATATACAAGGTTTTCTGCGTCGTTCTTCTTGTCAACTTCTTCTCTGCGTTTCTTATCGTCGGCAGCATACTGTTCTGCGTCCTTGATAGCCTTGTCGATGTCTTCCTTGCTCATATTTGTATTTGAAGTAATTGTGATATGCTGTTCTCTGCCTGTGCCGAGGTCCTTTGCAGATACATTTACGATACCGTTTGCGTCGATATCGAATGTTACTTCAATCTGCGGAACGCCACGCATAGCAGGAGCAATACCGTCAAGTTTGAACAGACCGAGCTGTTTGTTGTCCTTTGCGAACTCACGCTCACCTTGGAGAACATTTACTTCAACCTGTGTCTGATTGTCAACAGCTGTTGAGAAAATCTGGCTCTTCTTTGTAGGAATTGTTGTATTTCTGTCGATAATCTTTGTCATAACGCCGCCCTGTGTTTCAACACCGAGTGAAAGCGGAGTAACATCAAGAAGAAGAAGTCCCTGTACATCGCCGCCGAGAACACCTGCCTGAATTGCAGCACCGATTGCAACACATTCATCAGGGTTAATGCCCTTGAACGGGTCTTTGCCGATAAGACTCTTTACAGCGTCCTGAACAGCAGGAATTCTTGAAGAACCGCCGACCATAAGAACCTTGTCGATTTCGTTTATTGAAAGACCTGAGTCTGAAAGTGCCTGACGAACAGGACCCATTGTTTTTTCAACAAGGTCAGATGTCAGTTCGTTGAATTTTGCTCTTGTGAGTGTATAGTCAAGGTGCTTAGGACCTGTTGCGTCAGCTGTGATAAACGGAATGTTAATCTGAGCTGTTGTTATGCCTGAAAGTTCGATTTTAGCCTTTTCAGCCTCATCTTTAAGACGCTGCATAGCTGTCTTGTCGCCTGAAAGGTCAATGCCTGTGTCGCTCTTGAAGCTCTGTACAAGCCAGTCGATAATCTTCTGGTCGAAGTCGTCGCCGCCGAGGTGGTTGTTACCAGCTGTTGCAAGAACTTCCTGAACGCCGTCGCCCATTTCAATGATAGATACATCGAATGTACCGCCGCCGAGGTCATAAACCATTACTTTCTGGTCGTTTTCCTTATCAACGCCGTATGAAAGAGCAGCAGCAGTAGGCTCGTTGATGATACGCTTTACATCAAGACCTGCGATTTTACCTGCGTCTTTTGTTGCCTGACGCTGTGCGTCGGTGAAATATGCAGGAACTGTGATAACAGCCTGTGTTACCTTTTCGCCGAGATAAGACTCTGCGTCAGCTTTCAGCTTTGAAAGAATCATTGCTGAAATTTCCTGAGGAGTATATTCCTTGCTGTCGATTTTTACTTTATAAGCGGAACCCATTTTTCTCTTGATTGATGAGATTGTGTGGTCAGGGTTAGAAACCGCCTGACGCTTAGCAACCTGTCCTACAAGTCTTTCGCCGTTCTTTGCAAAAGCAACAACTGACGGAGTTGTTCTTGAACCTTCTGCATTAGCGATAACTACCGGCTCGCCGCCTTCAATAACTGCTACACATGAGTTTGTTGTACCAAGGTCAATACCTATTGTCTTTGCCATAATAAATTCCTCCGATAAATATAATTTTATTTTTTCTTTAATTTATTTATGCGGCATTTGCCGCTTTATGCTGTTTAGTTTGAAATCTGAACCATTGCGTGACGGATAATCTTATCGCCGATTTTGTAGCCTTTCTGATAAACCTGTACAATGTGGTCTTCTTCAAGTTCATCATCGTCGGTTCTTGCTATTGCGTTGTGAAGTTCGGGGTTGAACTCCTCGCCACGCTCGCCGAATTCCGTTACATTGAGCTGTTTGAGTGCGTTTTGCAGCTTTTGCTCAATCATTTCAAGACCTTTTTTGAAATCTTCCGAAACATCGGCACTTGACGCCATCGCAAGAGCAAAGTTATCAACAACCGGTAAAAAAGCCTCAACTGTTGCGGCAACGGCATTGTCGTAGGTTGCAAGTTTTTCCTTTTCGGTACGCTTGCGGAAATTATCGTACTCAGCCGCCATTCTCAAAAACTGGTCTTTCTGAGTATCGTATTCCTTTTTCAGCTTTTCGTAATCGGAATCCGACTGTTTTTCTTTTGCTTCTTTTTTTTCTTCTGTCTGCTCGGCAGATGTATTTTCTTCCTTTTCAGCAGCCTCATTTGCCTCAGGCTTTGTTGTTTTCTTTTTAGGCAAAACTTATTCTCCTTTCTTTACACCGGAAACGGTGTGTCAGAAGCATTGTTCTGACATTATTATATACAAAACAGACGACTGAATAATTCATTCGCTGTCAAGAAGCTCGCTCAGCAGTGTTCCCACTGTATGTGTTGCGTATTCCAGAGTGGAAATAATCTTCGGATAGTTCATTCGCACCGAGCCTATAAGTGCCAATGCACCCGAACACTCAGGTGACGCCACATAATGCGTTATGATAATACTCAGATTTTCGAGAGCCGGATTTTGCAGTTCACTTCCGAGAATAACATTGACCTTTGAATTGTTCATCAGAAGTATCTTTGAAAGTTCGGCGGAATGTCCGAGAAATTCCATAACTTTTTTTGCGTCTGTCGGATTAAGTTCCGGCATCACAAGAAGATTTGACTGACCTTTGATTGCGACATTGGTTGACGCCGCTTCTTTTGCCGCATCGTGTACGGCAAGAAGAACATTCGGCATAAACATCGACATCTCTCCGAGTGAAACGGCGGTGGTCTGCATAAACGCAGGAGTAACACCCGTCACCGACATATTCACAAGGCGTTCATTCAGCACTTTGTCGAAAATATTTATTATTTCCGGCGTTATGACGAAATCACATCTGAAAAGTTTGGTTTTTACCGAACCGGTTGATGTAATAAGGACAACCATTGCAGTGTGCTTGCCGGTCTGTACAAATCTTACACGCTTTATCACTGCCTGTTCACCCGACGGTGACGCTGCAACTGCCGCACAATGTGTTATGTGTGACAGCGTATATGCCGCTTTTTCGAGGAGATGTTCGGGAGCATCGGCACTGAGATAAAGCGAATCATCTATTAAGCTTTGTTCCTGTTTTGTCAGCGGTGTAAGTTTCATCAGTCTGTCAAGATAAACCCTGTAACCCATATTAGTGGGAATTCGTCCCGACGAGGTATGTGTTTGTTCCAGAAGTCCGAGTGACGCAAGTTCCGCCATATCATTTCGGATTGTCGCCGGAGATACATTGAATTCAAGCACATCACACAGCGTCTTTGAACCTACCGGTTCACCCGTTCTGATGAAAGCCTCAACAACCGCTTCAAGAATTTTCATTTTTCTTTGAGCAGGTTCCATTCAAGCCACCTCTCTGTTAGCACTCTCAACGCCTGAGTGCTAATCTATTTATAATTTACCATTACAGAGCCAAAATGTCAATATCAAAATTGTAAAAATATTGTTACCTTATTCATAAAATTTAAACAAATTCTATTTTTTGCCTGACAAAATCAAATTTTTGTTCTTCTTTGCATAAAACAATCCCCTTAGTGCAGCATTGAAGTCTGTCTTCTGTCTGCTCTAAGGGGATTTATAACATATCTCTATGTTAATATTTTGTTTTGTGTGCTATGCAGTGAAAGCATATCGGTTATGTGAATACAGGGTCTTGGAGTTGATTATCGCTACCTTCATATGTACCGCCGCTGTTCTTGGGTTGTACATATTCAGATGCCCAATAACTTTCATCAAACAAATCCGCAATATATGACTGTGAAGAGTTTTTCTTGCTGATTTCATAGTCGCCTTCACCAATTATAAATGTGTGAACTTCACCGGTTGTATCACGATATTTAACAGTTATATCTGACTTAAAGGATATATCTACCTTATCGCTTGACGCATCAATATTTTTCAGATAGAAATGTGAATTCAATGAACGTGTACCGTCTATAACCGCAGATGATGCCATAGTGAAATCACTTGCTGTAAGTGAAAGTTCCCTGTTGATAATCATACTGTCGTTGTTGCCCTCACATCTGAAATACATTGAGTTCATCGATGAATACCTGCTATAAGTGTTAACAACGGACGGACTTACCGTAATATTTACAGGATATGTGGTTGTCTTTGCAAAACCGGTAAGCTGGTCGTTGGCGTCAACCCAACCAATATCCTTTGCATTCTTGGCTCCGCTTATTTCACCGTAATTAGCAGGGGTTGTAAAGTAATCTCTCGCCTCGGAACTGTACAGATCCAGCCTGTAATTTGTTACAGATGTATCTTCTGTTCCATCATCTTTCTTCGGGTGGTAAGCACTAAACATCGAATTAGGTTTTGTGGCATCTGCTGGTGTAAAGAAATAAGCACCGGCTTTTATACGATAAGTTCCACCCGAGAAGAGTGTTATGTCTGTATCATAGTCGAAAACAATTATAAGATCTTTAAGACTTCCGTCAGTGTTTCTCTCATCCATATAGATGTAGTTTACATCAGCACTGTCTGTCTGCTCAAAGCTGTCTGTGGTGACAGTATGATAAGCACAAAGTGTATTTTCCTGCCATTTTGGTGTGGACGGTTCAGTTTTAGTAGACACTACATCAGTCAATACCCATGTCTGATTTTCAGTCATTTCGCTCTTTGCGGAAGCAAGATTCAGTACAATTTCTTCGCCTTTACTGTATTTACCCGTATTATATTTCGACTTACCGCCAATAAGGAATTTGACATCAGTTATCTTAGTATCGTTAATTTTAACAATCGGGTAATTTTGCTTATTACGCTTTTTAACATCAGCTTCCTTTGTAGCACCTGATGAATCCTTGTATGAAAGCTTAATGTCTGTTGCAGATGTACTATAACGCAATATTACCGTTATAGAACCCTTGCTTTCAACCCTGACATTAGCAGTAGCAGTTTTAAGTTTTTGGGTCGCCTTATTGATTTTGGCTATATCCGAAGAACCAGAGAGATATACATACTCAGCCTGTCCAAGTCTTGTTCTAAGGGTGTCTATTGTATTCTTATCATAAATCTGTGTGCTGTTGCTGTGTACATATTCCGGATATTGACCTGTACTTGAAGACGGATGCACCGACGATTTAATGTTCGATGAATTATCAGGATCTACTACCTGAGAACCGTCAATAGGCTTATCTATATAGAATTTTGCTGATGACATTGCTGCATAAAGGTTCTGATATGCAGTTACCCATTTGTGAAGCTCTGTATAATTACTATATGCTGTCGAATTACCCTGACTGTAAATCTTTTTCAGAGATATGGTTTTGTCTTTGTCAGTGTTATGAGTAAAGTCAATATACTTTGATTGAAGTTTACCGGCATAATTATAGGTATTTGAACCATTATCAACAACATTGCCGCCATTATCATATTTACCGATTATTGTAGAACCGTAATATTCTGTTGAGGCTTTAAGAACTTCTCGTTTAAGAAGCGTCTGTGGTGATATATAATCTTCCCAGCCGCCTTCGCCGCCGTTAAAGTTAGGATTAAAGAGAACTGCGTCACCACCCTGAACTGCCGTCTTACACATAAAGACTGAACCGTCGCCTTTTTGTGCCGTAAAGGTAATATAAGGTGTGCTGAGGTCGATGTCGGCATAATGATAGTAAATCTCTTTTTTAGATGAGGAATACTCCGTCATCTTTTGATCGAATGAAATAGTAGTTGAAGCTCCTGCACCGGAAACAATGGCTTTTATATCAGTCCAGCCCACACTGTTGTTAAAGTAAATTCTTACTTTATTGAGTGCCTTGTCATTAGTTGTATCATATACCTGTTCTACCTGTTTGGTTTCCGGGTCATACGAACAAACAGTACAATTAGTATATCTGTTGCTGCTGTTTACTGTTCCGTTACTCAGAGTAATCCATACATCACCACTTATCTTTCGGATCTGAGGTGTTGATTTGTCATCAATACCGGTTTCATAACCTTTTATTTCAAAGGTGTATTCAGCATTCTTATCAACAGGCAGCTTGAACTCGTACCAGTCATAGTACGCACTGAGCTTTGAGTTGCCGACACGGTACATACTGTTGTCGTTACCTCCGGCACCGCCGCTACCGCCAAACGGATTAGATGAATAAAGCAGCTCTGAATGATTTTCATTATACTTTACACCTTCACCATAATCTTTAACATAGCTCTTGTTTGTTACTCTTACCTTATTTCCGCCGACAAAAGCCATTTTTATGTCTGTTGCTGTCATATCACCCACTTCGGTTTTAACCACTTCATATGGAATGAGCGGAGCGGTTTCGCTTGAGCTTATATCGGTAAAGTTTTGTCCCCCATTATTAGCACGAACTATAAAATATTTGTGATGCTCGTTTTTATTCTGTAATATAATATTGGCGTTGGTGCCGCCGACCTTTGTATCTTCCGAACCAGCACTTACAACCATTCCTTTAACATCATTCGGAACTACTACATAGTAATAATTAGTGTCTTCATATCTTAAAAGTGCGGTACCAGGGAATGCACCATTATAAGCTACACCGTCGTGATTCCAGACATATCCGTATGGGGTTTTGCCTGACAGTGAACCTACGCCTGTGGTATCTATCATAATCAGACACTTTCCGTCCGGCACTTCAATATCTACCTGAATATCCTGAATTTCTGTACCAACAGGTGTTGTAGGATCTGTGTCTCCACCTGTACCTGTGCCTTCGCCTGTACCTGTACCCTCACCTGTGCCTGTGCCTTCGGTTATTTCTACATACTTATCAAGATTGTCGCTTGTATAAATGCCGCTCGAATTCGGATTTGCGACAATATACTTATACTTTTTACCGTCTTGACGCAAAAGGACATCACTGGCACTATCTCCGCCTATTTTGTTTCCATCGACAGTAACAAGAATTCCCTTTACATCACTGTCAACTATCGCATAATAGTAGTTGGTGTTATTGTATCTTGTGAGTGATTGACCCGGCCATTCACCGTTGTATTTTTCATTACTGTTATTCCAGATATATCCGCACGGTGTTTTACCGCTTAATGAAGATACACCGTTTGTGTTGACAATAACAGCTGTTTTACCGTCCGGAACAGAAATATCCGGCGGCATTGTTACATCTACATCATCTGCTTCTATGGTTATAACAGGTTTGTTGTTTGATTTAACAAGACCACTTTGCTTATAAACTCCGTTTGAAGCGTTTGCAATGATATATTTAGTACCGTCAGCAGGCAGGGTAATATCATTTCCACCTTCGTTGAGTTTTTTCTCGCCAGCTGTTGTAACGATAAGTCCTGTTGCATCTTTTTTGACAACTACATAGTAATAGCTGGTATTTTTATATCTTGTAAGTGCGTTGCCGGGCCAATTACCATTGTAATTGTCGCTTTTATTCTGATTGACTTGCTTCCATATATGTGCATGCGGTATTTCTGACTGAAAATCGCTTACTCCTTCGGTATTAACAATAATAGCCATTTCATTGCCGGATACATTTATATCCATTTCCTCTGTTGTTGTACCTGTAAGGCGTATGGTGTAGCCGCTGTTGACACTGTTAAGTATTGACGGAGAAACAAGATTTTTTGTGTCAATTTTTGCATTTGAAATTTTGTATCCCGTTGATGATGCAGTTGTTATCTGATACTTAGGATAGATTATGTTGACATTTATAAGCTGAACATCTGTGTCTGTCGTATATCTTACAACAAACTGACCCTCTTGTACCTTAAATTCATTTGTACTTTTACCTGTACCGTCGGATTTGCTGTTAATAACAACTTTCTGGTTATTTTCTGATACAAACTTTGCAACATAATAATTGCCAGCGGTATCAGCAGCTGTTTTTACAATCTGACCATTAACCTTTACAAGCGGTTCTTCACTTGTACCTGACGGAGTTGTTTTTTCAATATACAAAGTTGTCAGTTTCTTGATTGATACTTTTACTGATGCACTGCTTTCGCCTTCGGTTATTGAATCAACACAGACAACCATATTATTGTCTGTAATTTCATCAAAAGAAAATACAGTGGAGTCTGCACTATAATTTTCTCCCTGAATGGTAACATAAAAACCGCTGAATTTTGTCTTATCCAGGTCATCATAATAAACGAGTCCTGACGGAACATCATCTGCGAGATCCGTACCCGGAATATTGTAAAATGAGTTTGCGTCAGCTCTGTATACAAGGTTAAGATAAGCTATTGTATAACCTGATGTATCAAACCATAATCTTATCTTGTTATCTTCTGCAAGTTTATCGTTTGTTTTGTCAGGTTTAACAACAGTAAATCCGTCAATAGCAGCTTGAAGCTCATTAGCGGCTTCATCAACATCGGGCTGACTCTCAGGAGATGCAAGAACCTGTTTAGCACTTTCGTTAGCGTTTATGAGCGTTGAAAGTGTTTCGTCGGTATAATCCTTGTCACCTTTGTTGTTAATAATATCGTTTGCTTTATTTATGCAAGCTTTCAGAGTATCTGTATTGTATGATGACTCAACAGGATGTGTTGTTACTTCATCAATAGCAGCCTGCAATTTACCTGCCTGAGTGTCAACCATCGTCTGAGTTTTGCTGCTGCTTTTCAAAAGATTTTCTGAGGTTTCTTTCACAGTTTTGAGAGTTTCTCTGTATGACTGTATATACTTTGTATCAACTATAAGTTTCTCTGCATTAGCTATAAGGCTTTCAAGCTGTGATGTATCGAGCACAGTTGCCATTATTTTATCAATAGCTGCTTGCAGCTTGATTATCTGCTCGTCAACCTCACTCTTTGTAACAATAGAGTTAGTCAGCATATCCTTAGCTTTCTGATAATCTCCGCCCGGAGCTGTAAATATGGCATATGCACCTGTATCATACTTGTTGCTGCTCGACTGCTCGGCAACAATATCATCTCCCTGTTTTACAAGCTTTGCAAGATCATCGAGAGTAGCAGGGTCACAGCTTTTGGCAACAAGGTTCCTCATTGCCTCGTCAAGTTTCTCTACCTCTTCATCGTATTTTTTATCTGCCTGTTGAACTTTTTGGATATATGTCGGACCTGCCTGCTTATTTATAAATTCGAGATCATTCTTTATCTCTATTGCATGTGAAAGTACAGTCTGAAAAGCCGAAAAACTTTCGTCAGTGTAGTCAGCCTTTCTGCCTACATACTGATTTGCTTCATCAATTTTATTATCCAGTTTGATTTTGCCTGCGGAGTAATTAAGCTGAACATCTTTATAGCTGAGAAGCGGTGTTTTATTCTTGCTTGTGTTATAGGTTTTTGTGTGAACCGTTACATAAGAATCGGAAGAAACTCCGAGTGCGATATTTGCATTGTCTTCCGAAAGGCGTGACTGTATTGTATCAGATGCAATATTAGCATATACCCATGCTTCCTTATTTGAGTTAGGCGTAACCGTAACTGTATGGTTCTGGGTAGTGCCCAATGCGGAATAGGTCATTTCCATCTGGAAAACATCGTTTGTTTCTATATTTGCAACCCACCAGCCGCAGCCTTCATAGGTCATTTTGAGGTTATTTATTGTTTTGTCTGCCTTGCCGATATAACTTGTGCCTGAAAGCGGTTCGTCGTTGACAGTTACACCAACTATTACAGGTGCTGAAATAGTCGGTGTTATTGCTGTGTCATCAACACCCTTAATCTTAAAGTGTACAGTTGTTTTTGTATTTGTTACTGAAACAAGAACGGTGTCCTCAATGTTATCTTTTCCGTTCCAGTCTGAGCCGGTCTTATATTCCTGTTTCGGCTTCAGGAATTCAAAATAAACATTTTTGTCCGACGGATCAAGATACCAGAGATGGAACATTTCGCAAGTCTGGGAGTCAAGATTTTTTTTGCCTCCTCCGGCATCAAGAACGGCACCCTTCTTAGCGAAGATTATGTTAAAATAGTTTACTGTTCCATTTTTTTTGCCAATATTCTGTATTGTACTTGAAAGCCAGCCGCTGCCCTGTGTATCATAGGCGAGTGACGGCGGACCTTTTTGGTCGTCACTACCGCTGCTTACCCATATACCTGCCGGACGGAATAAGTTTTGAACAGTATCATTATCTTCTTCATTTTTATTTGAATCTTCCAGGCTTACATTAACATCATAGCTTGTTGTTTTACCTGCATATGCATCTGCTGCATCCTTAAATGTCCATGCATAGTATGCCATAGTCCAGTTCTGACCCGGTGCCTGTTTTACATTAACGGTAATGTTGTCAGAAACCGTTGTAGTCGGTGTATCAGGCGGTATCGTTTCGTCTGTTATACGGTGCGAGCCCTTACTGCCTAATTGGTAATGTGCTTTAAGTCTGGTAAAACTTCCTTTATTACCAAAACCGTCCGTATATGTTGCATACGCTGTCAGCGTAAGTTTTGAACCGTCAGAACCGCTTGACGGAATATATTTTGCAACAACATAGGTTGCCGCATCATTGATACTGCCCTCTGTTTCCGAACATTCAGCACCGTCATTAACGGTTCCGCCCGCTTTGTCCTTCATTGTAATATATTGAGTATTAGTCGAAAGGTTACGGAGAATATCCAGATTATAGCCGTCATTGTCATTATAATATTTCTCACAATATTGAAGAGCACTTTTACAGTTAAGGTATGACTGTCGCTTGTTGATACTCTGATAAGTATTTTTTATACTTGTCGACGCTATCATTATCAATGACGCAGACAGTATAATCAGAACAGCAGTAATACCGATTGCCGCAGGAAGAGAGAAACCTTTTTTGCTTTTCTTGATTACCTGTTTATTCATAGCATTATTACTCCTTTCATTCTTCTGGTGTTACTTCAATAAAAATTGCCTTATCCTCAAAAGTTACACCCGAAAAATCCTGAAATTCGCATACAGTGTATGTATCAATGTCCTCTACCATCGGATTTGTATCCCTGGCGGTTGTAACAGGGTATGAATCTTCAAGCCCATTCATTATCATTGAACCGTTAAGTGTATAACCGTTCATCATTTCTATTGTATAATCGAGATACAAAAAATTTTCTTTTGTGCCGGGTATGGCAGCTGCCGCTTTTTGTTTTTGGCGTGTAATTGAAAATTTAAGTTTTTTTACGCCTGAAACACTCAGGGTTGGTACTTTTTTTGGAGCCGATTCTCCTTCAAGTGTAACATAGTCATATATTTCTACGGTTGACGAACCGCCTTTGCTGAAAAAATATGTACCCTCATCTGTCGGAATATTATAGGTTTTATATGCATCCTGACTTTTATCAATGAACTTTATATCTTTTACTTTATAGGCTAACTGAGTAATACAATCCTCAATCTGTGCTGCTTTTTCCTGTTCCTGCTCAGTAGATGCCGCTGTTCCGTAGTTCTGCATGGTCATAACAAAAGTTCCCATGCCCAGACCAACAACTATCGAGAGAATCGCAACAGTAACAACAAGTTCTACGAGAGTAAAGCCTTTGCGTGACTTGAATTTTTTCATGAAATTTCTCCTTTCTCAGTATGATTATCCGCTATACGGAACAAAAGACTGATTGATAACGAAACCCGAAGATGATTTCATAGCTGTTTTAATGATAACTCCTGCAATTTCCTTACTGTTGATTTTTGGTTTCTGATCTGTTATCAGAGTGTACTGATTATCAACATCGTTCTTAGGAAAATCAGCACTGTCAACGAATTTTATATCATCGCATTTGCTTTTTGCCGCACCTTTAATTGCTTCGGCTGACGGATCATTGGCACCGCTTTTAATTGCCGCAATACAATTATCGGCACCTGTCTTTGTTGCAAAGCCGATATTCTGTACGGTATTCATAATAATTTCATTGACAGCTTCATTTGTCGAGGAAACTTTATTGCTGTTGGCATTACTTACTGTTGTTGAATAACCGCCGACCATCGCACCGAGAGTTCCCGCAAACACGATTACAACTATCGCAATACCTACCAGAAGTTCAACAAGAGTCATACCCTTTTTGGAGTACATTTTTTTGATTTTTTTATTCATAAGTGTATCCTCCTTTCAATACAGCTTAAAATATTACAGTAGGGCATAGTAACGATTATGTATAATTACATTATACTATAAAAATAAATCTATTCAAGATATTTTCGTTCTACAATTTTAACAAATTATCAAAAAAGCATTTGTTGTAATTTTTATGTTATGTTTGTTTTATAAAATTTTTTATTATTATTTGTATGATTTTACCATATTTATATTTTGTTATATTTAAGTATGATTTATATATAATTTTTTAAATCATAAAACTAATTATAAAAGGACAGAAACAGTATAAGCTGTATCTGTCCTTTTGTTTTCTGATGTTTTGATATTCCTTATATCTATTAACCCGCTGCTGCGATAAGGTCATACATACCAAACATCGGCATAATCATAGCTACAACAACCGTACCTACTACAACACCGATAACAACCGTCATAATAGGTGTCATAGCCTCAGTAAGTCGTCCTGTTGACTCTTCCGTCTGTGCCTCGAACATATCTGACATTTTTACAAGAGAGTCACCCAGCATACCGGATTCCTCACCTACCTGTATCATTGATACAAGGATAGGGTCAAATACCGGATGTTTAGCCATCGCTTCGTGAATAGTAACACCGATTTGTACATCATCTATTACGGACTGTATCTGTGTTTGTATATATTTATTTGGTACAGCATCTCTTGCAAGAGCCATAGCCTTATGAATAGGAATACCTGCGTCTGTAAGAGTTGACATAAGGCGGCAGAAGCGTGCAAGTGAGTTCTGACGCATAATCGGTCCGACAAGCGGGATTTTCAGCGAAAGTCGTGCCAGAAACATCTGGAATTCCGCACTGTTCTTTTTCAGGAGATAGAAACCTACTCCTATACCTGCAACAAGAAGAATAACTATCCACCAATATCCGATGAGGAAGTCCGAGAACGCCATAAGTGCCTGTGTAAGTCCCGGAAGTTCTCCGCCGAAACTCGTATATACTCCTTTAAATGTAGGAAGAACGAATACAGTAAGGATAATAACGAGTGCGATAACAAGAACGATAAGAAATACAGGGTACATCATAGCACTCTTGATTTTACCGGAAAGTGCAAGGTCTTTTCTGCATATCAATGCACACTGTTCAAACGCCGAATCCAGTCGTCCGTTTGCTTCGCCTGCCTGAATAATATTGATATAAACCTGCGGAAATGCCGCAAAGTTACTCATTACCTGAGAAAGTGTAAGACCGTTATAAAGTCCCTCGTTTATTTCTTTGAGGATTTTCTTCATACTTGCGTCTTTTTCGGAATCAATCATAATCTGCATTGAGAGTGAAAGGTTGATACCGGCTTTCATCATCATTGCAAGCTGGTTCATAAGCTGCAAAAGTCTTTTTTTCTTGATTTTCTTTTTATGAATATCTCCGCCCAAATCCATCTGCCAGATACTTGTAGGTTCATCAGAACCCGCAGCCTCTTTAATATCCTGAACTATAAGACCTTTGTCACGAAGTATGCTGATAGCCTGGTTTTTGGTTTCTGCCTCAATGGCACCTTCTTTTTTCTGGTTTCTGGCGTTCAACGCCGTGTATTTATACTTCAAGACCGTTCACACCCCTTATCTTCTTGCGTCAGTATCGCCAATATCAAAGTTCCAAGCCTTTGCAACCTGTTCGGTAATAAGTCCCTGCATAAGAAGATTGTCGATACTCTTATGCATAGTAATCATACCGTACTGCTGACCGAGCTGAATTGACTGCTGAATGTTTGCAACTTTATTTTCACGGATAAGGTTACTGATAGCACTTGTAACGAACATTATTTCAAATGCTGCAATTCGTCCGCCTGTTGCACGGGGAAGAAGTCGCTGAGAAATAACCGCTTTCAGAGATGTTGAAAGCTGTACTCTGATTTGCTGCTGCTGGTCTGCCGGGAAAATATCAACAAGACGGTCGATAGTTTTTGCGGCACCCTCTGTATGTACTGTCGAGAAAACAAGGTGACCTGTTTCGGTTGCTGTAAGGGCAATCTGAATAGACTCACGGTCACGCATTTCTCCGACGAGAATGATGTCAGGGTCTTCACGCATGGCAGCCCTCAGTGCCATAGGATATGAGCGGCTGTCAAGACCTATTTCTCTCTGGTTGACGATACAGCGTTTAGGGGTATGGAGAAACTCAACAGGGTCCTCGATAGTGATAATGTGTTTACTCTTATATTTGTTTATTTCGTTGATAAGTGCGGCAAGTGTGGTTGACTTACCTGAACCGGTAGGTCCGCACACAAGCACAAGACCGGAGTTAAGGTCAAGTGTTTTTCTGATTGAGTTAGGGAGGTTAAGTGTTGACAGTTCAGGAACAACGCTGTTGATAACACGGAGTACAAGTGATGTACCGTTACGCTGTCTGAAAGCATTGGCTCTGAAACGCCCGCATTCACCTATTTCTACTGCGGCATCGGCTTCACCGGTTTGCAGGAATGTTTCAAATCTTGACTGGTTAAGCACAGCTTTAATGATTGCCGTTACTTCTGCCTCCGTCAGTGCCGGATCATTGGTAAAAAACACATTACCGTGCAGACGGTATGCCGGGTGGTTACCGGAGGCAATATGAACATCTGATGCACCCTTTGTAACAGCTTCTTTTACAAGACTATAAAAATCCATCGTTAATCTACCTCGTTCTGTTTTTAGATTTATTGTGGCGGCTTATCGTCGCTTAGATTCAGACTGATTTTTTCATCAGTCGTTTGAAATTGTTGTTTCAACAAATATCTCATAAGATGTTGTACCTGCAAGCACATCTCGTCGGACATTTTCCTTCATAGGTATCATACCTTCCTTTATTGCAAGGTCACGGAGGTCTTCTGTACCCATTCCGGAGGTAATTGCACGCTTTATTGTTGTGGTAAGAAGCATAACCTCGTGAACGGCAATACGACCTTTGTAGCCTTTTTTGTTGCACTTTTCACAACCGCACTTGCGGTAAAGGGTTATCTTTTCGTCAAGGGGAATTCCGAGAGCCTTGCGTTCGTTTTCATCGGGTTCATACGGTTCTTTGCAGTTGGTACAAAGACGCTGTACAAGTCGCTGAGCGATAATTCCGAGCAAAGCTGAGGATACCATATAAGGTTCGATTCCCATATCAATAAGACGGGCAACCGAGCTTGGTGCGTCGTAGGTATGAAGTGTGGACAAAACCAAGTGTCCGGTGATAGCGGCGGCACTCGCAATTCCTGCGGTTTCGCCGTCACGGATTTCACCGATCATAATAATATCAGGGTCCTGACGAAGAATACTTCTCAGTGCTGCCGCAAAGGTCATTCCGGCTTTTTCGTTTGTCTGAACCTGAGTAATACCGGGAACAATCATTTCGACAGGGTCTTCAACGGTAATAATGTTGATGTCCTCGCTCATTACTTCACGAAGAGCAGTATAAAGCGTTGTTGATTTACCTGAACCGGTAGCACCGGTTACGAGGATAATACCACGGTTGCTTTTTATAAGATGGTTAAATTTTTTAAGGTTTTCGGGCAAAAAGCCTATGTTTTCTTTTTTGAGTTCCATACCGAGAGAGGTTGTAATACGCATAACTATCTTCTCACCGAAAATACTCGGAAGAACTGATATACGGAAGTCAACTTCCTTGCCGGCAACCTTATAGTTTATACGACCGTCCTGCGGGATACGCTTTTCGGCAATATTCATATTACCGATAAACTTGATACGGCTGGTAACCGAAGCAATAAGTTCAGGACTGGTTTCCATATAATTTTGCAGCTTACCGTCGATACGGAAACGGATTCTCAGGCATTTTTCCATAGGCTCAATATGAATATCGCTCGCCTTTGAGAAAATTGCCTCCTCAATCATATTATTAACAAATCGGATAATAGGCTGGTCGTTTGCGGAAGCGTCGTTTGCTGCCGCTTCTTCCGCCTCAATCTGTGCCTTCGATTTAGTCTGCTGTGTTGAAAGAAATTCCTTTGCGTCGTCGATAGCTTTCTGAGCGGCATACATTTCACGCAGTTTTGCCGAAATTTTTGACGGTTCGGCAATAACCGGCTTAACTTTCAGCTTAGTCGCAATAGAAATATCTTTGAGTCCCTGATAGTCCAGCGGGTCAGCGACGGCAACCGTCAGGAAACGACCCTCTCTTTCGATTGGGATAACCATTTTTGACTGTGCCATATCCTCAGGAAGAACTCCTGACAATTCAGCGTCAATCTGAACTGAATCAAGGTCAATATAGGGGATGTAAAGCTGTTTTTCGAGTGCCTTGCAAACCTGTTGCTCGGTAACTATTTTATCTTCAATGAGAATATCAGCTACACGCTTTTTGCTTGTTTTTTGCTTTTGGAGTGCCTCGTCAAGCTGTTCCTCAGTAATGTCACCTGAATTTATAAGAATTTGTCCAATTTTCAAAGTGCTTACTCTCATATTTTTATCCCCCGTATAAGATTAAAAAAGGTTAATATATAATCCTGCAAGATAATTGATAATATCAAACAAAGCCGAATATGCAATAACTGAAATTGCAATATACGGACCGAAAGCAAGCTGAGATTTTCCCGATACCTCGTCGTCATCAGTGTTTTCATCATCAGGCGTTTCCTGCTGAGCGTCTGTACTTCCGGAATTTTCCGTATTTTCATCTGTCTTATCACCGACAGATGTTTCTTCGTTTGTCTGATTGGTCTGTATCTGTTGTGTATTTTCGCCGCTGTTTTTTGATACAATAAATATAATTATAACAAAGCATACTGCCGCTGTGATAATCGAAAGTATGAGTGCGTATATTGTTCCGGGAAATCCTGTAAACAAACCAACGGCAAAAAACAGCTTGACATCACCAAAGCCCATTCCGTCCTGTTTGTAAATCCACATTCCGAGAAGGTCTATGAGTATCATAACCGCCGCACCGATTAACGCACCGACAATGGGCGACCACCAGTTACTGTGAAGAACCTTGCTGCCCGAAACAATATCATATGTACTGAGGGCAAGTCCCGCTACGCCAAGGGCTGCGGTGAACTGGTCAGGGATTATTGTATATTTAAAGTCTGAAACGGCTATCATAACGGCAAAAAACATTATAACAGCCAAAAGTACAAAATATATGTCCTGTCCCTTATTGAACTGTATGCGACACATCGCAAGGGCAAGCGACATAACGAAAGAAACAATAATTCCGGTTTTTTTGTAGCTGACCCTTTTGCCGGTCAGAAGCTCGGCTGACGGAGTTTCGTTATAATCGCACAGCCACTTTGCAGGAACCTTGTTTATCACAAAATACGCAAGTGCCGTAAGCAGAAATCCGACAGGGATACACGCAAACACCCAGATAAGTCCTTCGGTGCTTTGCAAATAGTTTAATGGTTGCATTGAAATTTTCCTTAAAAATTAAAATTTAATATTATTCTTTAAGCATTCTGATTAAAGTAGTAAAGATTCATTGTAAGATTTACAACATAAGATTCCTCAGTTGCTTTTACTGATTCCTGACCATTGTTGTCCTGTGAACCTTTGCTGATGCTGAGCTGGCTTATGTAGTATGAACCGTTTGATTCAGACTCAAAATACTTAAATGTTTCAAGCATTTTCTGCTTTGTTGCAGTAAATGAAAAGTTAATAACCGTTGAATAAAGCGGGTCACCTGTTGATGAGCTTCTGCCTGCTGCGTCTGCCACACCTTTCTGTACAGAAAGCGTTGAAAGGTCATAGTCGAGTTTTTTAAGCATTGCTCTGATGTCATCAGATGTTTTTGTTGCATTTATAAAAAGTTTATTGCTTTCCTTTTCATACATTTTTTTCATAGCGTCAATATTTTTCTGAACTTCGTCTGCTCTTGCGAGGTAGTCATTATACTGACTTATCTGTGCAACAGCTGATGTATGAGCCGCATTATATGCCGGCAGCTTGTTTGAAAAAGGAACCTGTACGAAAATAAGGAAGATTAAACATACAGCCAGAATAGCTGCAATAATCCATATATATTTTGGAATATTTATCTGCGGTTTCTTGTTATCCATTTATTATTTACCTCCATCAGATGATGTTTTATGATTATATGTCAACTTAGGTCTTTGCTGCTGCTGAGCTTTCACCTGAGGCAGATGACTCCTCTTTTGACTCCTCTTTTGACTCTTCGGTTTCATTTTCTTCGGCTTCCGCTTTTTCAATGGTTTCATTGCTGATTGTCATAGACAATGTACCCTGAAGATATGAATTTGCCGATGAACCGTTGTTTATTGTGACAGCGTTTGCCGAAAAAGCGTCTGAAAGATAGAAATAACCGTTGTCGATAATCTCATTTCTGAGGTCAACATAAGCGTCATAGTCCTTGACATTAACCGACATCTCGATACTATTCTGGCTGTTATTGATATCAATTCCTGCATAATCTTTAACTTTGTTGCAAACCTGAGCAAACACTTCGTTCACTATATCTGCTGATTTTATTTTTGTTCTTGGGAGTATTTCGAGGTCAGCAGAAAGGTTGTTGACTTTCTGGGTATATTCTGCTTCATCTGATATAAGCTGTTTTGCGGTTGTAAAGTTCGGATCGTTGAGTGTTTTGTTGTCGTTTGTCTGCTGCATTTCAAGTGCCAGCCACCAGCCGCCGATACCTGCCATCCACAAAGCCGCAACAATGCCGACACCGATTGAAATATTCTTTCCGAGCTTTGAGCTGTTCTGAGAAGCTATTGCGGCCATAATATTTGATTCGCCGCCGAGAAGGTTAGCCTCCTGAATAGGCATTGTAAGCACACCGTTGAGTGTGATGAATGCCGCAGCATCATAGCCCTTTGCTGACGCTGAATCGTTGACAACAGGAGGTCTTGTTGAACCTGTGAACAAATCCGTAACATTTTGAAGCGGTGCAGTAAGACCTACTGAACGGCTGTAATTGACAAGATTAGGAATTTTTGCAATAGCGTCACAAAATACGATTTCGTCTATATCAAGTCTTTGTGTTGAAATTACAACTCTGAGGTTTCTGATGATTTCACCTGCGGCATTGTCGAGCATTGACATTGTCTGTTTTCTGGTCTGTGGAGAACGGCACTTATTACATACGCCCAGACCTTCCTGACGGATAAGGTCAATAGCACCCATCTTACTCATACCGAATTCAAGCGAGAGAAGTTCTGCTATATCTTCGAGTACGCTTGAAAAAGACTGCTGAAAAACAGGGGCACCATTGTGAAGAACAACAAGTCGGGTTGCGGCAAAGTCAACGCTGATAAGTGCGATAGACTTTGTTGCTGAGTTAAGGTCTGCCTTTGCAGTATAAAGCATACCTGCAATAGGAGGAGTTACCTTTACAACATGAAGACCCTCTTTTTCAAAGTTTACACGCAGGTCTGCAAGAAGTCCTGTATTCATCGCAAACAAAGACGCTGATACATCCTGTGCCTTGCTTGCCTTACCGTACTGCTGACCATATTCAAAGTTAAGGATTGTATATTTGTCAACATCTGAATGGAGTACATTTTCGGCTTCAACTCGTGCAAATGTCGGGAGAAGTTTATCCTTTGACTGAGGGTGTTTATACTCCTTAGTAATAAGTACATCTTCATCCTCGATGCACACGAACAAATCGCCGATTTCCATACTCATACTTTCCGCACAGCGTTTTACAAAAGCGGCAAGTTCTTCGGTTTTTTCAAACGGATGATCTTTGAGCGAATCGTTGAGTTCAAAAATCTGAGGAACATTAAAAGTTGTCGGCAAACCGGAAGCATTTTTTTTGGTTTTAATTTGCAGACCGTTTTCAGGCTTATCATACTCTGCCGGAGTAAGAATCAAAAGACCTCGTGTAATCTGCATTACTGTTGCTATTGTTTTCATAAATACACCACACTCTTAATTTTTAAGTTTTGCTTTTAAATGTTGACTGAATTATGTCGTAATATTACAACCGAACCATATCCGAACCTTTCGGTTACAAAGTTACAATTATAATATCTTTTCTACTATTTTATCACCACTGCGAACAAAACACAATGTTTTTTTCATAAAGTTATTATATTTTGTGCATATAGTTATAAAACTGTGCCTGAAATTATGCTATTATATACTATTATGGTAAAATATACCATAAATTTGTTGTATGGATTGTTATATTTTACATGGTTTTTAAGTAAAAAAGAGGAAAAATTGATTTGTATTTTTTAAAAAGTAAAAGCCCGAAACATAAGTTCCGGGCTTCCGATTATTTAGTTATGTAAGCTTAAAGCACTAATCATTTAAGAGCATAAAGAGCTGCAAATGTTGTATTAGATGCAAGCTGTGTTGCGTTTGCAGGTTTAGCACTTGAATCACCGCTGAAGTAGATGATGTCGCCGATTGTTTTACCTGCTGCTGAAGCAGCTGCGTTTGTTGCATAGTATGCAAGGTTATCGCAAGAAACATTAATACCTGAATACTTCTGAGCGTCTGCTACTGTTGCTTTCTTTGCTGCTGCAAGTTTCTTAGCGTCTGATTCACCAGGAGCTGCTGCTGCTGTTACTTTTGAACCGTCAGGGTTCGTACTGTCTGTGTTGATAGTACCTGACTTTATGCCAGCGTAGAATGTCTTGCAGGCATTGTTTACTGTTGCTGCATCTGACTGACCAGCTGATTCGTTAGCATTGTTGATGATACCAACAACAGCCGGGATAGCGATAGCTGCGAGAATTGCAAGGATAGCAATTACAACTACGAGTTCTACGAGTGTGAAGCCTTTTTTGCTCTGCTTAGCGAGCATTTTCTGTTGGAGTGTCATTTGAGATTACCTCTTTCTTAAAAATATTTTTTGAACCCGGTTCTCTGAAGGGGGAGCACCGTGTTCGTTTTGTGTGCTTATATATTAACTCATTATGAACACATTGTCAATAGTATTTAAAATATTTTTTCGTAAAATAATAAATATGTTTTTTGTGCATATTTTTTGTGCATTTGTTTATTTTACGCCCGAAAAAGCCCTTAATGCAACATATTTTTAAGCAAAAGCCTCAATAAAGCTACCATAACATTTTTATATAAAAAATAAAAGTAAAGCGACGGAATAAATCGCTTTACTTCTTGTTTTGATGATATTTTTAACGATACTCAGTCATGATATAACTCATGAAGTTTGGTTGCAGGGGCAAGTTCCTCACATTTACCTGCAACTAAGGCGTCGGTGGCATTATATTCGATTTTACCCGCAACATGACCGTCCTCTGTCTTCTTATAGTAACGGAGGCTGTCATAAGCCCCACTGTCTTTTGTCGGGAGGCTAATTCCAGAATATTTGAGTGCATCTGCGACTGTTGCATTTTTTGCCGCAGTAGTTCTGTCTTTTTCTGATGAACCCGGTGCGGCGGCAACGGTTATATCATTACCGTCGGGATATTTTGACTGGTTAGTGATTTTTCCGGTTTTTATAAGCGTATAGAAACTATTGCATGCCTCGTTTGCCGCAGAAGCATTCGTTTCACCTGATGACTTTGACGCCTCATTGATTAAAGAGATAACCGCCGGAACTGCAACCGCCGCAAGAATTGCTAAAATTGCTATTACAACGACAAGTTCAACAAGCGTAAAGCCCTTTTTGTTTTGCTTTTCAATAATCTTCTGTTGGAGTGTCATTCTACACTTCCCCTTCCGGTAAATGTTCAAAATGTCCGCAGGATATACTTTTTGATTATTTTTATTACATATTAACTTATTATGGATATTTTGTCAATATTTTTTAGTTCATGCACTGTAAAATTATGAAAGGCTTTTCGTGCATATTTTGTATATACAAACAAAAACCATAAAATCGCAGTATCTTCAATTCTAATTGGTAATAAAAAGGTTATCAAACCCTATTTACAAAATCACCTGAAACTTTCAGAGAAAACAAAAAGCCTGTCCTGTTGGACAGACTTTATGTAAAAGGGCTCGCACCCTGAAAACTGAATAAAGATTGAGCAGAAGAACCAAATAATGCTTTGGTCAAGCCCTCGACCTATTAGTACTGCCAAGCTGAA
>JBJFIB010000003.1:0-22307 GCA_051894195.1 Acutalibacteraceae bacterium
AAAACCCACAGCAGTACGAATACGCCGAGCAGTACCAAGACGAAAACCCACAGCAGTACGAATACGCTGAACAGTACCAAGACGAAAACCCACAGCAGTACGAATACGCCGAGCAGTACCAAGACGAAAACCCACAGCAGTACGAATACGCTGAACAGTACCAAGACGAAAACCCACAGCAGTACGAATACGCCGAGCAGTACCAAGACGAAAACCCACAGCAATATGAATACGCTGAACAGTACCAAGCCGAAAATCCACAGCAATATGAATATGCTGAACAGTACCAAGACGAAAACTCTCAGCAGTACGAATACACTGAACAGTACCAAGCTGAAACCCCACAGCAGTATGAATCTGCTGAACAATATCAGCCTGCCGAACCGCCGGCGGAAACAAATCCCGAACCAGAGAAAGATAATGATAATGGTGTAAAGATTGATACACAGAATTATCACGAGGATTCAAAGAATTTCAAGTTTGAGAAAAAGTCCGATAATTCCGATGATAACACGGAAAATGACAAAAAGCCGAAATCAGTCAGGGGATTTATCACACAGCTTATGGATACAAAGGACTTTACCTCAGATTTTAAAAATGAAGATATAAATCAAAACAAAGTAACATCAATAATCGCTTGTTTTGGAATTACATTCTGGGTGCCGTTTGCTTTCAGCGGTAATTCACGCTTTTCAAGATTTTATGCGAATCAGGGACTTCTGGTGCTTATTGTGTCATTGATTTTTACGATACCTTATGCACTCTTTTCGTCGATTGTAAACACGGCATGTACGGTGTATTCATTTAACGCATCTTCGCCGTCACTAAGTCCTCTTGGATACATACTTGATATACTTCTGTTTGCTGTATGCTATGCAATTCCGATTTTTATGATTATTACAGCAATAATGAATATCCGCAGCGGAAAAGCAAAGAATGTTCCTTTTGTCGGAAAATATCGTTTGATAAGATAAAAATCAGGACGCAGACTTAAATGCTTGCGTCCTGTTATGTTTATATTTGTTCAATTCCGGAATGTGAAAACAGCATTTTGATTTCAGGGTGTTCGGAATGTATTTTTTTGATTTTCTCAAAGGTTTCAAGATAATAATCGGGATAAGCCTGCAAGTCAAGCAGCTTTTGTGTGGGAATATAGTTTTCTGTAACGGCTTTTTCGGTAATACAGGCGTCAGCACCGATAAAAACATTTATTTCGGGAATAAAATATCCCGTCATAGTTTCGCAGTGTCCGTCAATGTCAAAACCAAGAACAGAACCGTCACCAAGTACATCATATACCCACTTGAAATAATCCTTTAAAAATGTCTTTTCACTGTAAGGAACAATAGCACGACGAGGAACAGAGTTTTTCGGAACAGTGCTTTTCATAACGCCGTCGGAAAAAGAACCGCAGTTGAGTATTGCAAGCACCTTTGCGTTTGATACAAGTTCATATTTAGGTATTAAAGGCAGACAGCCGCAACATTCAGGGTCGCAGTGCGTCAGTATTACCTTTTTTATGCACATAGCGTCAAGTCCCTCGTCACTCAGCTGAGAAATAATCGTGTCATTTTTGTCAAAGGACAGATTATGCTTTGTTTTATATTTGGCGTAGGTTATGGGATTTTTGTTTATAAGATTGCTGCAACCGCTGTTGAATAATATATTGCCGAACTTTTTGTGTTCAATGCGAAAAACATTTATCGGCAGTTCGCACAAGCCGGTATCGCAGTTTTTGTACATATCAGAAAGTACGATTTTTTCTTTGCCGCAGCAGTATTGTTTAAAGCTGATAATATTTTTCATTTTTTCACCTGTTTTAAAGTTTATTTCAAGGAATGTATGTTAAAATAAATATATACTTATATTCTATAAATACGCCGCCAAAAAGTCAAGATTATAAAAAATATAGGAATTTTATATTTGTTTATAATTTATCTGTTGTTAATTCTTATTTTTTTTGTTATTATAATAGAAGTGTTTTTATTAAGAGTATTTATTTTTTATTTATACGGTTTTATAACCGAAAGGAGATTTTTAAATGGCTAAAAACAGTTCACTCAAAAAAAGGATTTTTTCCGCAATTATTGCCGGCACAATGGTTATGTCACTGTCGCTGACAGGCTGTAACAACAACGGAACAGACCAGTCCTCAAAAACATCTCAGACAAGCGAAAACTCCAAGACGAGCGTCGAGTCAAAGTTCGGTGACAATATTGCAGTAAAATCTGAAAACTACAAAATTTCACTGCCGATAATGACTTATCTTTATAACTATAACTATCAGAGCTACCTCAGCTACTACGGAACATATATGTCATACTATGGCTTTGATTCAAGCAAAAGCCCTAAGGAGCAGTATTATGATGAAAGCAATCAGCAGACATGGTACGACTATTTTATGTCTATGACAAAAGACTACATTCAGCAGACTCTTGTACTTGCAGAGGCAGCCAAAGCTGACGGAATTGAACTTGACGATGCCGACCTTGAAAACATCAAAACATCAATGACTCAGCTTGAATCAAACGCTTCCGAAAAAAATATGACAGCCGACGAATATGTTGCTGAGTTTTATGGCGATGGTGTATCACAGAAGGATATTGAAGAATGTCTTAAACTTACGGCTCTTGCACAGAAATATTACAACAAGGTATATGACGGCTTTAAATATACCGACGACGATTACGAAAAATATTATCAGAATAACAAGACATCTTATCAGTATGCCGATTTCCTGAAATATACATTTACTGTTCCTGCCGACACCACTTCTTCATCGGATTCATCTGAAACAAGCGAGTCAAGTGAGCATAAAGAGGCGTCAGAAAAGGCAAAGGCATATGCTGAGGCTCTCTCACAGTGCAAGACAGAGGACGAATTCAAGGATTATGTAAAAAAATACCTTGAAAAAAATCCTGACCTTGTAACAAGTAATTCATCATCAACAAGCGAATCATCAGAAGAAAGCAAAGTGACTGATGAAGAAATACAGACGGCAATCGACACAGCAGTTAAAGGAACACTCAGCAAGAAATATTCTTATGAGGTTACATCAGATATAGGCAAGTGGATATTTGACGACAGCAGAAAGTCACTTGATACAACCGTTGTCGAAAACAGCGACGGCAGCTATACTGCTGTAATGCTCTTAAAGCCTGCATACCGTGATGAATCAGTGCTTAAAAATGTAAGACACATTCTTCTTTCGGCTGACACATACGGTTCTGACGACGCCGCAAAGGCAAAGGCTGACGAGGTTTATAAGGAATGGCAAGGCGGAGATGCAACAGAGGACTCCTTTGGTGAGCTTGCAAATAAATACAGCTCAGACGGCGGTTCAAATTCAAAAGGCGGTCTTTATGAAAATGTAACAGAAGGTCAGATGGTTGAGGAGTTTGACGACTGGTGCTTTGATTCATCAAGAAAACCGGGTGATACAGGCATTGTAAAAACACAATTCGGCTATCATATTATGTACTTTGTGGGTGACAGCGGCACAGCATGGAAAATGTCCGTTGACAGTGCGATGCGTTCATCTGATTTCAACGATAAGTACAACAGCCTTAAAGAAGATTATAAGGTTGAATACGATGACGATTATCTGAACACCATTGAAGTAAAGACTGAATCAGAAGAATCTTCAACCGAATCAACAACTCAATCATCAACAGAATCATCGGCTGAATCAAAGGCTGATACTTCCTCCAAATCAAAATAATATCATCTTATGATATTGATAAAAATCTCATATTAAACTATAATGGACATAGTGAAAGCTATGTCCGTTATTTTTTGGCATAATACATTTTCGGAGGTAAACACAATGAAAACTATCGCAAGCTTTAATGTAAACCATAATCTGCTTAAAAAGGGTATGTACACTTCCCGTATTGACGGTGATGTTGTAACCTACGATATAAGAATGAAAATTCCAAACGGCGGAGATTATCTCGGTGATAATGAAATGCACACCTTTGAACATATTTTTGCAACCTATGTCCGCAATACAGAGTATTCAGACGATATTGTCTATGTAGGACCTATGGGTTGTCGTACAGGATTTTATTTTCTTGTGCGTGACAGCATTAAGCCTGAACAGGCAATACAGCTTGTCCGTGACTGCTTTGCATATATTGCCGATTTTACCGGTGAAATTCCCGGTGCAACAAAAATTCAGTGCGGCAACTATCTTGCACAGGATTTAGACGGTGCAAAGGCTCTTGCAAAGGATATGTGCGAGGTTCTCAAAGACTGGAAACCCGAAAATCTTGAATATGAAAAGTGAAAATATACTGGAAAAATAATACAAAAGCTGATATAATTAAAACTATGAAAACAATAAATTATTCACATTTTGTGACGAATACGGAACTTCTCGGACCGTACAAACGCAGTGTTCTTTGGGTGCAGAAATGCTGTTTTTCGTGTGAGGGTTGTATTGCACCTGAAATGCAGAAGGACGGCGGACATTTTTCTGATACAAAAACTCTTGCAAACATACTTTTGTCCGACAGCACAACCGAGGGTGTGACAATAAGCGGCGGTGAGCCTTTTTTACAGGCAGACGCACTGTTTGAAATGATAAATATTATGAAAACTAAGCGTGACATCGGAGTGATTATTTACAGCGGATTTACGCTTGACGAGTTAAGGGCAAAATCCGACAGTGCAGTTGATAAATTACTTTCTGTAACGGATATTCTCATTGACGGAAGATATGAAAAAAATCTTGATGACGGAATTGCATACCGTGGTTCTTCAAATCAAAAAATTATCTGCCTTTCGGAACGCTACAAAAAAATATCACAGACTTATTATAGAAATTCTGCACGAAAAACAGAACTCAGAATTGACAACGGACACATAGTTCTTGTGGGAGTGCCGTCTGAAAATACCTTAAAAGCGGTAAGGGATATTATAGATAAAGCAAGGGGTGCAAAACAATGACAGCGGAATTTGAAATTTTCAGAAAAGACCTTATAAAACTTAATATTTACAAAGAGGTTGTTGCCGACAGGAGCGTATTGCTTGATTTTTTTCTCGGCGGAAATGAAGTCGGAACGGATTATGCTGACGATATACACGACGAAAATATCGTTATGAACAGATACGGCTGTTTTAATATTTCAGAGGACAAGAACAGCGGAAGTATCACAATTCGCCCCGCACTCATTAAATTTGCACTAAAAATAGCGGTTATGTGCCGACAGCCTTTTTCTGAGAAAAAAACACTGACGGTTTACCGTGACGGAAAAACCGACGCCGAAAAATCTTTTGATATTACCGAAAACTGTGAAAGCATTGAGCTTATCCCCGAAAATGATAAATATATTATGAAGATAAATTACAGAGATAATGCTCCAAATGCTGAAAATACGGTAAACTCTCAACAGACGGAAACACCCGTACAAGTCGGGAACACGCCTGATACTCAACAGTCAGAAACCCCTGTACAAGCCGAAAACACTCAGCCGACAGCTGTACAAAATGCCGTACAGTCTGTTGTTGAAACGGATAATCCGCAGACACCGACTGCCGAAAATAAACCCGAAACTCAGAAAAAAAATACAGGTGAAATCCCACAGGAAAAACTTGACGCAATAAAAGCCGAGAGCGAAAAAGACTATGAACAGTATGCCGAAAAACTCGGAACAATAAAGGAAGAATATAAATTTGATAAGTCGGTTATCGAATACTACAAAGACCACGACCTTGTGCCGATTGAAAAAATATTTGCGGAAATCGACGAAAAATTAAAATCGGCAGAAGAACAGATTAAACTTTTCGTTGAGGCAAGACAAAACAAAACGAAAGAAATTGAGGAATAAATTTCAGAGGTAGATTATGTCACAACAGGTTGCACAACTGCAAAATCAGATTGATTCACTGCAAAATCAGCTGAAAGCACAAAAACGCCAGATGGAAACAATGCGTCAGAGTATGGCGGAAGAAAACCGCAAAAAGTTGCAGGAACTCCGTCAGGAAATGGCAAAAAGCGGAACCAACGAACAGGTCAGAAATGAATACAAGCGTTTACTCAACGAATATATTCAGAGTATGAATGAAGATGTACAGAACCGCTTTGTCAGTGTTAATGCCGACTATCAGCGTCTTGTGTCCGAAACTCAGAAGACGGAACAGGAACTGTGGGGAAAAACCCAACAGCTTGAACATCTCATAAACGATTTGCGTACATCAACCGCCCAAAAAGAAGAGGGCAGTATGGACGAGGCACGGAACTCTCTTACTGAGGCGATAGCAAAATTCAAGGAAATTCAGCTTAAACCGCACGAAATGTTTGTACCAAACCGACTCAAAATCTATTATAACTCAATAAAGGACGGACAGGAGCTGTACCGTGCAGGTCTTTATGAGGCGGCAACAGCCGTAGGAATTTCCGCAAAGACCGGACTTGAACGACTTGGTTTTATCATTGATGATAAGGTTGACGAATGGAACAGGCACTATGAACTCTTTGAATCAGAACTTGAACTTTTGACTGACAAGCTGAAAAATGAAGTTACAGAGTGGAAAAAACTCATAGACCCAAGCTACAAGGGAGAGAATATTTCAAAAGACGAACAATTTGTAAGACTTGTCGAGATAAATTTCTGGTCTGACGGACAGTACGGAAATATTTTTTCGGAAACGAAAAGACTTCTTAAAATTGCTAAGGAAATTAAATCAGCCGGCAAGGAAAAATATCTCAAAGAAAATCCCTCAGCAATAAAAACTGACGAGCTTAAACAAAATACCGAAAAGCTGAACAAACTTGACGATAAACTTGACGAACAATGCGAGTTTTACAAAAATTCATACAAAGCCTCTTGTGAACGCTTTGAATGGGGCGAAAAACTCATTGATTTTCTTGAACAGGACATCAATCTTGTTTTTCACGATGAACAGTCAAACTACCGTATCGCCGACAGCGACAAGATAAATCAGCAGAATTTCAAAAATTATGTGCTTAACCAGTTCGGTGACGAAACAATCACACAAGATGTCCGTCAATGGCTTGAACTGACCTTTGAAAACAGCGGCGGAACATACATCTATATTTATATTGTGCCTATCGTAAAGGATAAAACTGTCACAAATCATATTATTCTTTATGTTGATTATGACGGTGCTGTTCAGGAGGATTACACAAAGGATATTTATAATCATATAGGCGAGTGTCTTGGTCTTGCTTTTCCCGAAGATGTCGTTGATTATGTAAACGATATTTCTCAGTTACAATCAAGCAACAACAAAACCATTCGTGAAACGGCAGGAACTCTCGTCAAACGAAAAGAAAAACGCAAAGAACAGAAAAAATTATAAAATTATATTTTTCAGGAGGAACATTATGAGCGGACTTTCATTCGGTCTTATTTCACTTGTTGCATACGGTATCAGTGCGATAGCCGCCGCATCAACAAAAAGTGCAAACAAAAAATCATCATCATCTGTAAGAAATACATCGAACAGATATGAACAGAACAATCGTCAGCAGCGTCAGCCGATTCAGTATTACAACGGATATTATAACAACGGCACAACAAATGCTTACAGGGGACAGGCTGTTCAGAATAATGCACAGCAGAACAGACAACAAAATGTTCGTCAGAATACACAGCAAAACAGAACGCAGAATACAAGACAAAACACACAGTCTTATAATAACAATTCCCGTCAGGCAAATGTTCAGGCACAGGAACAAAAACAGCTTGAAAAATATGCAAATAATCTCGGAAATCTCAGAAACGATATTCAGAGCAATATGAACCGTCAGGTTGAACTCAACCGTCAGGCGTCAGAAAAAATGATAGACGAAATTGAACAGGTGAGAGCCGAAATGCAGGCGGCGTCTGAAAAAAGCCTTGAAGATTATGACGAGTATCTCGGACTTATGAAAGAAAAAAGACAGGAACTGTCCGAGAAAATTTACAGTCAGCAAGAGGCGGTAAACAGACAGTACCGTGACAAAATCTCAGAGAGTATGGTTCAGATTACAACTGAGCTTAACAATAAGCACAAAGAGTATCTTGATGAACTTTCACAGTTGCAAAATGATATTCAGGCAAAAAACGAAAAAGCCGCCGAAATTGCAAAATCGTATATCGCAGAGGCACAGACAACAATCAAGTCGCTTATTGAGGATTTTGAGGGTGAAAAATATGTAGGTCGTGAACTTATTGCCCTTAATGCACAGCTTAACAAGGCGATTGACCAGTATAACAAGGGTTATTACGAGAGTGCGATAGCTGCATCAAAAGATGTTCTTATCGGAACTGTTGAAGAAATATATCACGCTGATGAGAAGAAACAGGAATGGGAAAATTACTATAAAATTGCCCTTGCACTGTCAGCTGACCTCAAAACCTTTATCGACTCTCAGGAAACCGTTTCACAGGATATAATCGACAGCGTAAAAGCCGAAAAAAATATCGAACTCAACGAGGAAATAGCCGGTACAAAAATTGCCGATTATACAGGCAAAAACTCACAGGGCGTAACAAAGTACGATTATATAAGACAAAAATCATACGAGATTGACAAAATGCTGAATTCCGACGACGCAAAAAATCTTTCGTCAGAACAGCTTAAACAATACATTGATTTTATCAATACACAGCTTTATCCGCAGTCAGCCTGCTGTATTACAACAGGTATTCTCAATATGGACAATGCATATTCACGCCAGAATATGAGTGAAGATATTGTTGATTTCTTTGAGGAACATAATTTTTCATTTGCCGGATACTCCTATGATGAAAACAGGCACGACAAGCCTTTGCATGTTTATCTTTCAAACGAGGCTACGGGTGAAGAACTTGTTGTATCGCTTGCACCACAGCAGCTTGAAAACGGTGATATTCAGACCCGTGTTGAACTTGAACAGGTAAAGGGTGACGAAACAAACGAGGAACGCAAGGCATATTACCGTGAATGTATAAATCAGGTTATCACTCAGAAAAACCCCGGTTCAAGCGTTAATATTCAGTGCGACAAATCGACTCTCAACAAACTTTCAAACGGCAGACAAGCCCAGCAAAGACGACAGGCACAGAATTAGTGTGGAGTTTGGAGAGTGGAGTGTGGAGTTGTCAAAATTTCCACATAAAACATACCCTTTGCTTAAAGATGACATAAATTGACAGCGGTTTATTTATTATATGAAAAACAAGGAGTATTTAAAAATGAGGTACAATGCAATAGGTACAAGACAGAATGTTGAAATAATTGATTCAAGCCAGACGCCGTCTTTTAAAGTTGAAGTAATGCAGTACAAAAAACTGCTTGGTGCCTCAAACGCAAATATGGCTGAAACAATGTTCTATATGGACAGGCAGAACATCAAAGTTCGTCAGATTGCGGTTTATCTTGAAAATGATTGCGTCAAGGTTGAACCTGGTGCTATGAGCTATTTTCAGGGCAATATCGAAATGGTTTCGGGTGTTACAGTCGGAAACGCTATCGGAAGGTTCTTTACCGGTGCAGTAACAGGCGAGGCGGCAGCACAGCCTGAATATCGTGGCACAGGCGTTGTTGTTCTTGAACCGTCATTCAAGCATTTCATTCTTCTTGAATTACAGCAGAACGAACAGGTAATAGTCGATAAGGGAATGTTCTATGCCGCACAGGGTTCGGTAGATGTCAGAGCGGTTGCACAGAAAAAGGTTTCGGCGGCACTCGGCGGCGGCGAGGGAATATTCCAGATTCAGCTTACGGGTCCTGGTGTTGCCGTGCTTGAATGTGTTGTTCCTATGGAAGAAATAAACATCATAGAAATGGAAAACGACACACTCAAAGTTGACGGTAACTTTGCCGTTTTACGAACAGCAGGCTTACAGTTTACCGTTGAACGCTCGGCAAAAACTCTTGTGGGTTCTGCCGTCAGCGGTGAGGGTCTTGTAAATGTTTATCGAGGTACAGGTCAGATATGGCTTGCACCGACAATCAAGGTTTATAACTATATGGGTGCAGGATACAACACTATGCCGAATATGAACACAAGCAAGTCATAAATATAATATCAGCAAAATCAAAAAATCTCCGGTTTCGTTTGAAATCGGAGATTTTAATATTTTTATGACTTTGAAGTTACAATCGAATCAAAAGCGGATATTGCGGCGTCACTGTCGCTTGCAATTACGACAATAACATAGGGATAATGTTCCTTTGTTTTGCTGTTGTTGATGTTTTTGTATTCTTTGTCGCTTACGCCCTTGTATGTATTCATCTTTGTGTTGAGATAGACTGAAACAGATTTCATAAGTTCGTCCTCTTTGTTTGCGTCGGTCAGCTTAAAGCAGGCAACCTCAGTACAGGATTCGGGGCGGCTTGAAACATACATACTTGCGTCCTCAACAACGCCGTCAGGAATTTCATAATATTTTGAAATATTATCGGCACTTATTTCCGATAGGTTCTGATAATTCATTTTTGCTACAACAGATGATGCAATATAGCTTGCGGATAAATCTTTTTCTGTTTTATTCTTAACAGAAAGTTTTGCTGATGATAAAGTTATCATACACAGTATCAATGCCGTTATTGCTATGATCAGAATGATTATTATTGACAGTAAAATATTTCTTCTTCTGATTTTATCCAATAAAACCACCTCACTATATATTATAATTATACAATTTTATATAAAATTTTTCAACTACAATATTGTAACCATAGCAAAATAATTCGGAATGTTAAAGAGAGAGGTGTATTTATGACAAAAAATGTCCATGACGGGTTTACATCACGGACATTTCAGTTTAATTTATTGTTGAAACGAATTTTATCTTAGCGTATAAGCTTACCTTTTCGGGATAATTACGCATTAAAATTTGTTTCTGTTGTTGTAGTTATTTTTTCTTGGTGCTGACGGACGATGAGGTGCAACATCGTTTTCGGGTTTAAGACCTTCAACTTCAATAAGAGCCTCACGGCGTGAAAGGTTAAGTCTGCCCTTGTCGTCAATGTCAAGAACCTTAACGATGATTATATCGTCAACATTAACAACATCAGTTACCTTTTCTGTACGCTTGACATCAAGCTGAGAAATATGGCAAAGACCTTCTTTTCCGGGAGCAATTTCAACGAATGCACCGAAATCCATAAGTCTTGTAACTCTGCCCTTATAGATTGCACCGGGTTCAGGGTCACGGACAATGGTGTCGATTATTGTCATAGCACGGTTGCAGTTGTCAAGGTCAGTACCGCTGACAAAAACATGACCGTCTTCTTCAATGTCAACCTTGACATCACATTCGGCACAGATTTTCTGGATAACTTTTCCGCCTGAACCGATAACCTCACGGATTTTGTCAACAGGAATTGTTGTTGAAAGCATTTTCGGAGCATATTTTGAAAGTTCTTTTCTTGGCTCAGGAATTGCTTTAAGCATAACTTCATCAATGATGTAGTCACGGGCTTTATGTGTTTTGTAGAGTGCTTCCTTTACCATTTCGGGTGTAAGACCGCTGATTTTAAGGTCCATCTGAATTGCCGTGATACCCTCGTGAGTACCTGCAACCTTAAAGTCCATATCGCCGAAGAAATCTTCAAGTCCCTGAATATCAACCATTGTCATCCAGCGGTCGCCCTCAGTGATAAGTCCGCATGAAATACCTGCAACAGGTGCTTTAATCGGAACACCGGCGTCCATAAGTGAAAGTGTTGAACCGCAGATTGAACCCTGTGATGTTGAACCGTTTGATGAAAGAATTTCTGAAACAAGACGAATTGTATACGGGAATTCCTCAACTGACGGAATAACAGGAACCAATGCACGCTCAGCCAATGCACCGTGACCAATTTCTCGTCTGCCCGGACCTCTTGACGGCTTTGTTTCGCCTACTGAATATGACGGGAAGTTGTAGTGGTGAATGTATCTCTTTGATGTTGCGTCGTCAATTCCGTCAAGAACCTGTTGGTCGCTTATCGGACCGAGAGTTGTAACCGTAAGAACCTGAGTCTGACCTCTTGTAAAGAGTCCCGAACCGTGAACACGGGGGAGAACACCTACTTCTGACGCAAGCGGACGCATCTGATCCATTTTTCTGCCGTCAACACGCTTTTGTTCGTCAAGCAACCAGCGACGAACGATATATTTCTGTGTCTTGTAAAGACAGTCGTCAATTTTTTCTGCCTGATCAGGATATATTTCATCGAATTTCTCGTGAACAGCGTCGTAGATAGGTTTAAGTCTTTCGTCACGAACCTTTTTGTCGTCTGTGTCGAGGGCAACTCTGATGTCGTCAATAGCAAAAGCCTTGATAGCCTCAAACATTTCAGGCTCAGGCTCGTTGCTCGGATAAGAGAACTTCTCTTTGCCGATTTCTTTCTGAATACCCTTGATAAATTCGATAATAGACTGGTTTGCGTTATGACCTGCCATAATTGCGTTGTACATTACATCATCGGGAACAATGTCTGCACCTGCTTCAATCATAGCAATACGACTGTCGGTTGATGCAACGGTTGTTGCCATTCTTGATTTTTCACGCTGTTCTTTGGTCGGGTTTATTACAAATTCATCGTCAACCAAGCCGACTGAAACTGCTGAGATAGGTCCGTTCCACGGAATGTCAGAAATGCTCAGTGCGATTGATGTGCCGACCATTGCAGCAATTTCAGGCAGACAATCGGGGTCATAAGCCATAACCGTACAAACGATTGAAACATCGTTTCTCATATCCTTCGGGAAGAGCGGACGAATCGGGCGGTCAATTACTCTTGAAACGAGGATTGCCTTTTCTGACGGTCTGCCCTCTCTCTTGCCGAATGAACCCGGAATTTTACCCATTGCGTACTGTTTTTCTTCATAGTCAACTGAAAGCGGGAAGAAGTCAACGCCCTCTCTCGGCTTTGGTGATGCAGTAACTGCAACATGAACAACGGTTTCGCCGTATCTTACAAGGCAGGCACCGTTGGCGAGCTGTGTCATCTTGCCTGTTTCAACAACAAGCGGACGACCTGCAAATTCAGTTTCAAATGTCCTGTAATTTTCAAACATTTTTTTACCTCCATAAAATGAATTCTGAGAGGGTACATTTCGGTTTAGCAATAAAACCAAAAAACAAACCTAATACTATTTCTCTTTAAAACTGAGTATAAAAATTGCGGGTGCAGGGGTTCAACCCCTGCCGGGGTCAAGGGCGAGCAGTCCTTGCAGGGTTTGGGACAGAGTCCCAATATATAATACTCAAAAAGAAATATAGTATAAGAGCGGCTGTTTCCTCGTTTCACTGCTAAAATCCGAAAGTACGGCTCATTTATAATTTTGTCAGCCACAACGGAAAAATCCGTTTTGTTATTGCTTTTGGGCTGAGTGATAATTAAAGGCAGTCTGTCAGATAACAGACTGCCCCGAAACAACAAATTATTTACGGATACCAAGTCTTGCAATGATAGAACGGTAACGCTCGATGTCAACTTTGACAAGGTAATTGAGAAGACTTCTTCTCTGACCGATCATTTTGAAAAGACCTCTTCTTGAATGATGGTCTTTGTTGTGTGTTTTGAGATGCTCAGTAAGGTCGTTGATTCTCTTTGTGAGAATAGCAATCTGAACCTCAGGAGAACCTGTGTCGCCCTCGTGAATGGCGTATTCTTTGATTATTGCGTCTTTTTCTTCTTTAAGCATTGTGTTATCCACCTTTATAAAAATATTATTTACACCCAGACCGCAAAAAATACGGTGCAATCTCAGACAATGGCTGTGGGTTCCCTTACGGGCTTAATCCGAAAGCTGAGAACGGGCATCAACCGTTCTTGATTATATCACACAACTTCCCGCTTGTAAAGAGTTTTTTATGCAATAAAAAATTATGGGAAAGAAATTTTTGGTTGTCCGCCTTTTTGTACTTTATATATGGTATAATGATTACAGAAGACGAGAATTTTCATTTGAAAAAGGAGGAATTCTTTTGCTGCAATTAGTATGCGGACGAAGCGGAAGCGGAAAAACAGAATTTATCCGCAAAAAAATATTCAATGCCGCAAACAGTCATAAAGATATAATTCTTATTGTTCCCGAACAAAGTTCGTTTCAGAACGAAAGAAAAATTCTTGAAAATCTTGGTGCGAAAAAAGCGTCAAAAATAAGTGTGCTTAGTTTTTCAAGACTTTGCGATATTATTCTTGAAAAGTACGGCGGTATTACAAAAAAGCGTATTGACGACGGAACAAAAACCGTTATTATGAGTCTTGCGTTGGAGGAGATTTCCGACAAACTTATACTCTACGGAAACCGCAGTAAGAAAAACGACCTGACGGAACTTATGATGGGTGCTGTGAGGGAGTATAAGATGTGTGCAATCACTCCCGATGACCTGATTGAAACCGCTGACCGTGTTAAAAATGAACGCCTGAAAGAAAAGCTGCGTGAAAGTGCATTGATTTATTCAACCTACAATGCACTTATAGACAGGGCATATTCAGACCCGAACGACGACCTTACAAGACTGTATGAAACACTGCTTGAACACCCTTATTTCAGCGGAAAAACTGTGTTTCTCGATTCGTTTAACGGTTATTCCGGACAGGAAATGCGTGTGCTTGAATGTATAATCCGACAAGCTGACAGCGTGACAATTTCAGTCGGCTGTGAGAGAAATGACGGCAAGAACATTAAGAATTCAATCTTTGCAGAACCTGATGATACATACCGTCAGCTTATCCGCACAGCACAAAACAATAACATTGAACTTGCCACAACTGTATGGCTTGATGAACAAAAAAGGTTCAAAGCACAGTCGCTTGCCGCAATCGAGGAATCAATGTACCGTTATGACGGCGACGAATATTTTATTGATGATAATGCTGTGCAGATGTACGAGGCAAACGATGAATACGACGAAATCGAACAGACGGCAAGGGATATTTCTCAGCTTACGCTTTATGAGGGATATTCATACAGTGATATTGCCGTTATATGCCGTCAGCCCGAAATGTACAAAAGCATAATCGAAACGGAATTTTCAAAGTGCAATATTTCATATTTTATGTCAAATCCTCAGAAACTCGAAACAAAACCGCTTGTAAAGCTTGTGCTTTCGGCGTTTGATGTTGTACATTCGTCATTTAACACCGAGAGTATTTTTACATTTCTTAAAACAGGTCTTACTCAGCTTGATTTCGGCGATATATGCAAACTGGAAAATTATGCATATATGTGGGATATTCGTGGAAAACGCTGGAAAAGTCCGTTCACAATGAATCCCGACGGAAACAGCGACAGGAAAAATGAGGAAGAACTCAAAAAAATTGAGCAGCTCCGCAAAGATGCAATAGAACCGCTTGAAAAATTTGCGTATTCACTGTCAGAAGCCGAAAACGGTGCAGAAATTTCTGTTGCGGTTTATAATTTGCTTAAAGAAATTAAAGCCGCTGATGCAATAAAAAAACTGGTTAGCTATTTTGATATGAAAAAGGACATAAGGTCAAAGGAAGAGGAGGCGAGAATATGGGATATTATGATGGATATTCTCGACAAAATGTACACTGTGCTGAAAGACACCTATCTTGACAGCAGGCGTTATGCCGAACTGCTGAACCTTATGATAAAACAGAACGATATTTCGGATATACCGCAGACTCTCGACCAGGTTACAATCGGTACAGCGGGAAATATCCGTGTTGAAAATCCGAAAGCTGTTTTTGTTATCGGTGCCGTTGAAAATATTTTTCCTGCTGTTCCTGCCGACAGCGGACTGTTCAGCGATTCTGAGCGGTGTGAACTTCTTGCATGTGAACTCCCTGTTTATGAGTCGCTTTATGCGGCGTCGCTCAAAGAAAAATATAATGCTTATTCGGCAGTCAGCAGTCCGTCAGAAAAACTGTTCATAAGCTGGTACAAGGCTGACTCAAACGGCGAAAACTGTGAACCGTCATCTATATACCGTGAGATTTCAAATATTGACAAAAATATAAAAATCAGACGCAGGGACAATCTTCCTGACGACAGAATGTTTTATGCTGAGGCACAGTCGTTTTCGTATTGTGCCGAAAATTTCAATCAGCAAAACAGCCGTTTTGACACACTCAAAAAATACTATGAACAATCCGAACAATATTCGTCACGGTTTAATGCGATACGCCGTGCGTATGAGGATAAGCCGTGTATTATTGAAAAAAGGAAAAACGCGAAGGCTCTTTTCGGCGAAAATCTCAGACTTTCAGCGTCACAGATTGAGTTGTACAATAAATGCGGTTTTGCGTATTTCTGTAAATATGGCTTAAAGGCAAATCCAAGAAAAAAAGCAACAATGGATCCGGGACTGTACGGCAGTGCTGTGCATTTTGTGCTTGAAAATATACTCAGGGACAAGGGCTTTGAAGAATTCGGAAATTACAATCCGCAGGAGCTTTCAGAACTTGTTGACGAATACCTGCTGAAATTTATCATCTCAATCGGCGGAGATAAAGAACGCACGGGGCGTTTTATGGCGGCGTGTGAGAGTATGAAGAAAAATATCGTTATTGTACTGAAACGACTTATAGCAGAATTCAAGGAAACCGAATTCATACCTGTTGATTTTGAACTCAATATCGGCGGTGAAAACGAGGATATTCCGCAATATACCCTTGAACTCCCGACAGGCGAAAAGGTTAATGTCACAGGCAAAATCGACAGGGTTGATACCTTTGTCAAGGACGGCAAAAAATATATCCGCATTGTTGACTATAAGACAGGTGGCAAGAGTTTCAGCCTGTCAGATATACTTTACGGTCTTAATATTCAGATGCTTTTGTATCTTGCGGCAGTAGAGAAAAACGGCACAGAGCGTTATTCAGAGGACGGAAAATATTTGCTTATGCCGGCAGGAGTTCTGTATATGCCGTCAACACCGTCAGCAAAGACAGGAAAAGTAAAAAACGAAGATGAACTCAAAATCTATGCTAAGCAGCAAAGTCAGAGTATGAAAATGAAGGGACTTATAATTGACGATAAGGATATACTGTGTTCAATGGAGAAAAATTTAAGCGGACAGTTTATACCTGTGACTTTAAAAAGTAACGGCAAAGAGTTTAAGCAAACATGTATGAACAATCTTACGACGCTTGAATCATTCGGGAAAATCTTTTCTTATATCGACAAGAAAATTCTTTCAATGGCAAAATCGCTTTATGGCGGAAATATCTCGGCAATACCTGCAAAGTGCAAAACAGACGCCTGTGAGTATTGTGACTACAAGGCGGTATGTACCTTTGAGGATGGCAAGCAAACAAATGATATATTGTCATTGAAAAATAAGGAAGTAATGAAGATTATAGACGAAAAACTGAAAAATGAAGATGAGGGGGCTGAAAACAATGGGTGAGATGAAATTTACTCCGTCACAGGAGGACGCAATAAAAGCCAAAGGCGGTGCAATTCTTGTTTCTGCCGCCGCAGGTTCGGGCAAAACCCGTGTCCTTGTAGAGAGGGTAATAGGCAGACTGACCGACAACGACAACCCCATTGACGCAGACAGATTTCTGATTGTAACCTTTACCAATGCGGCGGCGGCAGAAATGAAAAAGAGAATTTCCGACGCTATTGACGACAGGCTTTCAAGAGATCCTAACAATACAGCACTCCGCCGTCAGCAGCTTTTGCTGCCCCGTGCAAATATAAGTACGGTTCATAGCTTTTGCAGCAATATTATCCGTGAAAATTTTTATGTTCTCAATGTCAATCAGGATTTCCGCATAGCCAATGAAAGCGAAACTTCTGCGATGAAAAACAGAATTATGTCTGATGTTATCGAGGAAATGTATTCACAGAAAAGCAGTGGTTTTTTGCTTCTCAGCAGTATTATTTCGGGTGCAAAATCCGACAGCGGTCTTGAAAAAGCAATACTTGATTTGTATAAGCAAAGTCTTTCGCACCCGTTTCCTGAACAGTGGATTGCGGAGTCTGTTGAATTCTATAACCCTGATATACCGCTTTCAGATACGATTTTTGCGAAAAAAGCATGGAAAAAGGTACAGGATACAGACGAGTATTTTCATAGTATTCTTGATGATGTATATGAAGTTATTGACGGCAACACGGTTTTTCAGTCCGATAAGAAGATAGCCGCTTATAATAAGTATCTGGAATTTGTAAAGTCATTTGATGACGCTGTCAGCACTGGTGAGTGGAGTAGAATTTCTGACCTGATAATGTCATACGAAAAGCCGTCTTACACCTCTCCGGGAAAAAACACTAAGGGTGTCAGCGAAATGGAAATTAACACAGTAAAAAGCGGCTTTAATACAATAGACAATATCATCACAAAACAATTACAGCCGATATTCAGCTTTACTGAGGAGATTTACAAAAACGATACGGAACTGCTTTATCCCGCTATGAAATGTTTACAGGAAATACTGCTTGAATTTGATAAACGCTTTTCACAGGCGAAAAACGAAAAGGGCATACTGGAATTTTCTGACCTTGAACATCTTATGATTAAACTTCTTGTAAAACAGACCGACAGCGGATACGAAAAAACCGATTTTGCACATAATCTGTCAAAGCGTTTTGATGAAATAATGATTGACGAATATCAGGATACAAACGAAATACAGGAGCTTATTTTCAGAGCGGTTTCAAATAACGAAAACAATATATTTGTTGTCGGAGATGTAAAACAGAGTATATACAGTTTCCGTGAGGCTATGCCGGAAATATTCATACGCCGCCGTGAAAAAGCGTCTTTGTATGACAGAAATAATCCGCAGTTCCCGTCAAAAATTATACTCGATAAAAACTTCCGCAGCCGTGAAAACATAATCGACAGTGTAAACTATGTTTTTAAACTTCTTATGTCAAAGAGTGTCGGAGATATTGACTACAATGACGAAGAAAAACTTGTTATGGGGGCAACCTATCCCGAAAAGAAAGACACCGAGCTTGAACTGCATATCATCAAAACAGACGGCAATTCGTCAGGAGGCGGCGAACAGTACGACGGTGAAAATGACGACCTCGGCAAAGACGAAAAAGAGGCAAGACATATTGCTGAAATAATAAACGATATGATAAAAAACGGCACAACAGTCACGGTCAAAGAAAAAGGAGAATCTGAAAAACTCGCAGAAAGACCGATACGGTACAGCGATATATGTATTCTTCTGAGGAATACATCAAGCCATGCAGGTGTATTTTCAAAGGTTCTCAACGAAAACGGAATACCGGCACACACTGACAAGTCGAACAGTCTTTTTGAATGTTATGAAGTAAATGTTGCACTCTCTTTTCTTAAAATTGTTGATAATCCGTTGCAGGATATACCGATGCTGTCGGTGATGATGAGTAATGTCGTTGGATTTACCGCCGACGACCTCGCTGTAATACAAAGTAAATTCAGAAAGAGAACACTTTATACAAGTGTCTGTTATGCCGCAGGATTGTCCCGTGATTATAAGGATAATGAGGAAAACTCCGACATTGAAAAGGAATCCCTCACCGAAGATGAAAAAAACATCTGTAAAAAGTGTGCCGGCTTTATGGACGAACTCATATATTTCCGCAAGCTGTCAGTTACGGTTACCGTAAGTAAGCTGCTTGATGTTTTCTTTGAAAAAACAAGCTACATTGAGGCAATCAGTGCGATGAAAAACGGACAGATACGAGTTCAGAATATTCACAAAATGATGAACTTTATCCGTGACTACGAAAGCGGCGGCAGTGGACTTACAGGCTTTATACGGCTGCTTACGCACATTGAAGAAAGTGGAAACAGCATTACGGCTGATGATACTGCACCGTCAAATTCCGTAAGTATAATGAGTATTCACGGCTCAAAGGGACTGGAATTTCCTGTGTGTATTATGGCGTCAACAGCGTCGTCAGGCGACAGTCACAAAGCCCCAATACTCTGTCATTCTCAGCTTGGCATAGGAATTAACACCATAGACACCGAAAGTATGCTGAAATTTTCTACCTTGCAGCGTACAATGATTGATAATGAACTTGAACACGAAAAAAAGAGTGAAGAACTGCGTGTACTTTATGTTGCGATGACAAGAGCAAAGGAAAAGCTGATTGTCATTTCGTCAGTTTCGTCAAAAAAATTGAATGAGATTGCGGTATCACTGCAATTAAAAGACGGAAAAATTATGCCGTATAATGTTGAAAATGCCGGTACTCTGGCTGAACTTATAATTATGTGTGCATTGGTTCACCCGTCAATGACAGGACTAAGAAATGAGGCAGAGGCGGAGTATATTGCCACCGTTCCGACAAAAACAGACTGGAAATTTGTAAAAGTCGGAAATATCTCAGACAGTGCCGTCGGGCAAACAGAAGAATACACTGAACAGATTGACGATGAATTTATGGAATTCCTTGAAACGAGATTTCAAAAAAAATATCCTCACCCAAGCCGCACACTCATTCCGTCAAAGGTGTCTGCGTCGGCACTTGCACACAATGACAGTAAATTTGATTTTGTCGCAAATTCCCGTCCGGCATTTATGCAGGAAAAGAAGATGACAGGTTCCGAGCGTGGAACGGCACTGCATATGTTTATGCAATATGCTGATTTCAGCAGGATTGCTGATAATGCCGACAGCGAAAAACAGAGAATTTTAAGCGAGGGTTATATGTCGCCCGAACAGTGCAACGCTTTGAATAACGCCGATATACAAAAATTCACACAAAGCGAACTTTTCGACCGTATGATTCATTCGGAAAAGCTGTACAAGGAATATCGTTTTACAGTAAATATTTCATCAAAGGATATTGATGAAAACATTGACTGTGACGACAGCGTTATCCTGCAAGGTGCAATCGACTGCATATTCATAGAAAACGGCGAACTTGTTATCGTTGACTACAAAACCGACAGGGTAAAGGAAGTTAAGGAGCTTGCCGACCGCTATGCAAAACAGCTTAAACTCTACAAAAATGCCGCAAAGCAGGTTTTTGAAATGCCCGTTAAGGAGTGCATTATCTATTCACTTCATCTCGGCGAGCAAACGACAGTTTAATGCGTAATTCGTAATGCGTAATGCGTAATTATCATAAGTGCGGTAAGTCAATACGCTGATTTTGAGTTGATTTTAGCCGCCACTGAAACTTGATTCAGACTGAAATTATGAATGAAATCCGATTTTGCGTCATAGAATGTAATATCAGCAGGGCGTGAGAGGTGATTGTTTGGATTTTGTTTCAGCCGTCGGAATTGGAACCGCACTTGCTGCGGACGCATCAGCCGTATCGCTTTCATACGGTTCGTCGGATAAACATTTTTCTGTTAAAACAGCTGTTGTTACGGCACTGACATTCGGAATTTTTCAGATGCTTATGCCTGTTCTGGGTTGGAGTATCGGAAAAGTCGGCAGCAGCTTTGTGCAGGATTATGACCACCTTATAGCCTTTGCGATACTTGCGTTTCTTGGAATAAAGATGATTTATGACAGCAGGTGCAAAAACGACATCGAAAAGGATTTTCCGCAAGGTCACAGACTTCGTGTTCTGGCTGCGATGGCGTTTGCAACAAGTATTGACGCACTGACATCGGGGATTATACTGCCGTCAGCTGTCGGTGCAGATACGCCGTTTACTATGTTTCTTACCATATCAATTATCGGAATAATAACTTTTTTGCTTTCGCTTACCGGATTTTTTCTCGGAAGAAGATTTCGCACATTAAGTCCGACAACGGCTGAGATTTTCGGCGGTGTTGTGCTTATAGTCATCGGTGTAAAAACACTTCTTACAGGATAAACAAAAACACCCTCTTGTTTTTTTTGTGCAAGAGGGTGTTTTCGGGTTCTGAATAAAGTTATTTATTCACAAGAGAATATTTCGTGTTGCGACCTGAACCGACTTTTCGGATAATTTGTTTCGATAACATATTGTTTAGTTCACGCAATACCGTTGACTGAGATAAAGACAAAGCTGACTGTATTTCCGTTCTTGTCATATCACCGTTATCTGCAAGAAGTTCAATAATATCGTTTTCACGGTTATCGTTAAGGTTTGAGGTGTTGTCGGTCTGAGAGAACTTTGGAAGCGTCAGCTTAAAAGCATTGTCGGATATTTCAATTTCAGGTTTAGCGGAAGAATTCTGATAACATTCCATTATTTTTGGTATTCCGGTTCCATACGCTTCTATCAGGTGAAGTCTGTAAAATATATCAGCGAGATTTTTATTCCGTAAAACTGAAATTCCAAGTTTTATATCATCAATGCAGATGCCTTTTACAAGACCGCCGATACTGACAAATTCAATCTTTTCATCAAATATACTTATCAGTGTGCTTGAAGAAAAACTGTATTCACGGTGAACAACAGAGTTAAGCAGTGCCTCTCTTATTGCTTCCTGAGGATAGCTTCTTAT
>JBJFIB010000004.1:0-4418 GCA_051894195.1 Acutalibacteraceae bacterium
TACTCAAACGGCAGAATTACTGTGCGTTTTCCGTGGAAGTCAGACGAAAAAGACTATGACCCGAACAAAGCAATCGAGGAACTTGCTGCAACTGCAAAGCTCACATTCAGACCGGGCAACAGTTACACAAACATAACCTATGCTGACGACGGCTCAGTTGTCTATATGACGCCAAGCGGCGACACGGCAGAAACAATACTCCTCGACGGAAGTAATGTAAAGAGTGCAACAGCACAGTACATAACAACTTCCGACAATAAGACCGAATATGTTGTTCTGCTTGAATTTGATGATGAGGGCAAAGAAAAATTTGCGTCAGCAACTGAGCAATACCTCAATCAGACAATTTCAATCTGGATGGACGACCAGATGATTTCTGCTCCGACAGTTCAGAATGTTATCACCGACGGTCAGGCAACTATCAGCGGTACATTTACTGCTGAGGACGCAACCGACCTCGCAAACAAGATTAACGCCGGTGCATTACCTTTTGATTTGATGGTTGAAAGCTACGGCACAATCAGTCCGTCACTCGGTGCTTATGCATTACAGGCGATGGGTATTGCGGCTGTTGCGGCTTTGATATTTATATGCCTGTTTATGATTATTATGTACAGAGTTCCGGGATTTGTCGCTTGTATTGCACTTCTGGGACAGCTTGCAATCTCAATTATGGCTGTTTCGGGTTACTTCACAATATTCCCGAGCTTCACAATGACACTTCCGGGTATTGCGGGTATGATTCTCTCGGTAGGTATGGGCGTTGACGCTAACATTATTACCGCAGAAAGAATCAAGGACGAACTCTATACAGGCAAAACTCTCGACGGCTGTATCCGTACAGGTACAAAGAGCAGTTTCTCGGCTATATTCGACGGTAATGTAACAATTATTATTGTTGCAATTATACTTATCCTCGTATTCGGTCCTGCAAACATCTTCTCGTCACTGTTCGGCGTATCAACAACAGGACTTATTTACGCATTCGGCTACACACTGCTTGTCGGTGTAATCGCAAACTTTATTATGGGCGTTGGTGCATCAAGACTTATGCTCAGATCAGTTTCAGGATTGAAATTCCTGAGAAACAGAAGATTATATGGAGGTAAGAAGTCATGAGACAAACATTCCATATAGACTTTATCGGAAAGTCAAAAATCTTTTTCGGCATATCTCTTGGCATTATGCTTGTATGCCTCGTGCTGAATATATTTGTTCTTCCTACAAGGGTTGACATTCAGTTCACCGGCGGTACAATCATCAAATATACCTACGGCGGAGATATTTCCGAAAGCGAAGTAAAAAAGGTTGCACAGGACGCAACAAAAGAAACAATTTCATTCACATTCAGCGAAAACCTTGCCGCTGACAAGAGTTCAAAGGACAATCACATTGTTGCACTTGAATTCACCGAAACAAAGGCACTCTCAGTCAAGGAAAAAGGCGAGATAACTGACGCACTCACAAAGGCATTCCCTGACAATAACTTTGCGGAAAGCGAGTCATCATCAGTTGACCCGTCAAAAGGTACAAACTTCTTCTTCAAGTGTCTTGCGGCTGTAATTCTTGCGGCTGTGCTTATGATAGTTTATGTAGGCTTGCGATTCAAGAAAATCGGCGGTCTGTCGGCAGGCTGTATGGCGGTTGTTGCACTCATACACGACCTGATTATCGTATATTTCACATTCGTGGTATTCCGTATGTCGCTTGACGATAACTTTATTGCCGTTGTTCTTATGATTTTCGGTTACTCACTCAACGATACAATCGTTATCTATGACCGTATCAGAGAAAACCGCAAGAAACTCGGTCCTAAGACAACAAACGCAGACCTCGTGAATTGCAGTATGAACCAGTGCTTTACAAGAACAATATGCACATCAATCACAACAATTTCAGCAATAGCATCTGTTCTTATCGTTGCACTCATCTTCAACATTGATTCAATCATCAGCTTTGCACTTCCTATGATGATAGGTCTTGTATCGGGCTGTTATTCATCACTTTGTATTGCTTGTCCTCTCTGGGTTATGTGGACAAACCACAAGGACAAGAGGAAAGCTGCAAAGAGAAATGCCTCAAAGTCCGACAAATCCAAAAAAACTCAGGAAGCATAATTTAATGCGGAATTATTAAAACAATAAGAAACAGCGTACACAAAAAATCCGTGTACGCTGTTTTTTTCTTGGAATTAAAGTTTTTTACAAAGTCAGTTTATCTCAGCACAACAAACTGACGGTCACAACAACTCCACTCTCCACTCTCCACTTTCCACACTTTTAAGGGTTATTTTTGTTGTAGATTATTTGTAAGCCTTTGAGGAGGAGGTTGTCGTCGAGGATTATTTTGTGGGTGCAGTAGGGGATAATTCGTGATGAAAGACCGCCTGTTGCAACAACGGTAACATTTCCGCCGAGTTCTTTGCTGATACGGTCAATCATACCGTCAATCATTGATGCATTACCGAAAACAGTACCCGAACGCATACAGTCGATTGTGTTTGTGCCGATAACTTTCTTTGGAGCTTCAAGGCTTATTCCTTGCAGTAATGACGCACTTTTTGTGAGGGATTCCATCGAAACCTTTACACCGGGATAGATTATTCCGCCACGATAAACGGCGTCTTTGTCGATTGCACAAATTGTTGTCGCCGTACCCATATCAATGACGATAAGCGGCTTCGGATATTCCGCAACAGCCGCAACAGCACCTACAACAAGGTCACTGCCGAGTTGAGCAGGATTGTCGATTTTGATGTTAAGACCTGTTTTTATTCCGGGACCTACAATCATAGGTTCTTTTGAGATTATTTTATAGACGGCACTTTTGAGTATGTTGTTAAGCTGAGGAACAACCGACGAAATTATTGCACCGTCAAAGCTGTCGGGCGATAAATTATTAAGCTCGATAAGCATTTTGAAAAGTACGGCATATTCGTCGTCTGTTTTTCCGGTGCTTGTGGTAATGCGTGTTACAAATGCTGTTTTTGAATTTTCGATACCGCCGAAAACTATGTTTGAGTTTCCGACATCAATGGCAAGAATCATTTTAAAAAACTCCTTTTTTACTTTGAAATTTTTTCGTCTATCAGATGTACATCAAGCTGATTGAACGGAATTGTGATGTTGTTTCTTTCAAATTCGGACTTGATTTTTTCCTGAATATCCGCTTTGACATTCCAGTAATCTTCCGAACGGCACCATATCCATACACAAAGGTCAACACTGCTTTCGCCAAACTGCTGTATCATAACCTTGTTGTTTTGTTCCTGTATTACACGGCTGTCGGTATGTATTATTTTCATAATCACCTTGCGTGCCTCTTCAACATCTTCATTATAGCCGATTGGAATAACAAGGTCAACACGCCTTTGTTCACGGACAAAATAATTTGTTATGTTGTTTGATGTCAGCTTTGAGTTAGGAATCATAATTTCCTTGTTGTCGTATGTACGCAGGGTGGTGTACATCATTTCGATTTTTACAACCTCACCCTGTAAGCCGTCACTTTCGATATAGTCGCCTGTTTTGAACTTTTTGTTGAGAATTATCAGCGTACCGCTGGCAACATTTGCAAGGCTGTCTTTGAGTGCAAGACCTACCGTAACCGTAGCCGCACCGATTGCCGCAATAAGCGTTGTGACATCAACCCCGATTGTTGACAGTACGCAGATTATTACAAGAAGTTTAAGTGCGGCATTGATGATAGACGCAAGAAAACTTATTACTGTAAGGTCAGCCTTGCCCTTTTTCATAGCTTTGACGAAAACCTTGCATATAAGTTTTGTCAGCCACCAGCCCGCAATAAAGATTATTACTGCTGATATAATATTCGGCAATATCGCCCATAGCCAGTTTGAAGTTTCTTCAAGCCATTTTTGTGCCATTGTGAGTGTTTCTTCGACGCTTTCCATTGAAGTTTCATCAAGCAGATTAAAATACATAATATCCCTCATTTCATCAATTTTAATGCTATTATAGCACATTTTATTTTCAGATAAAAGAAACAATTTTGTTAGTTAGGAGTGAGGAATTATTCTTTTTTATTATGGCGAAAAGTTTGGGGCACTTCTTTGAAAATATGGGGCGTTTCTTTGCTGATATGGGGCGTTTCTTTGCTGATATGGGGAACTTCTTTTTAGATGCTGATATACTCCAAAGCCGCATAAATACTGGGGTTTTTGAATAATAAATATAAATATGGGGCACTTCTTCTTAATTTCTTATATAAGAAAAAATAAAAATAATATATTATATATATAAAGAAATACGCTTTAAAGTGCCCTAACGCCCCAAAATCGCTGAAAGCCGCATAAACACTGACTTTTTCGTGGGGCACTTCTTTTTTGGAAGTGCCCCATAGTGCTACAAAAGCCTTAAAAACGCTACATAAATAAAACAGTCCGTGACAATTAAGCC
>JBJFIB010000005.1:0-16118 GCA_051894195.1 Acutalibacteraceae bacterium
CAGGCAGTATTGAATTTGCCATTATCCGTGCAGGAAACAACGACAAAGAGGCAACTGTAAAATTCAAGGCGGTTGATGTTTCCGCAGACTATGGTGACGACTACAAAATAGCTGTTCCGGGCTGGTTCGGTGATGATGAACTCAAAGCCGACGAGGATTCGGGTATCTACAAACAACAACTTAAAGATGCTCAGGACACTCCTGCTGTCTTTGACGGAAAGGAAACCCCTGTCACAACCGAGAGCGAAACATCAGAATCACTGTCATCAACCGAAAATCAAGACACTGCTCAGACAGGAACATCAAGCGAAACCTCAGAGGAAACACCGACTGAAACAGTACTTTCCCCGACTGATGAAGTCGGCACGGATTTGCAATCCGCAAAGGAACTTCTCACTGACGAAAAAGGCGACAGGAAATTATGGACGGAAAAAACCATAGACGGAGAAGATTCGGGACTTACAACGGAAGAACTTTCCGACGCTTACAACGATACCTATTCCGAACTGCCTGGTGCTGAATGTGAACTCACCTTTGCACCGGGTGAAACCTACAAAAAACTTAAATTCATTGTTGTTGATGATGACAAATCGGAAGACGACGAAATTGCAATGCTTGTGCTTACCGACGCAAAGGGTGCTGACCTTGTTGACAACCCGTCAGGACTTATCAACATCAAAGACAATGACGAAAGCGAAAAATCCGAGTTCGTTATTGACGAGGACGAAATAACAGTAAAGCCGAATGAGGACAAGGCAATTCTCACAATTCGCCGTACAAAAGGCATTTCACACTACGGCGAGGCTACAATAAGTACAGCGTCAGACACTGCCGAAAGCGGAATATACTACAATCCTGTTTCCGACACACTGTCTTTCAGTGCTGAACAGGAATACAGAAAAATTGAAATTCCGATAATTAAACACCCCGAAAGCAGTTCTGTATCGTTCAATGTCCGTGTTGACGAAAGCGACAGTGCAAAGATTGTTATACAATCCGACAGTGCTGACAATTCCAACAGTGCCGCTGTAAAAATTGTACGCTATGCACCGTTTGATTTAAACACAGCCGACGATACAACTTTTGATAATGTACCGCTTGCTGTAAATGCAGCCGCAAAAGCAAATGAGGCTAATGAAACAATAAATTACTGGAAATACAAAAAAATCGGAAGTGTTATTGACAAACCGATTATTTTTCGATATCAAGCCCAATGTTTATGGTATGCACCGGACACAATTTCCATGAGTGGTGTGCTTAATTATGACTTAGCCAACTATTCACCAGGTACATATTATGATACACGCTGGTGGTTCTTCGGGTCAGAAGGCTATTATAAAGACTTTTATACATATCTTTATCTTAATGGCAAAACAAATTCACCTTATCAGTTTGATTTACCTATTCAGGTTATTGTTAATAAAGCAGGTACAATCAAGAATAATTGTAAAGGCGACTATTATCTTACCGACAGCGACAGACAAAAAGCAACAAGTATAAAATACGGAACATGGTATGAAAAAGATACCAAAGATACCGATGCCCGTTTTTATTATATGGATCTGTACGGAATACCGATAAGAATACGCCTGATAAGCGGACTGTCACACGAGGGTGAAGAATCAGGCAAGATGAAACGCAGTGACGAGGATTCGTGGCTGCACACAAAGACCTACACAAGTCCGACAGACTATGAAAGAACAAAGGACAAAGACGCTAAATATATCGGTGGCTTATCTTTTGAAGACGGTTCCGGTCTTATATACAAAGAAAAAGGTCAGAAAGAAACAACAGACGAAAATATTTTCTATAAAGATGATGTTATTACGGTAAAAAGCGACTTTACAAACAGTCAGCTCAGTGAAAAAGAGCGTGAAAACATCTATCTCTGGGGTGTAAAGATTAAATCAACCTACACCGACTATGGATATTATTATGTTGAGGGCAATCATATTTCCGTAAATGATTTGTATCAGGGAAAACTCAAAGGTTATCATGTTGACACGAAAACAGGAAAAATAACCTACGGAAATGTTCCGGTAGATAAAACAAACTATAACGAAAAATTCCAGGGACACAATGCACCGTTGTTTGAAATTTATCCTGTTTACCGTCAGAAAACGGCAAATATTCAGTTAAACATTGATAACACCGAAAATGTTACCATTGCAGAAGGCACATTCAAAGACGGCGACATAATGACCATAGGCAAGCTGGACACAATCAATTACAGCATTGTACCAAAGGACAGAAAAACAATTTACGGCTATGAATGGTACTCAACCAACTACTTAAATGTTTGTTCAACATCGGACAAAATTGAAAGACAACTTTACTCAAGACTTTATGACAAAAGCATAAAAGAAGTCAATAAAGAAACACAAAAATATCTATTTGAATTGTCACAAAAATATTATTCGTGGCATGCAAAGGACTTTGTCAAATATACAAGCGGCGTTATTTCAATAACACCTGCTGATTTGTATGTAGAGAATCAATCCATAGGCAGATACGGAAACGACGGTGTCGGATTTGTTAATCTCAAATTAAGAACAAAGGATTCTGTCATAAATATGGCTGTAAACCCTGCCGCTTATCCTGAATATCAAAACAAGGTTATTGTAAGTTCGGCAGACCCCGAAACAGGCAAAGCACTTACAGCAGAATATACAGGAACATACAAAAAAACAATCGAAGATATTGAGCGTACACTTTGTAAAGGTCTGGAAATAAATCTCAAAGGATATTCTATGAGTGAAAGATACAACTTCTTCCCGAAATTTAAAGAAGAAGCTGATACAAAAAACTATAAGGTTGTATGGAATGACCGCACAGGTGATACCAACCGTGACGGCAATTACAGTGCCGCTGAAATGGTCGCACTCGGAGAATACTATGACCTGATAGAGAAAAACGGTATGTCGGGCGATTACTTTACATTCGTTTCGGAATTTCCGATAGACAGACAGCTTTACTATTCCGTTGTACCAAAAGTTCCGTCAGATGTTGAAAATGTCATTTCAGGAACAGTTTACTATAAAGGTAAAAGCGTTCTTGATAACACAAACGGAAAAGAAGGCACAAAGACTCCTGCATCAGGTGTTGAAGTTGTTGTAAACGGAATGACAACAGTGACCGACGATAACGGTAATTTTAAATTCAAGAGCAAAGATTTCGCCTATAATGAAATTTACAATGTTATTTTCAACAACGGCAGTAGTGACTGGACTCAAAGAATTACAGTAGGCTGTCCTGCTAATGTTGAATATGATGAGTACAATACATTTAATGTTAATAATCTGCAAGCAGAACAGATCACAATAGACACTAAGGTTATAAATGACCACAAATATACTGCGACGGAGAAAAATCCCGATACAGAGGTTTACAACGATGACCACAGATACCTGTTTACTTTTACGATTAACCCGATTGTGTCGGGATTTGAAGTCGGAAAATCAGAAGTGTATCTGTATTCAAAAGACGGTACTCTTAAAAAGACCTATGATGTTAAACTTCTTGATGCAGCAACCAAAAAATACGCAATTTCTCCTAAGCTGAACAATGAGAAAAAGAAAAACAGCGGATATTACAGCTTTAACCCTGCACAAGAAGGTATATCGGCAGGCGATTATCTTACTGTTCGTGTATTTGACCAGAACGGTATAGGATATATCGAACATAAACTGGGCATTTCTTTCAAAAAATACATAGGTGCTATTGCTATTATCAACTCCTTTGAAGCTCCTTACAACGGTATAATAGAATATCTTGGCAAAGCTGACACGGCTTTTGACCTCGGTATATCCACCGCTATCGAAAATAAGGTTGGAAGCCTTGTAACAATTACATCAACAAGAGATGAAGAAACCGACGAAATTGTAAAGAACATAAGCTACGGTTGGAGCAAGGACTGGAAAGGCAAGTATGACTCCTCAAAGAAGAAAAAGGAAAAACCTGAGGACGAGGCAAAAGCTCTTGTGAAAGATGAAGACCCTGCACCGCCTGCCGAAGAAGAATCAAAAGAAGAAGAATCAAAAGCGGAAGAATCATCAGGTGAAGACCCTGCACCGCCTGCCGATGTTACGGACGCTGACAAAAGCAAAGAGGCAGATGATCTTGTTGAAGACAGTAAGGACAACAAAAAGAGTGCCAAGCTGACTTCAAACTATAAGCTTGATCTCAAAATAGCATTCTCGCTCAAAATGAGATACAACGAAGAAAAAGAAAGCTGGTATTTTGACGATTTCGTTATCGTTGCAACTCTTTCAGGTGAAGTAAGTGCAAAATATTCTTATGCAACACCTGTCGGTATATCCATATATGTTACAGGCTGTATTGGCGGTGACATTACAGGTATAATCGGTGTTGAAAGATATGAAAACAACAAGCTGTATTTTCAGGCAAAGGGTACTGACGACGACCCGAGAATAAATCTTGCCGACAGTATGGGTATGTACGGTTCAGACCGCAAGCTCACTTTTTATGGCGGTTTAAGACTTAAACCGTATGTCAGTCTTGGTGTAGGTGCAGAACTGCCGCTTGGTCTTGCAAAACTTGAACTAAACGGCAAGGCTGAGTTTGATATGTATTTCGACACAAGAGGTACAAGAGAAGGAAGTGTTAAACTTTCAGGTAAACTTATTCTTGAACTTCTTTTCGGACTTATCTCAAAAGAATACTCTCTCGGTGAATATAAGTACAATATGTTTGAAACATCACCTATGAATCTTCGTGCTGACGGTGCGACTTATTCAAGGGCGAATAATCTCCTCAGACAAAACAGTAATGACGCAAGATATGAAGTCGTTACCGAAGAAGATTATTCTGACGCATTGACAAATAACAACAAAAACATAAAATGGAACGGAAAGACTAATCCAAACGGTGAAACAACTCTCCAAAAGATTGTATATACTGACGCTGAGCCGTATGTTGAGTCAATCATCGGCAACAGACAGTTTATGCTCTGGGTTGACGACAATATTGCGGGCGTAGATGAAGAAGGCTACAACATCTCATCTGTTGCCTACTCTATCTGCGAAAACGGTGTATGGTCAGAACCTGAGATAATTGACAAGGTATCTGAAATTGCTCTTACTCCGTATATGTACAAAATCAACGACAGCAAACTGCTTATCCTTTGGTCAAGCACTGATATGTCATTTGAGGAAGCTGAAAATAATATGGTTGTAAGAATCAACAGCAACAGCATTAAAGGTTGTTTCTTTGACGCTGACACAAACACATTCAGCAAAATTGACTATATTACAAAGAATACTTCCGCTGACCGTTTTGCCGACCATACGCCGAATGTAGCTTATTATGAAACTGACGGCAAAAAATATCTTATGGTAAGCTACTTTAAGGAAGAATATCAGCAAGCTGTAAGTGATGAAGAAGTAACCGTCGGCGACCTTCTTAACCCGTATAAAACAATAGCATATCGTTTCTATGACTTTGAAAAAGAAGAATGGATCGACAGCTATATGGGTGATGCCGCTGAAAAACTCAAAGTTCTCTCACCGTCACAGAGAGAAACATTTGAGAAAAACTGGTACGGTCAGAACTTCGTGGATTTTGCAAAGTATGTCTATGTTGACGAAAGCAGAATTTCTGACGGCAACGGCTACTGGAATGAAAGACCGACATCTGATGAAGTAAAATTGACAGGTATCGGCAAGGATTATTTAATTCTCTCATTTGATACAATAGGTTACAAGGACAAAGTTATCAGTGCATACTGCATTGACATTGACGGTAACACTGAAACCACAAACGACCGTGATATATTCGTAAAAGTATATGATTACAGGAAAAACAGAGAATACAATGCAATACGCATTACAAACGACAACAGAGAACAAGGCAGTGATGTCAGACTTCTTTATGACGAAAGAGGCGGAGTAAATCTGTTCTATGTTGATAACGGAAATTTTGTTGAATATGATGTAAAACAGCTTATTGACAACGGATTTACTATGAAATCTCAGGACGGAACAGAAGTGTGGCTGTTTGATAAATCAGACAGTGACTACAACAAGCCTGAAACAGTAGTTGAAGCAAAAGAAGGCAAACCGCTTTCAGGATTCTCGGCATTCCTCGGTGATGACGGTCATATCTATGTTATGTGGACAGAATACGGCGTTACATACAAAGACGGAATTGACCCTAACTCAGAGGAAGCAATAAAGCCTGAAAATCAGTTAGTAGAGCGTCAGATAAACATTATAGCAAACAGTGTAGATTTTGAAGAATCACAGCTTTATGACAAAGACGGAAACGCTCTTGTTTACCCTGAAAAAGACAATGACGGAAACATCATTGACTATAATGCAATTCAGGATATAAACGGCTTGAAAGGTGTCGTTAAAGCCGGCGACCTGATTCTTAAAAATGTAAGAACAGAAACCTGGACAAAACCTGTTACTCTCACCGACGAAAAAGGTGCAAACTATTCGGGCATTGATGCAACGGTTACAAGTGAAAATATACTTAGATTTGTATATCTCAAAAATATGAGTATGGTTCTTACAGATGAAAAGAGCGGTGAAAAATATGCCGGTATTGATAAAGATAACCCTGAATTATGCACAGCCGACTTTGACCTCGGCAAAGCTGATTACAGCTTAAAATTCAGCAATATTGAAGATATTATTTCAGGTCAGAAAAACACTAATATTGCAATAGATGTAACAAACAACAATGTTTCACTTGCAAAAGATGTTGAAGTTCAGCTTTACATTGATAATGAATTTGTCGGAAGTAATGTAATTCCGGAAATCAACGGCGGTGCAACAGTATCAACAGTTATCTCCTGTGATATTCCCGAATCAATTAACGGAAAAGTTATGAAAGCCGTTGCTCTTGATGACGGCAAGGAAATCGAAAGCACAGAAGAAATACTCACCTATGCTGATAACTGGGCTTTGGAAAGCGTTGACACTGAATTTGTTGACAGAAACACCGTTAAACTTACCGCAACCGTTTACAACAACGGCGAAGAAAAATCAAGCGGACTTGTAATTCACACTGAGCTTAATGGTAGAGAAACGACAGACAGCGAACCGTTTGACCTTGAAATCGGTGAAACAAAAACTGTTGAATGGACTGTTCCCGTAAAGGACAGCAACTTTGAAGTTTCAACACTTGATGACGGCACCATTCAGGAAAAAGCCACAATAACCGTAAAGAGTGTGGCTAACGATATTGACACAGCAGTGATAAGAAGTGCAACAAAAGAACAGGCTGATATAGCTGCAAATATCAAAGATATTGAACTTTCAGACCTTGAAAGCGGCAAAAAGCTCGGTACAAATATCAAACTCGGCACTGACAAATTACTTGGATTAAATATCAAAGGAATATTTAACAGTGACACGGAAAACGGAATTGATGTAAGATATGTATCCTCCGACGAATCAGTTGTAAAAGTAGTAAATGATGTTTTACAGCCTGTTTCAAAAGGCAAGGCTACAATTACCTTAATGTATGCTCCGAAATCATACAATATTATTTGTATTGATGATACAAACTCGGTAACTCTTGATAACTGGAATGAAATTCCGTCCTCACTTATCAGGACTAAAACCTTAACAGTTGAAGTAACTGATACTGTAAAACCTGACGAACCGTCTGTTGAACCGTCAGAACCATCAACAGAACCATCGGCAGAACCATCGGCAGAACCGTCAACTGAACCATCAGACGAGCCTACAAGCTCCGATATTCCGACAAGTTCAACTGAACCAACAAACTCAGATGTTTCAGAAAATACATCAAACAGTCAGTCTTCATCAGGCAATACAAATACAGGTGATGCAAGCCCTCTGTTTCCTCTGTTCATCACGGTACTTGTGGCGGCAGGCTTGGCAGCACTGTGCTTTGCAGGCAAAAGAAAATCATATAAAAAATAATGCATAAATAATTTCAGAAAATTCCGAAAATAAGTTACGGACAGCGATAATAAAAATCGCTGTCCGTTTCTTTATTTATCCACCCCGAACTAATTACAGCATATATTACTACCCATCAAAGCAAAAAATTGACAAAATCTTTCGGCTTATCATCAGGCTTTGAGGTTCATTTTTTATATTTTTACTGTCAAACTCCCAAGTACATCACCGTATAAATCAAACGACACATAAATCACATTACAAATTTACATTTTATTCAGCTTCCTGTTTGATTTACGCTTGATATAGTGGTATAATAAAAATATATTAAAAATGATAAATCGAAGGGTGTGATTGACTTGAAACTGCAAAGTCACACTTTTAATATTGCTGTTTGCGATGATGATCCGAGTACTCTTGAAATAATCGCCAAAATGACAAAACAAATATGCAATAAAGAAAGCATCAAGCCAAATCTTACCTGCTTTGAAAGCGGTAGAGAGCTGCTTGATGCAATAAGCTTCGGCAAATCGTATGACTTGCTTTTACTTGATGTTATGATGCCGCAGCAGGACGGAATGGAGCTCGCACGGTTTTTGCGCAAAGACTCATTCGACGGCTCGATTGTGTTTATATCGAGCAACAGGGAAATGGCTCTGAGAGGATACGAAGTATCCGCAGCACGCTATCTGGCAAAGCCGATTGAAGAGGAACGCTTTCGTGAGGCACTTTTTTACTGCTTTGAACAGATACAAACAAGCAGGGAGCTTTTAATTCCCGTAAACGGCGGCACGCAAAGGTTCAGAACCGAAGAAATTATGTATATTGAAACACAAGGGCGAGGCTGTCGGGTTGTTCAGGAGCAGGGCGAATGTGTTACTACAATGCGAATTTCCGAGTTTGAAGCAGAAATTTCAGAACGGGGATTTATCCGTTGTCATCAGGGATTCCTTGTGAATATGCGTTTTATCCGTGTTGTGCGTGCTGCAGAGGTGGAGCTTATGAACGGAATTTGTATTCCTGTCAGCAAGCATCGTATTCAGGAGGTTCGTAAACAATTTTTTTACTGGATGGAAAAATAAAGTTATTCAAGCGGAATGATTATTGAAAGCTTAAATATATTACCCTCGTTTTCAATAGAAATCATATCATTAAAATTTTTCATAATACGACGAATAATTTTCAGACCGTACCCATGTTCAGACATGGGTATTTTTTGTTGCCGTTCATTTGTTCTGCGGTGAGGTGATTGTTCAGGGTTCATAGTGTTTTCGCATAAAAAGACAAAATTGTTGTTTTTACAGTGAAAGTCAAGCTTAATGTACGGCTTTTCAACCCCTAAGGAAGAAGCGGCTGAAATAGCATTGTCAAGAATATTTGTAATGAGGGAGCATAGCTGTGTATCTGTAAGAGGTAACTTTTCCGGTGCTTGTGAACGGATAATTTCAACGGCAATTCCTTTGTCTGTGGCAATACCGAGCTTACCGTTTATAATAATGTCAAGCATTTGGTTTCCGCTTTGCACAACAGGACGAATTTCTTTCATTTCTCCGATTAACTGCTCTAAGTAATCAGGCAACTGTTCCGGATTCTGTTGTGCCATGGTTTGCAGTAATGCATAGTGCTTCATTGTGTCATGTCGGATCATCATTATCTCTTCTGACTGGCGGCAGAGATTTTCGTAGCTTTCCATCGCAAGCTCGTTTCTTGCAGTCAGCACTGCGTTTTCTGTTCTTCTGGCTGTTTCTCTTTCAACAAGCTCAATTACAATCGAAATGACACCTGAAATAAGGCAAAGATACCATAGCAGCTGTAATGTGAAAACAGGCATAAGATTTATTGCGTCATTGTAAATCCTTTCAAAAACAGATTTTGCGTAATCCGCAGAGAACAATGGACTTATCAAGAGGAATACAGCATATATTCCGATAATGATAAGCACCGACATTGAGTAATGACGGAAAAAGCGGCTGTCTTTCTTCCATTGTATAAAAGAGCAGATAAGCACGGCAAAAAGAGATAAAAAACCTATATTTTGCGGAAGATTTACTATGAACAGATAAAGGTTGCCGTATTCAAGCAAAGTGGTGCATTTTACAATACAATAAAGGGCGACGCTTGCAAATTGCAGAATGGTTATTCCTAAGAAAAACTTTCGCAGTTTTTTCGATTTTATTGTAATAAATATCAATAATGCCCCTATGGAAAGATAAAAACTCAGCCTTTCCAAATCAATCGGCATTTCCTTGAAATACTGATAGGAAAACGGAGCCTTAACCAGTATTCCGCACATCTGGAAGAAGGCTGCTGTGGCAAGAGCAGGCATGTCAGGAGCTGTATTTCCAAGAGTTGAATTCCATACAAATGCAATCAAAAGCAGAATTTCAAGAGCAAACAGCAGAACGGCAGGTATCATAGTTCGTGATGTGTCTGCAATCAGTCCGCTTTCATAGGAATAACCACAGTAAAGTGTAACATTACAGGGATAAACGGTATCAGTACCGTTTTGTTTTTCGGAATAAAGGGGTGTTGATTGGGCGATTGTCAGAGTATGACCGACATAGTCAAGAGGAAGTGACACAACAACAGGCTCTGATTTGTCATATTCAAGCATCGGAAGTTCCAGATAGCCTATGCGATTGTCTGCATCGGGGCAGTCTGTATAAATCAGCGTGTCATCAAGAAATATGCTTATGCTTCGGTTGGCAACATCAATTCTCAGACTTGGGCTGTCAAGCTCTTCCGTCATTTCACGGGAAAAATAGAAAGTCTGTCCGACATAGTCCAAGCCGTCATATCCGCCGAATCCGTCGGAAACAAGATTTTTCAGTTTGCCCTGTTTATTGGAATAAACGGTCCAGCCTTTTTCGCCCTCCCATTCCTGACCGTCATCGGGAAGCAATGAAAGGTTATATGATTTGTCCTCCATAGGCTGTGTATAGAAAAAAACAGCCGTAGCCGACACTGCACAAAGAATCAGAGAAAACAGCACCGACAGACATATTTTTGGTATAAATGTTTTTGATGTCCTTTTCATATAAAAACCTCATTTCTGAATTACATTTTTAGTATAAAGGTATTTTCAACGGGTGTCAACTCGTTTGGAAAGTAAAAAATGTCCAGTTATGTCGTTTTTTTGCCCAGTTTTGCATCGAATATTGAAAAAAATTTGGTTTAAGCGTATTATAAAATTAGATATTATCATTAAAAATACAGGAGGAGTTCTTATGATAAAAAAATTGCTAAATTCCTGTCTATCAGTTCTGTTGACACTTACAATATTGGCATCTGCGGTCACTTTTATGGCAGGATGCGACAATACGGAAGAGCAGACATTCGATTATGGTAAAGTTACATATGAAACATATGATGAAAAATACGATGACAGATTCGGTTTTACTGCTGATGAAATCACAAGTGAAATTGTAGGAAAAATCAAAAACGAGGCTGTTTCTCAGGGAAAAAAATTTGTAAATAAGTTAGGTACAAAGCTTGTGACAAAAACAGAAAAATGGGTGCAGAATAATATTTTCGACAGTCTGGGAATTACAGTATTTAATTTTGAAAAAGGAATATCAAATGATGATATTTACAAGCAAATTACAGATGTAAAAAAGCAAATTGGTGAACTGAATGACGAGGTGCAGAAAATATCTTCACAATTACAGGACAATAAGTATTCAGAACAGTATATAAATATCTTTTTACCAAGCTATAATGATGCTTTTAATAAATACAAAACATTATTTACCAATCTGAAAAATGCAAATGACACCGTTGGTACTGACGGCTTTGATGAAAAGAATTTTATTCAGGATATTGCCGGTGTTGAGGACGGTATCAGGGGTGAGGCAAACGAAAAAGGAGTCCGTCCGGTAAGTCTTAAAACCCCAACAGATGTTTACAACTCAGCAATGGATCTGGGAAGGGCAATACTGGGTACAGGAAACAATACCGACGATGTGCCACGCTCATTGCAAACATACAGTATTTTTAGTATTGTAAGGCACTTTGTTGAGTCAGAAACACCGTGGGATATTCAGCGAAAGACATATGAAGACAGCTATATTTCATCAATTATCCTGACTTATGAGAGCCTTTACAGCCTTGTAATGTTCGATTTATCCTACAATCTGGACAAATTAGGTGTTGAAGAGATGGTGATTGCCCACGATGGAACAGTACTGGGATTTACACTTGGCGGTAAAAAATTCTTTAATTTTTACAAAAACCGATATGAAGAGCTTAGCAAAAAGTATGCTTCGGAATTCAGTGAAAATAATCTGAACACAGATACATATATTTATCCGACATCTAATAATATGGACGCCACTGCCCGTACTTCAATAGATTACCTGTGCGGATATTTCCAGCAGCAATATGATTTGAACACGGCAATTTACACTGTTTACGATTCTTTCACCAGAAAGAAAACAGATAATACCTATAATCTTGATATAGGCGGAGGCAATCAAAGAAAGCTGTCCGGTGAAATGAACACCATTCACTTTGCCGATTTTATTTCAAATTCAAGAAATAACATTGCAGGCGGAGCTGACAGAGCTTACAACTGTGATATTGATTTTGATAAATTCAGTTATGTGTCAAAGACTGATTTTGACGAGTTTGTATCCTCAATAAAGGGTGCAGCCGGTTCAATGTCATTCTATGACTATCTGCGTTCAGTGGGAATTGTAATACCGACTGACAAAGACGCACCTGACGGATATAAGCACCTGTTAGCACTTGCTGTGGTAAAAAATGACCATAGTGAAACATACGACAAGAACAGAAAATGCGATATAAGTCAATGCAACATTATTTATGTTGATTTGGATATGAAGGTGAGTGACTATAATTCATCAAAAGTTAAAACAATTACTATTTATCACCACAAAAAACAAGCAGGCGGATGTGATAATAACTGGAAATTTTATCCCATAGATTATCTTGTTGGTGTCAAAGAATCTGCACACTATCAAACAAATATCGGCAATACCAAGTCAGAGTATAAAAATCTAAACCTTATAAGCTGGTCAGGTTTAGCGTCTGAACAGCATAAAAGCGGAATAATAAACTACTATCGACTTTCAGGTTCTTGGTGATATTATGTATCCTGATATAAATTTATTTGGACATAGCATAAATTCATTTTTGTTTTTCTGGGTGATAGGCATTATATTATCTATGCTGTACTATGTCATATATGGGAAAAGAATACAATACAAATGGTACAAATCCTTACTGTTGGGAATGTTCTTTCTGTTTTCTGAGATAATAGGAGCAAAAATTCTGTACATTTTTGAAAACCTTTCATATGTAGCAGAAACGGGAATATCTTTTTTGGGATTTTCATTTTTTGGAATAATGTTCTCTGTTCCCCTTTTTGTCTGGGTGATTTCACGGGTAATCAGAATACCTTGCAAAGAATTGCTTGACTTTTCATCTGTGGGGATATTGATAGAGTTATCACTATATCGAGTAGGATGTATGTGTCAGGGCTGTTGTCACGGATTTTTGTCTGACTTTGGAATTATCGGTTATGATGGTATGAGGTATTTTCCTGTACAGCCTATTGAGGCAGTGCTTGATATTCTCCTTGCTGTGTTGCTTGTATATCTGAAATGTAAAGATGTACTCCAACCGGGAGAACAGTATCTTCTTTATATGGCAGGTTATGGTACAATACGATTTATACTTGAATTTTTAAGAACAAGAACATATATTTTAGGCACTCTTTCCATATCTCATATATGGGCTTTACTGGCGGTATTGATTCCTGTGGCAATTCTTCTGTATTGGAGGAAAAGGCGGATATGCGACGAAGGATAGTTTTCCTTTTTATCACATTTTTGATTATTTGCAGTGTATTCTGTGGTTGTTCAACTCTGTCAGAGGATAAGGAGCACACTCTGTTGATTTACCTTTGTGGCAGCAATTTGGAGTCAGATAAGGGCTATGCTACAATCAGCATTGCCGAAATGTGCAGTGCTGATTTACCGCCGAATGTTAAGGTTGTGATTCAAACCGGAGGTACAAAGTATTGGAAAAACAGCGATATTTCAAATACAGAAATAGGCAGATATGAAATAAAAAATCATTCATTAGTGAAAGTTGATGCTCAGCCTCTTGACAGTATGGGTAAAAAAGAAACCCTGTTGTCGTTTTTGAGTTTTGCAAAAGAAAAGTATCCCTGTGACAGTACCTCCCTTGTTTTTTGGGATCACGGCGGAGGCTCGCTTAATGGAGTGTGTTTTGACGAGAATTTTGGATATGATAGCCTGACTCTATCAGAAATTAATCAGGCTTTTTCTGAGGCAGGATATGATAAAAAGCTTGATTTTGTAGGCTTTGACGCCTGTCTTATGGCTACTCTGGATACTGCTAATGCGGTATCCGATTATGCAAATTATATGATAGCGTCACAGGAAATTGAGCCGTCAGGCGGTTGGGATTACAGTGCGTTGCTTGAAAGCCTTTCTGACAATGACGACACAGAAAATACAGGCAAGAAAATTTGTGACTCATATTTTGAAAAGTGCAAATCTTCCCAAAAGGGCAACCTTGCAACCCTATCTTTGTTTGACCTTTCTGAAAATAATAATGTAAAATCAGCTTTTGATAAATTTTCTAAGGGGTTGATTTTGAATTCTAATGAGAAATACGGAAATTTTAACCTATTGACTGCTATTGACAATTCAATTAAGTTTGGTGGCAACAGTATGTCGGAAGGGTATAGCAACACTATTGACCTGTACAGCTTTGCTACATCCCTGAAAAACCACATTCCTGACGCTGTTAATCTTTGTTCAAGTCTTGAAAAAATGATTGTATATAAGACTAATGGCAATGACAGAAAAAATGCATTCGGTGTGTCGGTGTATTATCCATATGTATTTGAAGAGGATAAGCTTACCGGATATCTTTCTGATTGTGATTTTAGCGAGTATAAGAATTTCTTGAATGAACTATATACAAATATCCCCGATGAAACAATTAAATTTATTGACAAGGGCAGTGAGTCTGAAGACGGAAGTTTTCAAATATCTCTATCTCCTGACAGCAAAAAATATGTTAAGTCGGTAGAATTTTATCTCGTTGAATTTCAACCAGATAAAAACGAAGAATTTAATATCAGAGTCAACGGTCTGGGTATTGATAACGATATATTCAAAGACTGGGATAATATGGAGTTTCACAGTAATTTCAGAGGTGTATGGCTTGCTCTTGATGGGAAAATGCTTAGCTATTCTATAATCGAATGTAATAAAGAAAGAATTATTTTTTCTGCTCCCATCATCGTAAACGGCAAAAAAACAAATCTTCGATTTTCTTTTACAGACGATGAAAATGGAGGTAAATACGAGATAATCGGTCTTTGGGACGGAATTGATAAAAACGGTATGGCAAGCAAAGAAATAACTCCCCTCAAAGAAGGCGATAAGGTAACGATTCTCGGCAGGAAAATTGATGTCAGCAACTATGCTTTATCCTTTATTGAAAGAGATACCATCACAATAGGCAAAAACTCAGGCGTTATTTCAGAATTACCTCTTTCTCAAAAATATTACCAGTATGCCTATGCTGTAACCGACATTTTTAATAATACATTTTATTCTGATATAGCTATTTTTGAGATGCAGTATTCCTACAAAGACTTATTGAAAAATCCGTTGCCGAACGGAAAATATGCCGGAAAGATAATTATGATAGAGCCGGAATTTGGCAACAAGGCGGTTTACAACAGTATGAAAACAAGAACCGAATGACTTGCATTTCAAGGCGGGCAATTTTTTATAAACTTTGGCAATATACTCTTCACCCATTTAGAAAAGAGTATAATAAAATATAAAAAACGGAGGATGAATTTATGAAACGATTAAAAAAAGCAGGGATTGTACTTTCTGTATTTATGCTTATGACTTCTTTTTTTACTGTTAATGCGTCAGCTGCAACGGTAAGTGACGGCATAAAAGCGGAAGTTTCAGTAACTGCACAGTCAGATGACAACGCAAGTATTGAAGCTGTTGTCAAGAACGCAAACTATTATGAGATTGGCGGTATTAACTGTAAGTTGTCGGTGTCTGACAATGCCGAAATAAGCGGCGAAAATATTAAGACCGACATAACACTTTCAAAAGAGCAGACAGAGAGTTTAAAAGCCAAAATCAGCCTAAAAGAAATAGCTGAAAGCAAACCTACTGAAACTTCAACAGAAGTATC
>JBJFIB010000005.1:16218-21990 GCA_051894195.1 Acutalibacteraceae bacterium
TCAGCCTAAAAGAAATAGCTGAAAGCAAACCTACTGAAACTTCAACAGAAGTATCGGATAACGAACCGACGACTCCAACTCAAACATCTACACCGTCTGAGGATGCCGTAACGGTAAAGCCTGCTGAAACAACAGACAGCAGTACAATCAAAACAGGACAAAACGATAATGCTGTGCTGATTTCGGCACTGTTAATAATGGCAATATCCATAGCTTTGATTATAGCATTAAGAAAGAAAAACAAACATGTCATTTCTATTATGCTTTGCCTGTGCCTAACACTTTCGGTTGTTGCAGTGGGCAATCCTGTTGTCAGGGCAGACACTGATGAAAAAATAAGCGTAATAACAGATGAAACGGTTATCACAATAGGCGACACTGATGTAACCGTAACATTTACAGTTGAGTACCCCGAACAGCCTGAAATTCACGATAACTCGCTTGATGATTTAAAGGCTCTAAATGGCGGCAAAATTGATGTTACATACAATGAAGCTGGCGAAATTTCATTCCTAAGCGGAAAATATACCGACTACAAGGTAATAAACGAAGAAACCGCAATGTCCTCATTGCAGGCAGTTGAAACACTTTTAAATGCAAAAGAAAATGATGTAACTCTGTTACTAATCAGCGAAAAGTGTGCAGATAACGGTGACAGATATTATACATTCCAGCAGATAGTAGGAGCTGTATCCCTTACAAATGCCCTTATTACAGTAGGTGTAGATAAGGACGGCAACACACTCTGTATTTCAAGCTCTATTGATCCCTATGCAGAAGCTGAGGCTCAGATAGAAGATATAATTTCAGCAGAGCAGGCGGAAAATATTGTTGACAGTATGTACGGCGACGGCTATACAAGTGTTGACAAGGAGCCTGTTCTTGACTATCTGTTTATGGATATGTATGGAGAGTCGTCCTTGTGCTGGGTAGTGTTCAGACAGCAGCCTGTTACCGCTGAACAGGACTCTGAAAAATCAAGATATTGCAAATTCTATGTTAATGCCTTAACAGGCAAAATCGTAAATCAGGTAACGGTTTCTGCTCTTGAGGATTACAGAACAGAAGAAAACTCCTTTGACAACGATGTTTACTTTGAGGTTTCTACCGAGATGATGACCTTTACTGATTATTTCGGGAAAGAGGTTGAGCTTCCTGTTGCAAAGAGTGATAACGGAAAATATTACTTCTGCGATACACAAAGAAGAATGATATGCACCGATACAGGCTCTGTGGACAGTCAGATGGCTGACACCATTATTGAGAAGGTTGTACCTTTTGAGTTTGCTTCTCCCGATGAAGTATCACCGATATTCGTAAGCGTATTTGATAATATGAGAAAGGTATATGACAATTATGCAAAGAACGGCTTAAAGTCGCTAAACGGTGCCGGTTTGCCGATTCAGATAGGACTTGGTTATTCTGAATACGGTGAAAAATTAAGTAACGCCTGCTACTGTGGCAATTTGTTCGGCTGGGGTTGCTTTATGTTCGGCGAATCCCCCATAAGCGTAGGTCTTGATGTTACTGCTCACGAGTATACACACGGTGTTAAAAGAAATATCACAGGTATGGCGGCATACGAAAATAATGCAGGAGCAATAGAAGAGTCATATGCAGATATTCTCGGCAATTTGACTGAAATGATAGTTGACCCCGAAAATTCCGACACAAAAACATGGCTGATCGGAGAAAATACCGACAACCCAATAAGGAGTATGAGTGATCCTCATATCTTTGCACAGCCAGAGAGTATTGCTGACGCATTTTTCGTTATGAATTCAGATTCCCCTAACAGCTTGAATGATAGGGGCGGAGTGCATATCAACAACTCTGTTCTTTCATACATATGCTATCAGATGTATGAACGCGGAATAAGCATTGATGAAAACTACGGTATTTGGCTCGACACCTTCCTTGTATTCAATCCTAATGCAAATTACGATGATGTTCTGGGTTATATTAAGTACATAGCAATGCGTAACGGTAAGAGCGAGTATGTTGACGAAATACAAAACCTTTTCGAGAAAGCCAACGCAATCAATTCAAAGACGGACTGCTGGGATAATTACCCTGCTCCAAGCGGATTTGCAAAGGTTACTCTTAATCCTAAGAATTTCCCCGAAGATTTAGTGTGGAGAGCAGAACTGACATACGGTAGTAAGCGATGCCTTATTTCAAGCGATATAAAGGGTAACTTTATTTCTTATGTTGATAAGACAGATGCAAAGCTTATTATCAGATATCAGGAAGACCCAACTAAAGCTCCTACGATGAAATACGCCTTTAAACCGAATATCGACGGAAATAACATTTCCATTGATTCTGACAATGTTGTTTTCAACATAGACTTCAATGAATTAGTACCAATAGAATAGATATATAACATAAAAATTTTCAGGGTATATTTGAACCTATGTTTTGACTTATTGTCAATTCCACTAGCGAATTTTTATAAAATATGCTCTACCTTTTTGGTTCTATTTGTTTACCCAATATTTATTATAGAGCCAATCAAAATAAGAACCGTAATTCTGATACAATCTATCAGGATTACGGTTCTTTTATGTTTGCACCCAGACAATAAAAAATCTCTGAATTTCAAGGCTTTTTTGACTACTTTCAAACGAATACAAAAATCGTTACTTTGAGAAAATAATAATTTTTCCACTTGCTTTTTCGTCTAAGAATTTTTCTCGGCTAAATCTCTAAAAGTAATCGTGTGAAAGATAGGAGTATTTGTGCGAAAGATGTGTGTGTAGAATATTTTACCCGTTGAAAATTCAGAGGATATATTTGAAATTTCAGGCAGTAAGTAGTATAATAAAAACAATAAAAGTTTACGAAAAAAAAGAACAGTAGTTGAAAGGAAAATGTTTTTATGAACAAACAACAGCTTGCTGCAAAAATCTGGGAATCTGCTAATAAACTTCGCTCAAAAATTGAAGCTAATGAGTACAAAGACTATATACTTGGTTTTATTTTTTATAAATTTCTGTCAGATAAAGAGGAGCAACTTCTCCGCAAGGACGGCTGGGAAACTGATGACCTGAAAGAACTTACCGAAGAAGACACCGACACTGTCGGATATTGCCGCCGTCAGCTTGGTTATTTTATTTCTTATAACAATTTATTTTCGACATGGCTACGCAAAGGCAAGGACTTTGATGTTTCAAATGTTACCGACGCATTGTCTGCATTTAACCGTTTAATTGATCCTAAGCATAAAAAAGTATTTGAAAAAATCTTTGATACTCTTGATACAGGTCTTTCTAAACTCGGCGATACTTCCGGTGCAAGAACTAAGGCAATAAGTAACCTTCTTCAACTTATTAAGGATATACCAATGGACGGCAAGGAAGACTATGATGTACTCGGCTTTATTTATGAATATCTTATCAGTAACTTTGCGGCAAATGCCGGAAAGAAAGCCGGAGAATTTTATACACCGCACGAAGTGTCACTGCTGATGTCGGAAATTGTAGCATATCACCTGAAAGACCGTGATAAAATTGAAATTTACGATCCGACGAGCGGTTCAGGTTCGTTACTGATAAATATTGGTCAGAGTGCAGCAAAACATATGGGTAGCAGGGACAATATCAAATACTATGCACAGGAACTTAAAGAGAATACATATAACCTTACCCGTATGAATCTTGTTATGCGTGGCATTTTACCGGATAATATTATCACTCGTAACGGCGACACGCTCGAAGAAGACTGGCCGTTCTTTGATGAAGAACATGTTTATTCTCCGCTGTATGTTGACGCTGTTGTTTCAAATCCGCCATACTCACAGCACTGGGAACCGACTGAAGACAAAAAGCATGATCCACGATATGCAAACTATGGAATGGCTCCGAAAAGTAAAGCCGACTATGCTTTCTTACTTCACGACTTATATCATCTGAAACCTGACGGAATTATGACGATTGTTCTGCCTCATGGCGTACTGTTCCGTGGTGGTGAGGAGGGCGATATCCGCCGTAATCTCATTGAGAAAAACAATATAGACGCAATTATCGGTCTTCCGGCAAATATTTTCTTTGGCACAGGTATTCCGACAATTATTATGGTTCTTAAACAGAAACGCACAAATACTGACATTCTGATTGTTGACGCATCAAAGCACTTTGAGAAAGTCGGTAAAAATAACAAACTTCGTGCATCTGATATTAAACGCATAGTCGATGTCGTTACTCAGCGTAAGAATGTAGAAAAATTCTCCCGTGTGGTCACTCGTGACGAAATTCGCAAGAATGACTATAACTTAAATATTCCCCGATATGTTGACTCTTCCGAGGCTGCGGAGTCCTGGGATATTCTTGCTACTATGTCCGGCGGTATTCCTGACGCTGAAATTGATTCACTTCATACTTACTGGGAGGCTTTCCCGAATCTCAGAAACGAAATTTTCCGTTCTGACGGAACACAATATTCTGCATTGGCTGTTGATGATGTTGCGTCTGCGATAAAAAACAGCGGTGACATTAAAGCCTTTACGGATAGTTTCAGTGCTGTGTTTGGTGATTTTTCGGAATATCTGAGTGAGAAACTGATTGACAAACTGCAAAGTATGGAGATAACAACGAATGAGGAAGAAATCAGCAACAATATTTTTGACAGGCTCGAATCTGTTCCGCTTGTAGATAAATATGAGGCTTATGAGTTGCTCGACGGAGCGTGGTCTGTAATTTCTTCTGACCTTGAAACAATCCGACAGGACGGATTTTCTGCTACAAAATGCGTTGATCCTAATATGGTTCTGAAGAAAAAGGGCAGCACTGAGGAAGAAGTACAGGAAGGTTGGGTTGGTCGTATTATTCCTTTTGAGTTGGCACAGAAAGAACTTTTATATGCGGAACTGGCTGAACTTAAATCGCACGAGGACAGACTTGCCGAAATAAGTTCTTTATATGAGGAAGAACTCGACGGACTTTCGGAAGAAGATAAAGAATCCGATTTTGTGAACGAGGACAAAACGGCTTTTGTGTGGTCAGAGGTCAAAAAGGCTATTAAAGCAAAAGAGGTTGAGCCGGAAGTTCTTGCCGTTCTGAAAAAGGTTGCGGCAATGAACGACGAAGAAAAACTGCTCAGAAAGCGTATTAAAGACGAAAGCACACAACTCCACCTGAAAACCAAAGAAACCATAGAAAACCTGACAGATGAACAGGTACTCAGCTTACTGGAACTCAAATGGATTGCTCCGCTTGCGGATTCCCTGAACAGCTTACCAAAGGCGGTTGTTGATGTACTTGTAAAGAAAGTGACGGATCTTGTTCAGAAATACGCAACAACACTTAATGATCTTGAATCTGAAATTGAGCGTACAGAAAAGGAATTCAGCTTTATGCTTGATGAACTGACAGGCTCTGAATCCGATATGAAAGGTCTGGCAGAACTCAAAAAACTGCTGAGGGGGTAAAAAATATGTCTGAAAACAAAAATATTCCCGATATTCGCTTTGACGGATTTACTGAACCTTGGGAACAGCGGAAGTTGGGTGATGTTTTTGAAGAATACTCTGAAAAGAACCATGAGGAGTTACCAACTTTAATGATTGTTCAAGGTGGAGGTACAATTTTAAGGGAGAAATCTGACCGTAATTTGTTGTATGACAAGGCAAACCTATCTAATTATAAAATGGTAAAAGAAGGTGACTTTATTGTTCATCTGCGTTCTTTTGAAGGTGGACTGGAAATGGCAACAAACACTGGTATTATAAGTCCTGCATATCATACTTTTCATGGAGAAAATACAGATTCAATA
>JBJFIB010000006.1:0-4379 GCA_051894195.1 Acutalibacteraceae bacterium
ATTGTTATGAATTGGATTTGTTCATAATTTATTTACTCATTCAAAAACCCTGTGTGTTATATACATCTTATTTAACAAAATATTTAAACAAAAAAGAGGAGCACAGCTTTAAGCTGCCTCCTCTTTGATTTAAAGTTTTGTTCTTTCGTTGCTTGGAGTTTGATTATTTTCTGAACTGTTGTCCGACGGTTTTTCCGTGTTTTCGGTTTCCTCGGATACTGTGTCTTTGCTGTTATCGGGGATAACAGGCTGTTCACTGTCAGGTTCTTCTTCGGAAACCTCTGAGTCAGCGGCTTTAATTTCGTCAGTATCCGCCGTTTTGTTTTCGTAGGATATTTCTGTTATTGTTTCTTCATCATCATCTGGTGCAAGGTCGTCAATCAGATAAAGACCGTTTTCTCTTTTTCTTTTCGGAACTTTCCAGAATACCATATATGCAATAAAGATTACAACGCTTACGCACGAAACAACTATGCCAGCCGTCAGTCCGGGAGTTTTATAGTTGAATACTATTGTTGAGGTCTGGTTTGCAGGAACTCTTACAGCCATAAATCCGATATTTACCTTTTCAATTTCCGTTGGCTGACCGTTGACTGTTGCACTCCAACCGCTTTCATAAGGAATACTGAAAAATACCAGTTCATCACTGTTTTCTGTTGTGATTTCTGCGGTAAAACTGCTGTTATTGAAATCTATTGATGAACAGGTGAGCTTTTTACGGTTTTCGCAATCTTTGAAATAGTCGTCTTCCGTATAATTATAGTCTATTGTGCTTATGCGGTGTTTAAGAATATCACCGTGTTTCTTTGCCTGTTCATCAGTAAGAACTATTGACTTTAAAAGCAGGAGATGTCTGTTGCTTTCCGAAGAGTCATTGAACTGCTTTTCGGTTATATATTCGTCATAGGTGAAGCCGTAAGGAATATAGCATTTGTTTTCATAGACTTTATAGGCGTTTTTAGTTTCTTTGAGTTCCCAGCCGGGCATTTCGGTTGAACCGAGTGAATTTTCAAATTGCTTTGAGTCCTTTGTGTAGTCAAAAAGATATTTGCACGAAAGGAAACTTCTTATTCCGTAAACATTTGTTTTTGGTCGTGAACCAACTGAACGCTCAACGCCGATTGATTTATAGAAATCCATTACCGAACCCGGAACAATACTCTGAAAAGCCTGTATTGTAGGAATCTGCCAGAACATTCCCATATTGTCCATAGCCTCATAAAAATCCGAACGGACTTCTTTGAGGTCTGTCAGCTCTTCAAATTTATCCTTGTTGCCGATAGCGTAGGTCTTGATAAAGTCTTTTTTGTAGTTGGCATTTACAACGCCTGTACCGACAAGAACCATAGAATAACCTACAATAAGAACGGAAAGGCATATTGAAACAGACCTTATAAAGATTTTCTGATTTTTTCTGAAACAAAGCAAAATAACAAGTGCGGTAAGTCCTACAAAAGCTATTCCTGCCCATATCCAGAAACGGTCGGGATATTTTTCAAGACCGTATGTTGTTGTTGACTTTCCGTCTGAGTCGGTTGAGGTTGACGGCATAAGTCCGATTAAGGCGGTTATTGCAAATGTTATGATAAATGTTGCCTTTAAAGCAGGTTTAAAGTCTGTTTCTTCGTGGTCAAGACATATTACTGTTGCGAGTGCGAGCATAAGCGTCAGCATATAGAACCAGCGTGCATAATATGCGGCGTTGAAAAGCTGGAACATACTGTTGAGAATAGGAACGAATGCCATAAGGAACAGCGTCGGAATAAATATTCTGAGCCATTTGTGTGTTTTGAGCTTGTAGAACGAAAGAACTCCAACCATACTGAACAGCGGCAGCCAGCCTGCAACAGATGACCATTTAGCGTTTGAATCAGGTGTGAAGTTAGCGTATGCAGGCATATCAGGCGGAAAGAAGAACGACAGGAATATGTGGAGGTATCTCTGTTCGTTTGAGTAGAGAACTGCACCCCAGCCATTAGGATAGTTATTGAGTCGTGAATTCTGCAATACCGAAAGCACTGACGGAATTATTATGACTGCCGAGCAGAGAAATCCGATAATAACCTCAAAGGCAAAGCGGAGAAATTCCTTGATGTTCATTCTGAAACTGCCCGTTACCATACGGATACACCAGTAAATGAATACAAACACCGCTTGTCCGGCAAAGAAATAGTAGTTTACAAGGCTTGCCGCAAAAACAGCGATTGCAACGGCACCTTTGCGGTTTTCATATACATATTCGTCAACGGCTGCTAAAAGAAACGGGAATGTTATCATCGCCTCGTGAAAATGATTGAAGAAAATATTGTAAATTCCGAATCCGGAAAATGCATAGATTAGTCCGCCGATTATTGCATAGTCCTGATTTTTGACATATCTTCTCAGAAAAGTATAAGCCGCAAGAGATGCACAGCCGAATTTAAGCATTAACAGCGGTGCAATCATATAAGGCACTGCATCACTCGGAAACAGCAAAGTCAGCCAGAAAAACGGACTGCCTATATTATAAAAGCTGTATGAACCGATAATGTTTGCACCAAGGTCGGTAGTATAGCTCCAACCGATATTTCCGTTTTGAACAGAATCGTGTATCATCTGATAAAACGGAATTTGCTGTACATTGAAATCTCCGTAAAAGAAGAAATATCCGTCATTCATTATTATGAACGGCAGAAAAAACAGAAATGAGAGTCCGACTCCCCACAAAAATGCACGCAAAAAATAATTTTTCTTTACGCTTAGCAGAGTTCGTGCTTTTGTCATTTTTTAGCCTCCGATATAAATTATTTTAATCCAGATAATTGTACCATATTTATACATAAAAATCCATATTAAAATTTACGAATTGAGTAGTCAGTCTGAAAAATAAACTGTGACTACTTTTTCGTTTGTAAAAAAATCGACAAAAATATGCAAAAAATTCCCCAAAATTAATCTATGTTAATGCAATTATCACTAATCAAGTGTATAATATCAATTAACGGGGTGATTAAGTATGGATTTATATGACTTTTACACTAAAATATTGAAAATACAGGATAAAGAAATATTAAAAGAATTGGTAGCTTCATCAAAACACGAGTATTATAATAAAGGTGATAACATCATCAAATGTGACGATGAAATTATTTACACTCAGTTTTTGGTTAAGGGTATTCTCAGGGGATATTTTATTGATGACAAGGGTAAAGAAATAACTGATTGCTTTTGTACAAGATGTGGTTCCCCGACATTTATGAAATGTGGCTCGGAAGTTATCCCTGCTGTAAGTCTTGAAGCATTGAGCGAATGTGAAACTATTTGTATTCCTATTTCTAAGGTGGAAGAACTTCAACATAAATATATTGAAGTGTCTTTGTTATATAATAATCTTCTTTTGAAGGCGTTTGCAGAACATTGGGAAGCAAAGACAACATTATATCGTTATACCGCTATGGAACGCTACAAATGGTTTCTCAGTAAATATCCCGGACTTATTGACCAGGTGAGCAACAAGTATATCGCATCATATCTTAACATAACTCCCGTTACACTCAGCAGACTGCGTGGAGAATTAAGCAAACAGCGAGTTTCTTCTTTGAAGTACAAAGCCTGAATATCTGTTATATGACAAAATTCAGGATTGCTTTTTGAGAAAATGCTTTAACTAAATAAATTTATAATATAAGAAAGCAGACAAGGTTTATGTTTGAGTTTAATACAATACACTCTGCATTGTTTGGAATACCGTCATATATTTTTTTTGCAGTATCAGGCATTATATTTGCTATGTCGCTATATCCGATTCTTCTTTATAAAGTAAAGGAAAGGGTAGAAATATATATTCCGAGATTATTGTTGTCATCAATTTTTTTGATTCTGGGAGCAAAAATACTTGGGATAATTGTAAGTATCTTCAATGCAATACAAACAGGAAGTAACATATCATTAGAAACAATCACTCAATCCGGTATTGTTTTTTATGGAGGATTATTTGGATTTTTGTTATCTTTTTACTATATCAGTGTATTCAGGGATAAACATTCACCTGTGGGTGCTATGGACTCAGTAGCAGTAATAATACCGTTATTTCATTCTGTTACAAGGATTGGTTGTTTTACGGCGGGATGCTGTTACGGATGTGAGCTTGATACATTTATATCGGTTTTATATACTACTCAGGAGTATGACCGGATTATTACCGCTTTAAGATTGCCGGTTCAGTTGATTGAAGCCTTATTCAATCTTGTTATATTTATTATACTTATTGTTATGTTTTTTTGCGGAATTATGAAAGGCAAACTTATATATGTGTACTTGTTACTGTATTCTGTGGTGAGATTTGTGCTGGAATTTTTCAGAGGAGATGCAGTAAGAGGCGTTTATTTCGGAATATCAAC
>JBJFIB010000007.1:0-4322 GCA_051894195.1 Acutalibacteraceae bacterium
ATCATATCTCTATCTTTTAGTTATTAACAATTTGTTTACTCATTCAAAAACCCTGGCCCGAAACAATCTGTAACTATCCGCTTTTTAACAAAAACGAATAATGCTGAATTATTTTTTTACCGAATTTTTATCTTTTGATTTTTTATTTATTTTTCCTTTGAAAAACTCACCCAATCTTCCGACAAGGGTTTTTCGTGTTGTGGTGTCTGATTTTAACACAGCCGACGAATCAACAATTTCATACTTTTCTTTCGGGATATTGCGTTCCTTTATTCTTGTATAGACAAATCGTCTTAAAAGTGCATACAATACAGATGTGACTGCACCACTTACAAGAAGTCCTATAATTCCGAAGAAATTGCTGAATATGATAATTGCTGAAACAAGGAATATCGGCGGCAAACCGATGTTTGAACCAACGACACGGGGGAATATCAGGTTACCCTCAATCTGCTGTAAGCATATCATAAATATTACAAACCAGAATGTCTGTACAGGGCTGACAGTCAGTATCAACAATGCACCGACAAAAATGCCTATTCCGACGCCGAACATAGGAATCCACGAAAGTATCGCAACAAGTACGCCGACAAGCGGTGCATAGGGAAATCCGAAAATCGTCATTCCGAGTGCTGTAAGTCCGCCGAGTATTACGCACTCAGTCATCTGACCTGTAATACAATTATAGAACGATTTATTCGTCAGGGCACCAACCTCAACTATATAATCACAGGTTTTCATCGGTAAAATTGAATATATCAGTTTTTTGAAATCAGATGACAGCTTTTCTTTTCTCATAAGAGTATAAATAGCAAGCACAATGCCAAGAAAAATATTTACAACAATGCCTACAACAGATGTCAGCATATTCATAACAGAACCGACAAAATTTGCCGCATCGTTTTGCAGGAAGTTCATCAGCGAGGTACTTATCATGTTCCAGTCAATCGACAATCCCGAAACAAAACTGTTTATCGTTTCATTCTGCTTGCACAGGTCGTTTATCCATTCTTGCAGTCTGTTTAAAGCTGACGGTATTGAGTTGGCAAGCATCTGAATACTCTTTGACAGTTCAGGTATTACTATTATAAGCAATACTGCGATAATAAGTACAAAGAAAGCAAGCGAAAGCACAATAGCAACAGGTCGCCGTGCTTTTTCTTTTGCTATGCTTACAGGCTTGCCGTCTTTTGAGCGAAAAAGATGCTTTTCGATTGCTTTAAGCGGTACATTAAGAAAAAAAGTCATACAGCCCGCAATAATAAACGGCATAAGAACATACAGCATCCAGTTAAGAAACTGAAAAACTATGTTCATATTCTGCAAAGCCAGGTAAACAAGAATTACTCCGACGCATAGAAAAAAGATTTTTTTCATATTTTTTTTATTCAGATCCATAAATTCATCTCCAAGATAAATGATTGTATCTATTATAAGATAAATAAGTGGTAATTGCAAACCCCAAAAGGAATTATTTTGCTGATTTAACAAAAGATTTACTTATGTAACTGAATGTTTTATTTGTGGAATATATAATCAAACATTCGTTATTCAAATTATATTCAGAAATTTACTCTTGAAGTTATAAGTGCTTATATGATATTATCAAAGCAATAACAATTTTACCGACAAAGGAGGAACCTGATACGAAAAAGGATATTATTTATGTTCGTTCTACTCTCGGCAAAAAAAGAAAATCAAAAAAGAAAAAAAACAAAAATTCAATTATCACAGCTGAAAGAAATATGCTGCGAAGTGAAAGTACAGGCAAACTTAAAGTTGCTATGATACTTCTGCCTGTGATAATAATTCTTATAATTATTACGGCACTGTTTTTCGGTGTAAGAGAAATCACCAAGATGTCGTCAGCCTATAACAGCGAAACCTCCCGTGAAACATCTCAGGACAACAAAGAGGTGTTTTCGCCTGAGGACTTAGAAAATTCCGAAAAGCTGATGACTGTTGTTTCTCCTGACAGTCCGCTTGATTCCGAATATAAAATTGACCTTGTTCAGTACGAAAACATCAAAATTGACAGTCTTGTACTTAACGGACTTACTCAGCTTATGGAGGACGCAAAAAAAGAAAATCTTTCACTCACTTTGATTGGCGGATATGTTTCCGCAAAGGAACAGGACGCACTTTATCAGAAGGAAGTCAGCCGCCTTATGAAAAGTGAAAATTACAGTCAGGCTCGTGCTGAAACTCAGGCGGAAAAAACTGTGCCAAAAGGCAACTGTGCCGACGAACAGACAGGTCTTTCCGTAAAATTTTCAACAGAAAACGGCAAAAGCTTTGAAAACAGCAAAGAGTACATATGGCTTACCCAAAACGCAATCAGATACGGCTTTGTACTGCGTTATCCCGAAAACAAAGAGAACGAAACCGGTATGACGGCAAATCCGTCACTTTTCAGATATGTCGGAGTTGAAAACGCAACAAAAATGCGTACACTCAATATGTGCCTTGACGAATATGCCGCTTATCTCAACGCAAGAAATTATTGATTTTGTGTTTATATTATTCATATTTTTCTTTTTGTCTTTATCACCTTGCTTTGTGTTATTGAAGATAAAGGTGTTTTTTCGTTAAAGCACACCTGTCAAATTGCAGCCTTATACTTAAAAAAAGAAATCACGGCAGAGAACAAGTCCCTGCCGTGCGAGGTTTATTATTCAATTCGGTCTTCGGCATAGGCAATATCGGAGTCTATGCACCTTACATATTCGGCATAATCAACCCACTTTTGCATATGCTCGGTTTTAAAATTTTGCTGACAATATGTTTCGGGAGTAACCTTTGCAAGACGGTTACGAAGCACTTGTATCAGCTCTTTGCTTTGTGTTTTCTCGGCTACATCTTCAAAAACAGAGCCGAGCCAATAAAGTTCTTCATCCGTGCATACACTTTCAAAAAAGTGAATTGTTGCAGAAATATCGTCCGAAAGAATTATGGTCATTTCTTCCCAACACTTTTCCATACCGAAGTCATCGTTTGGATCAAGAGACGCACAGCGAGTAATAACCTCTCTAAGCTGTTCGATATTCATATTATTTCCTCCGTTTCTTTAATACTGAGCTTTGGTCTGCATCGGGGAACACCGTAGCAATTTTGCCGTTTGTCTTTATTACCCCGACACGAACACCTTTATAAACACCAAAAAACGCTTTGCCGTCTGGCATATGGCGGTTGCCCTTTAATCCTGCAACTTGTTCACCTGCACGGCGTATGTCTTTCGCAGTCCACGATTTAGGAAACCAAGCCTGTCCTGTACCCGACTTTTTCAATCGTGATTTATGGTCGGGAATATTTCCGACACGAACACCATTTGAATAGGTCTTTACAACATTATATTTGATGCCGTACTTGTCAAGCTGTTCCATACCAGTTTGTCCGTGACCGCCACTAACAAGTCGCAATCTATCGCCCTTTCGGGAAGGCTTTGTATATGTTCCTTCGTTGGAATGTACGAGGGCAAAGTCGCTAACACTTCTGCCTGAGCCTTTGGTGTTCAGATAACGACCGCTTTTGCTTGTACCCATATCAGCCCACCTTCTTTCTCTGGTGGACATATGTAGTCCAATCGGGCAGGTGATAAAATCGTGTATAACGCTCATATTTACAGAAAATCTTTGGGTTGTACGAGCCGTACACAATAACAACCTGTGGTGTTAATTCAGTCAGCATAGCTTCAAGTCCTGCTTCAAGAAAATATTTGTCCTCTTTGCTCCTACTGCACCCGTATGTACCAATAGAAACAATACTGTTTTTTGGAATACCTGAAAATGCAGGGGCAAAATCAAACACTTGTTTGGTATATGTTCGTTCATCACCCCAACGAGCATTAGGAATAACATATTTACCTTGCTCCTGTAAATAATAACCTACTGAACGACTGACACCGATATTTGCTATTTGTTCCCAAAGTGGCATATCTCTATAAAGAGAACAATCAGGAGTAGTAATAATTTGTATGCTTTTCAGTTCCTCTATGTAATTTTGCGGAACACTGACAAACTCACGAAATTGCGGATCTTGCTCATAAAATACAAGCATTTCTTCCGTAGGATGAGTGATTGCCTTTCTTTTTGAAAAAGGAATGGCAACCGAAGGTATAACTATTTCTTCGGGAGCTTTCAAAGTAGGAATTTCAAGAAAACTCTCAAAAAAGGCTGTTTCAATCAACTTAGAGTTGAAACCATCATAAAATAAATTATTCATTACAGCTAATAATCCTTTCTCCGCTTCTCGCGGAATTTTCAGTATTTCGTTAATTCCCAAAGTAAATTCCACAGTAGGAAAGGAGTGGAATTTAAGGAGAG
>JBJFIB010000008.1:0-4290 GCA_051894195.1 Acutalibacteraceae bacterium
ATTTCGCCACGGTTGGTTTGTGTTGAAAATTCCGAAATTGTCCTGAGATACTTAGCTTTAAGGGCAGAGGCGGACTGAATTGCAAGATAATAAAGACAGCCGTCAGCAAAAGCCGAACTGAAAAATTTGTTGTCCTTTATGTTATAAACGGCTTGAATACAGGAAAGAAAATCCTCAACTGAGCCAAAAGTGAAAATATATGAATCAGTATAGCTTTTTATGCGGTAGATTTTACGCTTTTTGTTCTTGTCGCTTACGGTAATAAGCAAAAGACAGCCGTGTTCATACTGCATAGCCTCAATAAGAATTTTTTTGTTTTTAAAGCTGATACCTGTTTTTACCGACGCATAATAAAGCAGTTCTTTAAGAACCTCACGGGAATGAAATTCGTCAAGACTGAGTGTTTCAAAGCTGACAGAATAGTGTTCCATATCTTTATCGGCAAGCGAAATAATAATTCTTGAAGTGTCAATCTGTTCGATATTCATAAGGTTCCCTCCCGAACAGCAAAAATATACTAACCTACTATTATAATATTAAAAATATGCTTGTTTTGCAATCGGAGATTTCTGGCTGTTAAATTTTACTTTGAATTTTTGGATTAAAGCCGTTGAAACGGAACATACAGTATGATATTATTATTTTAACAGAGCCGTAACAGCGATGAATTACGGCAAAATTAACAGAAAAGAGGTAGTCAGAATGGCAGATATTGACAGACTTATTTCGGCACTTTCATCTTTGAATACAACAGCGGCGGTTGTTATCGGCGGTTCAAGGGCATACGGAGTGAATGACGAATTATCCGACTATGACATCTATGTTTACAGTGATGTCAAACCCGACAAGGCTTTTGATGATGAGCGTGGAAAAATAATCGTGCCTTTGTGTTCATACGCAGAAATCGGCAACGAATACTGGGAACACGAGGACAATGTTGTTCTCAAAGACGGAACACACGCTGACATCATCTACCGTCAGTTTGATATGATTGAACAGCTTATGGACTTACAGCTCAACAAAGGATTTGTGTTCAATAATTATACGACTTGTTTCTGGTTCAATCTTCTCAACACGAAAATAATGTACGACAGAGATGGAAAATATAAATACTTGCAGGAAAAAGCCAATGTGCCTTATCCGGAACTTCTCAGGAAAAATATTATCACACGCAGTAAGGCACTTATCTTTGAAAAACTTCCCGCATTTGACGCACAGATTGAAAAGGCTTATGCACGAAACGACCTCATAAGCGTAAATCATCGCACAGCGGAATTTCTTGCGTCATACAGTGATATGATTTTCGCACTCAACAGACTTGCTCACCCCGGTGAAAAGCGTATTCTTGCTTATGCACTGAAACACTGCAAGATACTCCCGAGGGATTTTGAGAAAAACATAACGGAACTTCTCTCGGATTTTTCTGACAAAGAAAAAACCCTTAATTCAATGCACAATATCGTAAATAACCTCAAAGACCTGTTGACAGAACTCGGCGAAATGTAATGAAAAAACATAACCTGACGCAAAAACTCAAATCAATATTACATATAAAAAGATTGTGGTTTCTGATTTTACTTCCGCTGTCGCTTATACTTACGGAAATCGCAAAAAACAGTCCGTCGTTTGCGGAGTTTTATGCCGTAAACATATACAGGTATATTTCGGTTTTCTTTAACAATATTTCGGGAATAATGCCGTTTTCTCTTGCGGAAATAATGGTAATTTTGCTTGTGCTTGCCGCTGTTTTTTACATAGCATATCTGATTGTAATGCTTATAAAGAAAAAAGGGCAAAGGCTGAAAGTAATCGGGAATTTCACGCTGAATGTTATATGCGTTGTCTGCGTGACGGCATTTCTTTTTACGGCGAACTGCGGAATAAACTATTACCGCCTGACATTTTCTGAATTAAGCGGTATTGAGGCTGAAAAGTCATCGGAGGATACACTCTATGATTTGTGTGTTATTCTTGCACAAAACGCCGCAAAAGCCCGTGAAAAAGTTCAGGAAAACAGCGGCATTATGTGTCTTAATCAATCCGTAATGTCAACAGCTGAAACCGCAAAAAATACAATGAACAATCTTTCGGAAACCTATCCCAGTATTACATCAGGGTACAGCGTTCCGAAAAGCGTAATGCTTTCACGGGGTATGTCCTACGCAAATATTACAGGAGTGTACTTTCCGTTCACCTTTGAGGCAAATGTAAATACTGACATTCCCGACTATTCAATTCCGTCAACTATGTGTCACGAACTTACTCATCTTAGGGGATTTATGCGTGAGGACGAGGCGAATTTTGTATCATTTCTTGCGTGTATAAAGTCTGATTCGGCGGATTTTCAGTATTCGGGATATATGCTTGGATATATATACGCCTCAAACGCACTTTATTCCGAAAATCCCGACAGATTTCATTCACTTTCTGAATATATCAGTGACGGAGTTTCAAGGGATTTAAACAATAATTCTGAATACTGGCGGCAGTTTGAAACGCCTGTTGCACAGGTTGCGTCAAGTATCAATGACAGTTATCTTAAATCAAATTCACAATATGACGGCGTAAAAAGCTACGGAAGAATGGTTGATTTGCTTATTTCTTATTATAATTTACAGGATAAATAAACTGACGAATTGTATTTTTTTAAAAAAAATTACAAAAAATATCAAAAACTTATGTACAAACAGGTAAATATTGTGTATAATATACTAGGGAAATTAAGTTTTTCCCTCTTGTATAAAAGGAAGTGTATATGATGAAAAAAATGCTTGTCGTTGATAACACAAACATAAATAATCTTATACTGCACGAAGTTTTTGATTCACAGTATGAAGTTATTGATACGGACAGCAGTGAAACGGCATTCAGATTGATAAATAAGTACAAAGATGAAATTGATGTAATCATCATTGATGAGAGTATCGCCGCTAATTTTTCTGACGGTATGCTTAAATCACTTGATGAATTAAAGATATTTCAGTATATTCCTGTCATTATGATTATAGATAAGGATTTTTTGAAAGGCAGAACAGCCGTAAAAAATTTCCCTTATAGTGATGTTGCAAATTCGCCGATTAACCCTTATGTAATCAAAAAGCGTATCTCAAATCTCACAAGGCTGTTTTCAAGCAAAAAAGAGCTTGAAACAACGGTTCAGAACCAAACGGAAAAAATAATCTCTCAGGATAACCTGTTGAAAATACAGGACAGAAAGATGAATACCGACGATATGCTTGAAATTCTCGGCGATATTGTCAATTACAGAGATGTTGAGTCCGGAAATCATCTTATGCGTATAAGAAAATATACGGAAATTCTCCTGAGAATTCTTGCGGAAAAATATCCGAAATATGACATAACTGAGGAAAAAATAAATCTGATAACATCGGCGTCGGCACTCCACGATATAGGAAAAATCGCTATTCCCGACGCAATTCTCCTCAATCCACGCAGACTTACAAGCGAAGAATTCAACATTATGAAACAGCATACCTTGCAGGGCTGTAAAATTCTTGATGAACTCGATTCTGTCAAGCACGACGAATGTTATATATATTGTTACCAGATATGTCGTTATCATCACGAAAAATACGACGGAAAAGGCTATCCTGACGGACTTGTCGGCGATGAAATTCCGATATGGGCTCAGGTTGTATCGGTTGCCGACTGCTACGACGCTCTTACAAATGAACGACCGTATAAACCTGCCTTTACTCACGAACAGGCTGTTGAAATGATAAAAACAGGAGCCTGCGGTGTTTTTTCAGATAAGATGATGGACTGTTTTGACAGTGCATTACAGCAGTTCAAGGAGCTTGCAGAGCAAAATGAACATTCTGATAATGTATATGACACAAGCAAAAAATACATAAGAACAAATGAAAATACCCGCCTGAAAAATATCTATAACAAAATGGATAAAAAGGACCTGATTTCCGTTATTGAACGCCAAAAAAAGAATATAACGGAAGAACGCAAATACTGTTCAAAAATTCTTTACAGTATTGCTGATTTTGTCCTTGAATTTGATATTCGTCAGGACAGTATGGTTGAATGTAAAGGCTCTATCACAAAGGCTCTTGGCTATATGCCGAAAAACTACTATGAAGCCGTTACTGTACTGTCGGAGTTGTGTTCTGATGACTGCAAAATTAAATTCATAGAAACATTTTGTATGGATAATATTTATAATGAAGCAATAAGAGGGAAAAGGCGTATTTCCCTTGAATGTGTTATGAAAACAGGCAAAAAATATTATTCAAGGGTTCAGTTCTATGCCGTACCGAA
>JBJFIB010000009.1:0-16020 GCA_051894195.1 Acutalibacteraceae bacterium
CTTCCTTCATTATATTATTATAAAATGGTGTTCCTGTATCAACCTCACAAATTTCAAAAGCGTCAACATTCTTGCCAATCATTTCCCGTAATTCTTCTGCAAATGCAAATATGTTTGATTTCTTAAAATTCTTTCCGCCAAAGACAACAACATCAACATCTGAGTCGGGATTTTCTTCTCCTCGTGCATAAGAGCCGAAAAGGAGTGCGTATTCGGCATTATAGCGGACAACCAAAGTTCTTATGGCATTTTCAATATCTGACCTTGTAGGCATAAACACAATCCCCTTTTCATAATTTTATGTTAAAATTCAAAAATATACAACAAAATCCGAACTTTATTTCAAGCTCGGATTTATAATGTTTGGTGCGGGTGACAGGACTTGAACCTGCACACTGTAAAGCACAAGAACCTAAATCTTGCGTGTCTGCCAATTTCACCACACCCGCAAATTAAATTGAAAGTGGAAAATTGAAAATGGAAAATTAACGACTTTTTAAAGTTTTTAAAATCGAAACTAAAATCTTTTCAATTTCAATGCAATCTGATAAAATTGAATTTGCTTGATTTAACGATAAGTAATCTGTTGCTTGCAATAACTTAATCCAATATTTAGTTTCCGATGTTTCTTTCAAAGCTATATTTATTTTAGAAATGAAATCAGCTTTACTTTGTGCCTGTTGAGCTTCGGTAATATTTGCACCTATACTTGTACCAGAACGGAGTAGTTGTTTTGAAAGGGTAAACTCTTTCTTTTGTTCACACAAAAATTTATAAAGCTTTACTATTCGTACAGCAAAATTAAAACTTTTAGTTTCAATGATATTATTCATATCAATACCAATTTTCAACTTTCCATTTTCAATTTTCCATTGTCATATTTGCACCCGCATAATAAATTTATTTTATCATTTTTCAGTTTGTTTTACAAGTTATTTTTGATTTTTTTATATTTGTTTTGTAATTATGTACAATAAGCATAAAATTAAGACTTAAATTTTTATATAGTTTAAAGATATTATTTGATGAAAATTAAGTTTTTTGTCGAATTTTGTTGTAAAATAGATTATATAAAAATGCGTTGAAAGAAACAAAATAAAAATATAAAAAAAGGTTGTAATTATATGCACGGAATTTTAAAACATAAATCGTTAATATCGCTTGTTCTGGTCTTTGTAATTTTGATGTTTTCGTTTACATACGGAATTTACGGTACAGGCGGTAATGAGATATTTCAAAGTTGCGAATTGATTTCCGCTGAAAAGGGTAATTTTTTGCTTATCACTTATAATGATACTATGTTTTATGCTTATAAGATAGATAAAAATGAAGATATGGCGAAAACTGCAAATGAAAATTTCAATGTCAAATCATGTTTTTTTGCAAACGGACATTGTTTTGTTGTGGGAAACCATAATAAAAATCTGCCCTTGATGAAATTGGGCAGTGGCGGTGCGTCACTTGATATAGGCTCGATTTCAGACTTTAATCTTAAAGAATACTGCATAACAGCGGCAAAATATGATTTTATCTATGCCGTTGACAGCAAAAATCCTGATACTGTATATAAATATCAGCTTGACGGCATACTTTACGAAACATATAATCTCGGCAAAAACATTAAATCACTTTTTACTGACAGCAATAATATTGTTTTTGCCATTGTTGACGGCGGAATTTTTAATGTTGAAACAGGCGGTTTTATAAGCTGTGATGTTCCGTCAGTGCCTTATGATTTCAGCGGAAAATATTGCTGTGACAGCAGTGGAAAAATTTTTACATTCAGCGGGACATCAGGTTTTAAGCCTGTTATGCAGACAGATTACAGTAAACTTTGTGTTCTTAATGATACGGTTTATTCCGCTGAAAACAATATTGTATATATCCTTGACGACAGCGGAAAACCGAAATATAAATATGAAGTCGGTTCAGATATACAGAAATTATGCGTCAGCGGAAATTATGTAGCAGTTATGTACGGAAATAATGTACAAATTCTGCACAAAGAAGATTTTGAGTTAATCGCTGAGGAAAGCAGTAATAACAGCGTATCGGAGGTTTCAAAGCACATTGAACAGTCCAAGCCTGTATATACACCGTCGTCAGAACCAAGCAAAAATTCAGAACCTATATATCAGCAATCAAATAATTCCGTAACGCAAAATTCAACACCGCAAAATACTTCAATTCCACAGCAACAATACGGCATTTCAAGCAGTAAATATCGTATGAATAACGGCATTATTACGAACATTCCACAGGGAACAACAATAGCACAGTTAAAGCAAAACATCAGCTACGGTTCAAATACAATCACTATAACCAACCACAACAACAAAATTCAGACAAGCGGTCAGATAGGAACAGGGTGGAGGATAGATTTTTCGGGCAACGGAAAAGTTACAAGCTATTATACTGTCATAATCGGCGATGTCACAGGCGAGGGAAATATAAATTCCCGTGATGTTTCGGCATTGTCCGATTATCTTCTTGAAAAATCCGATTTGTCGGTTTATGCTATGTATGCCGCTGATTTAAATTCAGACGGAATGTGCAATTCGCTTGATTTGCTTTTGCTTAAACAAAAAATAAGCTGAATTAAAAATTTTAAAAATTTAAACTTTTTGAACCTTTTGATAATTTATTCGTCTTAATATATAGAAGTCCAAAAACTTCAAAATGTATAAAAAACAGGAGTGTGGTATTTATGTCAGACAATAAATCCAAACGCAAGTACATTGTTGTTGCAATCGTTGCGGCATTGTTGCTTGTTGGCGGCACAATAACCGCCGTATGTATTGCTAACTCAAACAATAATGCCGTACAGGTAGCCGAACAGTCAACCGAAAGTTCTATACAGTCATCAGTCACAGAAAGCAGTACAGAAAGTACAACCACTGAAAGCAGTATAGTTTCCGAAAACAGCACAAAAGAAAATTCCGCTACTGCTGAAACAAGTAAAACCGCACAGGAAAGCAGTAATACATCAAGCAAAGCGGAAACAAGCAAAACAGAAACATCAACCAAATCCGAAACAAGCAAAACAGAAACAAGCAAAACCGAAAGCAGTACACCACAGCAAAATCAAAAGCCAACCAGTAACAACACCACAACCAACAAACCGTCAAACAATACACAGCCAACTACTAACAACAACACAACAAATAAACCATCAACCAACACACAACCAACTACAAACAACAATAAAACGAACAAGCCGTCAACCAACACACAGCCAACTACAAACAATAATACAACAAACAAGCCGTCAAACAACGCACAGACAACTACGAACAGCACATCAAACAATGATCAAATACATAAAACCGTTAATTATCCTGTTGCTGAAAAACAGTTTGACAAGGATAAAATTGAAAGTTTTGAATTTTGTTGTACTACTTTAAGAATGTCAAAAGGTGACTCAACAACAATTTATACAGATTTGCTTTTGGATATACAGAGTTTTGACCGTACATTTCAGTATAACAAGTTTTGTAAGTGGACATCTAACAATTCGTCAGTCGTATCAGTTGACGAATACGGAAATATAAAAGCCAAATCAAAGGGCAGTGCGGTTATAACAGCAACGATACCGGGCAGTAAATTCAAAGCCTCTTGTACTATCTTTGTGGATATGCCACAATTATGTACAGTTTCACAGAAACCACCCGCAAACGCACCTGTTGTAAAGGATTCCTACGGCAATTCTGTTTACGAATGTCCTGAGATTGTAGAAGTGGTTAATGCGTACAGAAAAGCCGAGGGACTAAATCCGCTTGTATGGTGCGACAATGAGGCGGACTATAAGTTTTTCTATGAGGATAATGAGGATTGGGAAATTGAATATATGAAGGAAGATGCTCCTGAGTTATTTGATGAGAACGGTAAATATATACCAGATGTGACAAGGGGCATTGGTTATATGGCAACAAGAAATGCAATACATTATATGATAGAAAATCATACTATTGGTCATTCACGCAATTATGAGGATGATGCGTCAATACAAATAGGTGGCGGAAGTTCTTATAATCCAGAGGCATGGGTAGAAGCAGCTATGGACAATAGGGGTTCTTATAATCAGTTAATGCATCCAGATGCAAGATCTATTTATTGTTGCTATGGTGTCAATGCAGAGGGAGGCTATGTTATAGCTATGTAGTTATTATGTAACAGCACTATAACAATAGTATTATTTAACCGCAAAAACAGCTACAATCTGTAAAGGGTTGTAGCTGTTTTCTTGTTTTAAGACCTTAATTTTTGCATTGAAAAAATATATGATGTGTGATAGAATATTTTGAAAATATAAGATTGTGGTGATAATATGGCTAAGGATACAAAAACTAACGCTATGCGTAAACTCGACAGTATGAAGATAAAATACAAAGAACATTATTATACCGACAGCGGTGCAGTCAGCGGTGTTGAGGTTGCACAGGCACTCGGCGAAAATCCTGAACAGGTGTTCAAAACTCTGGTAACTGAGGGCAAAACAGGAAACCACTATGTTTTTCTTGTGCCTGTTGCTGAGGAACTCGACCTCAAAAAAGCGGCGGCTGTTGTCGGCGAAAAATCCGTTGCTATGCTTAAATCAAAGGAACTTTTAGGTCTTACGGGATATATACACGGCGGCTGTTCACCGATAGGAATGAAAAAATTTTTCAGAACGACAATTCATACTACTGCACAGAATTATGACACAATACTTTGCAGTGGCGGAAAAATCGGATTTCAGATTGAACTGTCGCTTGATGACCTTGCAAAAGTCATTAAATTTGAGCTTGCCGATATAATAAAAGACCATTAAATAATACAATAGTAACTTGATTTATCATTTGTTGTGTTATATAATACTTCTTGCATATATGCAAACTGAATACCGTCAGTTCGTGACCATCCTGACGCTAAACAAAACTACGGGAATATTGTGCATAAAATTTTTATGTACTTAAATGGGACGCCGTAGTGCGTCCTTTTTTATTTTCGGGAAAGGAATTATTTTGGAAAGATACAGTATAATAACATCAAAAAATCCGAGAGAAATCGTACTTCTGCGTGGCAGTGGCTGTAAATGGCGGAGGTGTACATTTTGTGATTATCACTTGGATTTTTCGACAGATGAACAGGCAAATTTTGAACTCAACAAAAATGTTCTCTCAAAGGTAACAGGACTTTACCACAAACTTGAAGTCATAAATTCAGGCAGTTTTTGCGATATGGGGGACAGAACGATACAACAAATCATTGAAACCTGTCTTGCAAAAAACATAAACACAGTGCATTTTGAATGTCACTATATGCACAGAGATGAAGTGCCGAAAACAAAAAAACTTTTCGGCGACAACGGAATTACTCTCAAAATCAAAACAGGCGTTGAAACCTTTGACATTGATTACAGGGAAAATGTTATGAAGAAAGGCTTTGGCGGTGCTTTGCCGCAGGAAATTGCAAAATATGCTGATGAAGTGTGTCTGCTTTTCGGTCTTACAGGACAAACAGCCGAAAGTATGAAAAACGACATAGAAACAGGCTTGAAATACTTTGACCGTGTATGCGTAAACATTATGACGCCGAACACAACAAATATCAAACCCGACAATGATGTCATAAAGACATTTTCAAAGCTTATTGCACCCGAATATATCAATAATAACCGTGTTGATATTCTTATGAATAATACGGATTTCGGCGTAGGCTCAACCGACTCAGACAAGGGGGCATAAACAATGATAAATGAATTACTTTTGGTAAGTTCGCTTGTTGTTATATTCGGTTCAACACTTCTTGCGTACAGGTTTTTCGGCAAAAGCGGACTTTATGCAATGACCGTTATTGCGACAATCACATCAAACATTGAATGTCTTATTATGATAAATGCGTTCGGTATGGAACAAACACTCGGAAATGTCTTTTTTGCGGTAACATTTCTTATCACGGATATTCTCAGCGAGAATTACGGCAAAAAAGAGGCAGATAAAGCCGTTTTTCTCGGAATTTTCACATCTGTTTTCTTTATAGTGATTTCACAAAGCTGGATGCTTTACAATCCGTCAGAATCGGACTGGGTTATGCCGTCAATAAGTGCAGTATTTTCAAATACGCCCCGAATGATGATTTCAAGCCTTGTTGTTTACGCAATATCACAGTTTATTGATGTTCGCCTTTATCACTTATGGTGGAAATTCACCGATAAAAAATGCGGCGACAACAAAAAATTCCTCTGGGTACGCAACAATGGTTCAACACTTCTTTCACAGCTTATAAACACAGTATTGTTCACATTGTTTGCATTTTACGGCACATACGATTTTCCTACACTCATAAGCATAATGGTTTCAAGCTACATCATTTTTGTAATCACAAGCCTTTGCGATACACCATTTATTTACCTTGCAAGAAAAATGAAAAACAGTGTTGAGAGAGTGGAGAGTGAAGAGTGAAGAGTGGAGTTATGTAAACTTCTGCTTTCATACGAACACATAAATTATTCGTAATGCGTAATTATTGCGAATGGTTACTCTATCCGCTGAGATAAATTAAAAAAACTATAATAAAAATACCCATGACAATTAAGTCACGGGTATTTTTTGTGGCAAAAAAGTTTCCACAACAAAGTTATCTTTATCAATAACTAATCTGAATGTATAAAGTGGCGGTCATAACAACTCCACACTCCACTCTCCACACTCCACTCTCATTTAAGTGCTTCTATGGCGGCTTTAATCATTTCGATTTTTTCGGCGAATTTCTTAGCGTTGGCTTTAACATTTTCAACGACTTTTTCAGGTGCTTTTGCCATAAAGCCCTGATTGTTGAGTTTCTTTTCGTTGATTGCAAGGTCGTTTTCAGCGGTTGCAAGTTCTTTTTCAAGGCGTTTGAGTTCAGCCTCTTTGTCAACGAGTTCGTCCATAGGAATGTAGATTTTAGCGTCGGCTGTAACAACCGTAACTGCACCGTCAATGTCGAAACTCTCAGCAACATTAACTTCACTTGCACTTGCAAGGCGTGAGAAGAATACCGAACCGTTTATAAACGGCTGACAGTCCTTTGCGGCAATATAAACCTTTGCTTTTCTTGACGGCGGAACATTCATTTCTGAACGGCGGTTGCGGATAGCCTTAATTGCGTCCATAACCATTGTCATTTCTTTTGCAGCGTCAGGGAAATTGTGTGCCTCGTCATATTCAGGATATTTTTGCAGCATAATTGTTTCGCCGCTGTGGGGGAGTGACTGCCATATTTCTTCTGTGATGAACGGCATAAACGGGTGCAAAAGCAAAAGCGTTTGTGTCATAACCCATACGAGTACCTGACGGGCATTTTGTGCAGAATTGTCGTCTGATTGAAGTCTTGTCTTTGAAAGTTCAATGTACCAGTCGCACAGGCAGTCCCAGATAAAGTCATACAGCTTTTGTACGGCAATACCGAGTTCAAACTTTTCGAGATTTTCGGTAACTTCCTTTGCAACGGTGTTGAGAGTTGAAATAATCCACTTATCCTCAGTTGTGAGTTCTGTCGGCAGTTCGTTCTTTACATCATAGTCGTCAATATTCATATGAATAAATCTTGCGGCATTCCACAGCTTGTTTGCAAAGTTACGGCTTGCCTCGACTTTTTCGGGGATATAACGCATATCATTTCCGGGGCTGTTTCCTGTAACAAGGAAAAATCTGAGTGCGTCAGCACCTTTTTCTTTTATTACAACAAGCGGGTCAATACCATTACCGAGTGATTTTGACATTTTTACGCCGTTTGCGTCACGAACAATACCATGAATGAATACAGTATCAAACGGCTGTGAACCTGTCTGTTCAACGGCTGAGAATATCATTCTTGAAACCCAGAAGAAAATAATGTCATAACCCGTTACAAGAGTGTTAGTCGGGTAGAAGTAATCAAATTCGGGAGTTTTTTCAGGCCAGCCGAGAGTTGAGAACGGCCAGAGTGCCGAACTGAACCATGTGTCAAGAGTGTCGGGGTCCTGAGTGAGATGTGTTTTTCCGCATTTCGGACATACTGTCGGAGTTTCCTTTGAAACGATTGTTTCGCCGCAGTCGTCGCAGTACCATGCAGGAATACGGTGTCCCCACCAAAGCTGACGGGAAATACACCAATCCTTGATGTTTTCCATCCAGTGATAGAAAATCTTGTCAAAACGCTCAGGAATGAACTTTGTCTTTCCGCTCTTAACACATTCAATAGCCGGCTCAGCAAGCGGTTTCATCTTTACGAACCACTGTTTTGAAACACGGGGTTCAACTATTGTCTTACAGCGGTAGCAAGAGCCTACATTGTGTTTAAGCGGTTCTGTCTTTACAAGATAGCCGCCTTCTTCAAGGTCCTTTACGATAGCTTTTCTTGCGTCATATCTGTCCATACCCTGATATTTCCCGCCGTTTTCATTCATAACTCCTTTTTCGTCCATTACATTGATAACGGGGAGATTATGTCTTAAACCAACTTCAAAGTCGTTCGGGTCGTGTGCAGGAGTAATTTTAACAACACCTGTACCGAAATCCATTTCAACATAGTTGTCGGCAACAACAGGAATTTCACGGTTTACAAGCGGAAGAATAACATTCTTGCCGATAATGTCCTTGTATCTTTCATCATCAGGGTGAACGGCAATAGCGGTATCACCAAGCAGAGTTTCAGGTCTTGTTGTTGCAAGCTGTACATAGCCGCTGCCGTCAGCAAGCGGATAGCGTAAATGCCAGAAAAATCCGTCCTGTTCGGTGAATACAACCTCAGCGTCAGAAATTGAAGTACAGCATTTTGGACACCAGTTGATTATTCTTTCGCCACGATAGATAAGTCCCTTGTCATAAAGGCGTACAAAAACATCTTTGACAGCCTTTGAACAGCCCTCGTCAAGTGTAAAACGCTGACGGTCCCAGTCGCACGAACAGCCAAGTTTTTTAAGCTGACCTGTGATTGTGTTTCCGTATTGTTCTTTCCAGTCCCAAGCCCGTTCAAGAAATTTTTCACGACCGAGGTCCTCTTTTGAAAGACCTTCTTTTCTCATAGCCTCAACGATTTTAGCCTCAGTAGCGATTGAAGCGTGGTCTGTACCGGGAAGCCATAATGCAGAATAACCCTGCATACGCTTGAATCTGATGATAATATCCTGTAAAGTTTCGTCAAGTGCATGTCCCATATGCAGCTGACCTGTAATGTTCGGCGGTGGCATTACGATTGTGTAAGGTTTTTTGTCTTTGTCAACTTCGGCATGAAAATAGCCGTTGTCCTCCCAGAATTTATAAATTCTGTCCTCAACCTCACTCGGATCATAAGCCTTTGCGAGTTCCTTTGCCATAATAATCCTCCAAAAACCTGAATTTATACATAAAATTTTATCTTTATACAGATTTATATTATCCCACTTCTTACACTTTTTGTCAACCGTGATACAGTTAATTTAAAAATTAAATCACAGGATTTTTCGACATAAATACATATCTGACGGTTGACTTTTGTGCTAAGGTGGTATATATTATTCTATAATAGCCAAGCTATAAAAATTTTAAGAAAGAAGGCATGTTTATGAATTACAACTATAACAGCAACGGTTATCAGCAAAATCCATATCAGCAGTATGAACAGACAAACGGTCTTGCAGAGTACAGCAAGCGGGTATTTTCGTGGATGTTCCTCGGACTTGGCATTACATTCATCATAGGATTTGTAATGCTTATGAACGCAGATAAGGTTATTTTCTTCCTTGCAGAGAATATCGCACTGTATTATATTGCCGCACTTGTTGAGGTTGTTGCAGTATTTATTCTCGGATTTTTTGTAAGCAAACTTTCTCCGACAGCTTGCAAGGTAATTTTTCTGCTTTATTCCGTAGTAAACGGCTTTACAATTACTCCGGCACTTATCGTTTATGGTGCAGAATCAGCATTCTATGCATTTGCCGCAACAGCATTGATTTTCGGCGGTATGACGCTTTATGGAATGGTAACAAAGAAAGACCTCACAAAGCTCGGACCTGTTCTTTTTATTGGACTTATCGGACTTCTTATATACTCGGTTATCGCAATGATATTCCGTATGCCGATGAGTGATTTGCTTATCAGCATTATCGGCATTGTAATTTTTGTCGGCTTTACAGCTTATGACACACAGAAAATAAAGAGATATTATGCATCTTTCAGCGGCGATGAAGTATCACTTCAAAAGACAGCAATCATAGCTGCCCTTGACCTTTATCTTGACTTCATCAACCTTTTCCTCTACATTCTCCGTCTTTTCGCAAGAAACAACAACTGATTATCAGTGTGGAGTGTGGAGAGTGGAGAGTGGAGTTGTGTAAGCCTACAATTTACACGCTTAGATTAAATTATCTGAACCATAACCATAATAAAAATGCCCGTGACAATTTACCGTCACGGGCGTTTTTTATTAAATCAAGCGAGTTCAAATTCTTTTTGGGTGAGAACAATATTAAGGTTGCCGTTTATTGTTCTGAGTTCGTCAAGGAATTTCTTTTTGCTGACCTTGTCGCTGATTTTAATTTTATATGAAATTTCAAACAACGAGCCGAAATCACAGGTTCTGACTTTTTGCAGAGAATATTCGTCGGTGTATTTTTCGAGAATGTCGTCGAAAGCACCTTCAAAGTTGAGGTCTTCGGGAACGGTAATTTTGAGCAGCATAGGCTTTTTAATCGGCGTAGCAAAGTGAAAAAGTTTAAGCACAAAGAGGGCAATTACCATAAGAACCGTAAATATAATTCCGATATAGATATATCCGAGTCCGCACGAAAGACCTGCCGCAAGGGCAAACGCAACATAGGCGACATCTTTCGGGTCAGCCGGCATACTTCTGAATCTGATGATAGTGAATACACCGGCAATTGAAAATGCACTTGCAAGGTTGTTTCCAACGATAGGAACAACCAATGCGACAATCATTGTAATAATAGGGGGAAGCATTACAAGGGTTATTGTGTGGCTTTTTGAATAAAATTCCCTGTCGTGAGTCAGCATATAGGTAGTGGCTATTGCAAGACCGAGAACCAACGCAATAAAAAAAGCAATAATAAGTTTGCCTATTTCAAATGTTCCGGTGAAAATCGTTTGTGTTAAAAATTCCATAATATCAGTCCAATCCTTGTAAATTTATTATTTTATTGCCGTATAAGCCGGCTTTTTTTCGTCAGTATTTTTTGCGGAGAGAACGGTGCGTTTTGTTTCATTCTGAAAGTTTCGTCCGAATTTTGAAAAACTGCCGCTGTAAATTTTATTTTTCGTAAGCAGTTCTGACAGCCACAGTGGCATAGCACCGTTTATTTTAATTTCCATAATTCGTGTTTCGGGGCTGACGATAAATTTTCCATAGCTGTCGGTTCTGAGAATGTCGGTATTTTCCTCTGATGTAAGATTGCGGTCAAATGTAATTCTCAGAGAACTGTCGTTCTTGCCGAAAAGTGCCATTCTGTCATAATGTATCAGCACGGATTTTTCAATCGGGTGCAGCTTAACATAATAGCAAATTTCGCTCATAATCTGTTTTTGAATACCGTCAAGTCGGGGAATTTTTTTGTATCGGATAAAATCAACAGCCTGTTTATATGTAAGAACAACCCGTCGTTTGTTCACGATACCGCCGATTTTCTTTTTTATTTCAAGAAAAACCATATCGTTGTCATCAGGATTCAGCTTGTAACTTCTCAGGCGGAGTTTTTCCTTGTAATAGGGCTTTTGCACGGAACGCCTGACGACATCATTGTTTTTTGTGTCTAAATACAAACTGTAAATTGAATAATCCTTGTCACCGACGCAGTATTTGTCAAAATCCATATATTCAAGCAGAACGGGGAGGAGGTTGTCTTTTTGCTTGTCGGTTATGACATACTTGTTTTCGTACCGCATAAATGTCTGTATCGGCATTGTTGTTACCTCCTTTTCTTTGTTTTTATTTTAACAAGCAAAAATTAAATATTTATTAAGTTGCTATAAATATAGGATAAAATAAAACTTTAAATTTTTCAAGAGAAATGTAAAAACTGTGTAAAATAAAATTCCTGCCGCCATAAAAATACAGCGACAGGAATTAAATTTATTTTTAAGTTGAATTTTCAGATGAAGTGTCGGACATCAAAACTCCACACTCCACTCTCCACACTCCACACTGAATCAGTGTTCGTCAAAGAATTTTGAGTGGATTGCACTAACGGCAGAGTCAGCGTCCTTAGCGTCAATGAGGACAGAAACCTTGATTTCGCTTGTTGAAATCATCTGAATGTTAATCTGTGCGTCATAGAGTGCCTCAAACATCTTTGTAGCAACGCCTGCATGACTTTCCATACCTGCACCGACGATAGAGATTTTAGCAACATTTTCGTCAACTGAAACAGACTTACCGCCAACAACATTGATGAAGTCATTGAGAACCTCAGCAGCCTCTTTGCCGTTTTCCTTTGCAACTGTGAAAGCTATATCCTTTGTGCCGTCACGACCGATTGATTGAAGAATAATATCAACATTTATGCCCTTTGATGAGAGCTTAGAGAACATCTTGAATGCAAGACCCGGAACATCAGGTACACCTACAACTGAAATTCTCGCTACATTAGTATCCTTTGCTACACCGCTGATTAACATTTTTTCCATTTTTGCTGCCTCCTTGACGATAGTACCGGGTGCGTTTGTAAGACTTGAAAGCACCTCAAGTTCGATATTATATTTTTTTGCCATTTCAACACTTCTGTTGTTAAGAACCTGTGCACCGAGAGTTGCAAGTTCAAGCATTTCATCATAAGAAATAGCTTTGAGCTTTTGTGCATTTTTAACTTTTCGTGGGTCTGCCGTATAAACGCCCTCAACATCAGTATAAATCTGACAGAGGTCTGCGTGCATAGCAGCCGCAATAGCAACGGCACTTGTGTCAGAACCGCCACGACCGAGTGTTGTTACATCTTCATAGCGGTTAAGTCCCTGAAATCCTGCAACAACAACGATATTGTTCTTGTCAAGTTCTTTTTCGATTCTGTCGGTTTTAATGCGTTTGATTCTTGCAGATGTATAGGCTGATGATGTCTGAAAACCAGCCTGCCAGCCCAGAAGAGAAACAACCGGAAAACCAAGTTTTTCGATAGCCATAGCAAGCAGAGCTATTGAAATCTGCTCACCTGCGGCAAGAAGCATATCCCTTTCTCTTTTTGAAGCGTCAGGATTGATTTCATTTGCCTTTTCGATAAGGTCATCTGTTGTGTCACCCTGTGCAGATACAACAACGACAACTTTGTTGCCTTTTTTGTATGTGTCTGTGACGATTCTTGCGACATTGAAAACTCTTTCGGCGTCTGCGACAGAGCTTCCGCCAAATTTTTGAACGATAAGACTCATTTTTTCTCCCCCAAAAAAATTTCTTTTTTATTATAAATCCGAAATACGGATTTTTGACTTGATTACGGCACCGCAGTCGGCAAGTGCTTTGAGTGATTTTTCCTGCTGTGAAACAGTCATAATATCGGTTACGAATGCAATCTCGTTTTCAGGAGCATTTGCTCTTACTATTGCACGGGCATTCGGGAAAAGTTCCATAGCTTTGTTGAAAGCGTCAGCTTTATTTTCTGACTCGGCTCTTACATATACAGCATAAGATGTGTCCTCATAAGGAGTTACATAATCGTTTGTGCCGTCAGCCCAGTAGAGATACTTTCTTGCTTTAAGGTGCTTTACGCAGTCGATTATATCGGCTACAACGGCACTTGCGGTAGGCAGCTTACCTGCACCCTTGCCGTAGAATACAACATCGCCTGTTGCGTCGCCACGAACAAGAATACCGTTGAATACATCATCAACATTTGCAAGCTGGCTTGATTTTTCAATAAACATAGGTTCAACCGTAATGTCGAGTTTGCCGTTGTCAAGACGCTTAACCTGACCTATGAGCTTGATTACGCCACCCCATGATGACGCATAGGCAACATCTTCAAGAGTGATGTCCGTTATACCCTGAGTATGTACGCTCTCAGGATAAACATGCTTGCCGTAAGCAAGGGAAGCGAGGATACAAATCTTGCGGCAGGCGTCGGCACCCTCAACATCAGCGGCAGGATTGCGTTCTGCATAGCCAAGCTGCTGTGCCATTTTGAGTGCGTCCTCAAAGGACATATGGTCACGAATCATTTTTGTAAGAATAAAGTTTGTTGTACCATTGAGAATACCGGCAATTTCAATTACTTCATTTGCTGCAAGGCACTGGCTGATAGGTCTGATAATAGGAATACCGCCGCCAACGCTTGCCTCAAACAGATAGTTTACATTGTTCTGTCTTGCAATTTCGAGAAGCTCTGCACCTTTTGTTGCAACAAGCTCTTTGTTTGATGTAACAACGCTTTTGCCGCTCAAAAGGCACTTTTTTGTAAATTCATAGGCAGGATTTGTTCCGCCCATAACTTCGGCAACAACCTTAACTTCGTCGTCGTTAAGAATGTCGTTAAAATCCTTTGTGAATTTGTCGCTGAAAGGACTTCCGGGGAAATCTCTTATATCAAGAATGTACTTGATATTTATTTCCTCTTTTGCACGCTTTGCAATGCTGTCGTGGTGTTCGGTAAGAACCTCAACAACACCCGAGCCTACAACTCCGTATCCCATTACTGCTACCTGTACCATAAACTAAAACTCCTTAATATTTGTAATTTTTATCTTGCTGATTTTATGCGGCATTGTGATTTTCCACTGTACTCTGCTGAGTATTTTCGCCGCTTTCCGATGTTACAGAACCCGGCCCGACTTCATCTGACGGTCCTTGAACTTCTGATGACGGATTTTCCTGTCTGGACGGTGTGTCCGTGCTTTCCGTGTCAGTGGTATCAGTGCTTGTATCATCAGATACAACTGACTCGTCACCGCTGTTGTCGCTGTTTTCGTCGGTATTACTGTTTTCATTGTTGCTGTTATCACTGTTTTCATCATCTCTGCTGTTTGATGAATGAGAAACAGGCTTTGAATATGTCGCCGGCATATTGTCACTTGTGTAATAGCCTGTGCCGATATTATCTCCCGAAGTATTATTTGTTAAAAGTCCTGAGGTTCTGTAAAAATTATGCTGTTCAACATTATCCGAAAGAGTAAAAGATTTGCTCTCCTTGTCTTTGAGCCATTCCTCCATAATGTCACGCCACAGATAACCGCATTTGCCCTGTTCGTCTATTGCGATAGGGGAGCTTGTTTTGTGACCTGTCCATATTCCCGCAACGGCATAGGGTGAAGCACCTACAAACCAGTTGTCGCACGAATTATCCGTTGTACCGGTTTTGCCGATAATATCCCAGCCGCTGATTTTTGCACGGTAGCCGAGAGCCTCACCGCCGGAATTTACAACATCATAGAGAAGTCTGTTCATAATTGTTGATGTTTCGCCTGAAATAATCTGGTCGGGTTTACCTCTGTCCCTGTTGTCAAGGATTATGTTTCCGTCACTGTCGGTGACATAGTAATAGGTGTAAGGTTCGTAGTAGTAGCCGCCGTTACAGAACATCTGATATGAAGCTGTCATTTCCTGTACGGTAGCACCGCCATAGAAACCGCCGATTGAAAGACCGGCAAGATTTTTTCTGTCCTGTTCGGGATCAAGATTTTTGAAATTAAGCTTTTCTGTAAGGAAGTTGTAACTTCTGTCAAGTCCTACCATTTTAAGAACATTAACAGTTGCTGCGTTTGACGAGATGTTCAACGCCCTTGTTACCGTAATGTTGCCGTAATACTGCTGATACCAGTTGTTAGGACCTGAAACAAGATTTCCGTCAACATAGCCCCAGTCTGATGTAGGCGTATCTGAAATTATTGATGAATAGTTTATTTTTTTGTCTTCAAGTGCAAGCACATAAGAAGATACCGGCTTGATTGTTGAACCGGGCTGTAAAACTGACTGGGTTGCATTATCCCACAAAAGTCGTCCGTCCTTTTGCTGACGGCCTCCGACCGTTGCAAGAACACGACCGTCAAAATCCATCATCATATAGCCTACCTGTAAGGAGGTGTCGGCAGGAGTTTCCCATTC
>JBJFIB010000009.1:16120-21520 GCA_051894195.1 Acutalibacteraceae bacterium
TTCTGTGTTATTCCTGCAATAGCCGCACATTCGGCGATAGAACAGTCCTGAATATCCTTGTTGAAATAAAGATTTGCCGCCGACTGAACGCCACGACAACCGCTGCCGAAGTTTACTACATTAAGGTAAGCCTCAATAATTTCGTCTTTGGTGTATTCCTTTTCGAGCTTTAAGGCTCTGAAAATTTCACGGAGCTTTCTTGTGATACTTACCTCATTGTCGTCGGTGATATTCTTGATAAGCTGCTGAGTTATTGTTGAACCGCCGTATTCCGCCCTGCCGCTGACAAGACTCAGCACAGCACCCGTTGTTCTGTACCAGTCAACGCCGCTGTGGTCCCAGAAACGCTTGTCCTCGATAGCTACCTGAGCGTCAATCATTATCTTCGGAATATCCTGATAATCGACCCACACTCTGTTTTCGGAGGAATAAAGCTGCTGATATTCTTCCCATTCGTCGTTATCGTTCTGAACATATATAAAACTTGTAAGATTCAACTTTGTTTTGTGCAGGTCAATGTTAAGCGGTTCGTTTGATATGTCGATAATATAGAATATCATTGAAACACCGATAACAATACCTGTTATAAGCATAACCAGAAGTCCCGTCAAAAGAATCTTTCCTATTACGGAAAAGGTTCTTTTTGCGATTGATGAAGCAGATACAGAGCCTGATGCACCGTTTTCGTCAGTGTATTTGCTTATATCGGTTTTTCTCATTATTTTAACAACCCCCTGAATAAAACGGAGAAAGCTCCGCTGTAAGTTTATGAATCAATGCTGAAATTCCCGAACGACAGGACGGTACATAATGACATTGAGAAAAAGTTCATATATTAAGTTTTTATAGATTATCTATGTTATTATACCATAAAATTAAAAAAATGGAATAAAATTTTAAAAAATTGAAATTTTGGTGTTCAATATCTATATTTTGTTGAAAAAAATTATTATTTATTATGAATAATTGCGTAATTTTTTCCAAAAAATACAGTCAGAGGTGATGTTTAAATGAAAAAATTAGTTACGGTTACGGGTTGTTTTTTGTTTATGTGTATAATTATAACATCTGTAATTCTTCCGTCACTGCCGAAAACAATGGCAAAGGATAACATAGACGCTGACACACAGTCTGTTGTACAGAATGAAAGCGAGATTTCAGAAAATGACATCGACAGTTATATCATATCCGGATATGACGGAAAAATTGCAGTGTTCAGAAAATCATCGACTGAACCGCTTTTTGTCAGTGATGTTTATATCAGCAGTCTTCCTCAGACAGATAAGGAAATGTTAAAAAACGGGATAGAAGTCAGTACAAAAAAGGAACTGCAAAGACTTATTGAGGATTATTGCAGCTAATGACAAATTTTTTGATATTGTGACAAAAAAAGAATATTTTTAAGGTGATTTGTATATGCAGGATAATTCATAATCAGACAAAAGAGTTAAATATTCACTGTTTTTCAAAATAATCCCAAAATATTTGGTAAGCAACGGAATATAATGGTAAAAAAATCACTGTTTTTTAAATTTTTAAGAGAAATATAAAAATTATTTTTGTGATATATTATAAAAAATATTATTTTAGAAACTTAAATTGAATTTTTTGTTGTTTTATTTTATAAATTATCAACAAAAAACGACATAAAAATAGTCAAAATAATGATTTTATTCATAAGATTATGAATTTTTTGTGAAACTTTTTGAAAGTGCGTGACTAAATAAAAAATATGTTATATAATATAGGTACAAGATTATTTATAAAAAAACGGAGGCACAAAATTATGTACAGTATGATTTCTTATTGGCTTAAGTATTACAGACACGAGTGCGGACTCACTCAGCAGCAGGTTGCTGACCGTCTGAAAATCGAACGCTCAACCTACACCTACTATGAAACAGGCAAGACAAAACCTGACATCAACACACTTATCAAGATTGCTAAGGTGTTCAACATCAACTACACACAGCTTCTTGAAGGCGTTGAGGACGAGCTTGAAGCTGCCGTTGCCGACATTCACTCAGGTGCTGCTGACGAGGACGAGGGACTCAAATATCGTACACACGCAACAACAAAGTACGAAGTAGAACTCCTTTTCGTTGTTCGTAACCTCACACCAAAGCAGAGAAAAGAAGTTATGAATCTCGCTAAAAAGCTTGTAAACGAATCAGAGGCAAACAAGTAATTTTTGACTGAAACTTAAAAGCGAAAAAAGAGGACTGGCAGGGGAACCGTTTTTGTGCGGTTTCCCTGTTTTTTGTTGTGACTCTTGTATTGCTTATGTGAATATATTATAATGTATATGAAATAAATGAGATGTACAATTATTTTTATGGCACAGGGGATAAGGACACAAAAACGCAATAAAAACAAAAAGATATTTTGCGGTGTAAATATTCGACAAAATTTCACTTGGTATTATCCGTATTATATTGACAAAGATAGAATAAAGTTATAAAATATTGCTATCGCCATTGTTATATATTGGTATATTATTGTACAGAATTATAATGATGTGTTAATATCTTCCGATGTATAAAAATACGGCGTGTAATTGATTTTTGGAGTGAAGAAAAAACTATGAAAACCTTTGGTCTGACTGATGAGCAGGTAAGGCTCTCAAAAGAAAAGCACGGCGACAACCGTCTGACCGAGCAAAAGAGGGAGTCATTCTGGCAGAAACTCCTCGGCAATTTCGGAGATCCTATGATTAAGATTCTCTGCGTTGCACTTTTGCTGAATGTCATCTTTATGTGCCTGCACTATTTTGCCGGCATAGGCGATACCGAATGGTATGAAACAGTAGGTATTGCGGCGGCAGTAATCATCGCAACATTCGTTTCCACTTATTCCGAATACAACAACGAAAACGCTTTCCAGAAGTTACAGGAGGAAGCCTCTCTTATTAAATGTAAGATTTACCGTAACGGTGAAATTACAGAGGTTTCAATCAACGATATCGTTGTAGGCGACTGTATTCTTCTGCAAAGCGGCGACAAAATTCCGGCTGACGGTATTATCGTTGACGGAACGGTTTCCGTTGACCAGTCGGTGCTTAACGGAGAAAGCAAAGAGGCAAAAAAAGTTGCCGTTCCCGAAAATTATGTTGATACGGAAGAATCAATGGATTTCCTCAATGAATACAAGGTGTTCAGAGGTGCCGTTGTATGTTCGGGCAACGCTGTAATGGAAGTTACAACCGTCGGCGACAAGTCTGTTTACGGACAGATTGCAAGCGAACTTCAAATCAACGATGACAGAGAGTCACCGTTACAGGTAAAGCTTGCAAAACTCGCAAAGGGTATCAGTAAATTCGGTTATATCGGCGGTATCGCAATAGCTGTTGCATATCTCATTCAGGCAATGCTGATAAACGGCGGAGCAGGTCCGGCTGCATATTTTGCACAGCCTGACATTGTACTGAATATATTCAAAGACCTTGTACAAGCCGTAATGTTTGCGGTAGTAATTATCGTTATGGCTGTTCCTGAGGGACTTCCGCTTATGGTTGCGATAGTTTCCTCAATCAATATGAAGAAAATGCTCAAAGACAATGTGCTTGTCCGTAAGATAAACGGTCTTGAAACAGCCGGCAGTCTTAATATTCTTTTCAGTGATAAAACAGGTACTATCACAAAGGGTAAGCTTGAAGCAGTAATTTTCCTTGACGGTGAAGGCACTGAGTCTAAAACTCACGCAGACATCAAGGGCAAGGCAAAGGATATGCTTTCTCTTGCACTCAAACACAACACAAATGCAATCGTTACAGGCACAGGCGACAAGATGAAAGTTGTCGGCGGCAACCCGACAGAAAGAGCTGTTCTTGCGTATGTTGCTGACGCTGAGGATAAATTTGATGTAACACCTGTTGCGTCTGTTCCTTTCAACAGCACAAACAAATACAGTGCAACAAGCGTAAAGGGCAGTCATAATATGACTCTCATAAAGGGTGCACCTGAAAAAATTCTTCAAAAATGTAAATATTATTATGACCAGAACGGCAATAAGGCAAAATTTGACGGAAAAGTTCTCAATCAGAAAATTGACGAGCTTGCAAACAAGGCAATCCGTGTTCTTGCCGTTGCAACCGCTGATGAAATGCTCCAAGACGACAAACTTCCTGAGGGCGAATGGACTCTTATCGGCGTTATCGGTATTCGTGACGAGGTTCGTCCTGAATCAATCACGGCTATCAAGGAAGTTCGTGGTGCAGGCGTTCAGGTTGTAATGATTACAGGCGACAGAAAAGAAACCGCTGTTGCAATCGCAAAGGACGCAGGACTTCTCACAGAGGACACAGACCTTGTGTTTACATCTGATGAACTTGCAAAGATGAGCGACGACGAAATCAAGAAAGTTATTCCGAATATCCGTGTTGTTGCAAGAGCGTTGCCGACAGACAAGAGCCGTCTTGTAAGACTTGCACAGGAACTCAACCTTGTTGTAGGTATGACGGGTGACGGCGTAAACGACTCTCCTGCACTCAAAAAAGCCGATGTTGGTTTTGCTATGGGCGGCGGTACAGAGGTTGCAAAGGAAGCCAGCGACATTGTTATTCTTGACGATAACTTCAATTCTATCGACAAGGCTATTCTTTACGGACGAACAATTTTCAACAACATAAGAAAGTTCATTGTATTCCAGCTTTCAATCAATATTTCAGCGGTTCTTATTTCGTTTGTAATGCCGCTGCTCGAACTTTCAAATCCGCTTTCAATCACACAGATTCTCTGGGTAAATCTTGTAATGGATACACTCGCAGCACTTGCACTCGGCGGAGAACCGGCACTCAAACGCTATATGCACGAAAAACCGAAACGCCGTGACGAAAGCATTATCAGCAAGAAGATGAAATCCCAGCTTGCAGTATGTACGGTATGGACATTTATCCTCAGTTTCTTTATGCTTGTTTCACAGCTCTGGCTCGGCAACCCGATATGGAACTTCTTCAGAGGTCTTAACGCAGACGGAACGGCAATCAGCACAAATCACTATCTGCTGACAGGTTATTTCTGTTTCTTCATATTTGTTGCCGTATTCAATTCGCTGAATGTAAGAACCGACAAAATCAATGTATTTGAACACATCAATGAAAACAAAGGCTATTTCAAGATTATGGGCTTGATTGTTGTTATACAGGTTGCACTCACATATCTCGGACAGCAGATATTTGACTGCTACGGTCTGACATGGCAGGAGTGGATTGTTGTACTTGTTATGGCAGTTTCGATTATCCCTGTCGATATGATAAGAAAGGCAATAGTCAACTCAATCGAGAAAAAGAACGATAAATAAAAAATTATTTTGAAGTACTGAATGTTGGGACGCTGTCCCAAACCCTGCAAGGGCTACTCGCCCTTGACCTCGGCAGGTGTGAGCGACACCTGCACCCGCAAT
>JBJFIB010000010.1:0-4270 GCA_051894195.1 Acutalibacteraceae bacterium
TATATTGACATTTTTATTTTATCGGCAAATTTTGATATTTGCTCAATTATAGTTATTAAGAAATTACATTGATAGTAAGTTTATGAATCCTGATGGTTCGTATAAAACACAATATCGTCCAATGGTAAAAATGATAGACCATTTACATCTTGAAGCTCAAAGATTAGAAGTGACAACAAAAAACGAAAATCAATTTAAGGATTTGAATGTGCAAATATCCGGCTTAAAAGAAGAACTGAAAAAAACGACGAAAAAGTTAGATAAAGCTACTCGAAAAGCAAAGTTGATGCAAACGGAGTTTATATCCATACTTTCCGTTTTTTCAGCCGTGATTTTAGTATTCTTTGTTGATACTGAATACATCACCAAAGCTGTTGCAAGTATGCAAAATGGTTCTGTGTTTCGTTTAGTTTTGGTTTTATCAATATGTGGGCTGATATTGTTTAATGGGTTATATTTATTATTTACTTTTATATCTTTTATTATCAATAGAAATTCTGATGATAGCGATAATAAGCCAAAATTTTCATTTGCAGTTGTAATTGTTAATGTGATTTTATTGCTTTTAATTATTTTTGACTTTTTATTTTGGTGTTTTGGAGTATTTGAAATCGCACCGTTTAATAAATTATAGTGTTGTTATTCATAAAGGCATAGTCTGATTTTTTGTACTATGCCTTTTTTTGTTGCCTATTATATTTGAACAAAATAAAAAGGGCATAGTACAAACCTATGTACTATGCCCTTAAATCAGACTGCGGCTTTTAAAATCGCAAGTGTAATAATCAATACAGCTAACAAATTCTCGTAGCTTCCAACTCTTATCATATCGTCTGGATATTCTTTGTTGTGAAACTGAGCATAGAGGATTTTGATGGGAGCATTTGACCTTTTGAGATTCTCAACCGAGTCGTCAATACATATCAGAGTGTTCGGCAACATTGTCTTGTCGCCTTTTTCAATTATGTAATCAAAAGGAATGTGAGTTTTCGACTGCAAGTAGTCAAGTTTTTTCTTTTTTTCTGCTGCTGATGCTGCGTTGTATTCTGATGTGTGCAGTAAGACTGTCAAACCGTTGTCGTCGGCAAACTGACAAAGTGCCGAAAGAAAATCGGTTGCACCGTCATAGAACAACGCCCTGCAACGCATATCTGCATCTGTAAGAGCCTTTTTGACTGTATTACGAAAATCTCCAAGTTCATCGAGAGAGTACGAACAGGCATCACGCTCGAATCGGAAGTCAATGCCACACAGCGACAGATATTGTTCGACGGGTGTATATATGTCAAGCAGCACGCCGTCAACATCAAGTTCTATTATATTCTTTATTTTTTCCATAAAATCAATCTCCTTAAAAAAATAATAGCAGGGGAGAAGTACAATTTTCTTCTCTCCTGCTGTCTTTTTTGTTAGTTTCTTGTTACAGTCCGATAAAATTCGGAGTGTCGTGTATGTTTCCGACAACATCGCAATTCAACGCTACTTTTTTGCCGAAGTAATCAAAGCAACCGTCAGGCAATTTGATAGCAAAACCTGCCGAATTGTTGTCCCAACACACCAATCCGTAATTGACACCATCAATAGACACATACCGGATAATGTCACCCTCGAATATTTCAAGTTTGCTTTTGTCATAAAGACCGGTAAATTGTCCAAGTGTTTGCGGCTCAATTTCGCTGTCGTTACCGTTTTTGTCGTACTCGAAAATTGCATAGCACGGTTTAGAGCCTTTTCCGTTGACGACAAGACAAGAACCGTAAATCCATTCACCGCTTTTTTTGCGTTTGCCACGATAGAAAGGTGTTCTTACTGCTTTGTGTTGCCTCATACTAAATCTTACCTTCCTTTATATTGTTTTCCTGTTTTATGCCATCGTGTATGTTGCCGATAACCTCAACAACCTCACAACAGTGTTCTTCTTGATTGTAATTCCACATTATTTCCCAAAAAGAAATAAAATTATCATTACGGCAAAAGTCGGGAACATTGTTACAACCTGTTATATTGCAAATTTCGCTGTCAAGGTAGTCCCAATCTATACACGGCATAATAGCAATGCCAAAACTTCCACATTCTTGTACAACCTTGCCAACTTGGAAATCAAGGAGTTTAACGATGTCACCCTCGAAAATCCCGTAGCCGTTAATGTCAATCAAACCTATGTATTCTCCGGCAGTTTCAGGAATAATGGCATATTTTTTCCTTTCATATCCATTTTGGCTTTTTTTAAAAGTTTGAATAAAATATCCAAACGGTTCGAGTATCAAATTGCCTTCAACCCATTCGCCGTTTTCTTTGCATTTTCCTCTAAACAAACCTTCGCTCATTTACTCCATATCCTCTCTGTAATAATGGCGTTGAGTTCACACCATTTTTTAATTTTACTTGCAAGAAGTTATATGCGACGCTCTGAACAAGCACGAATGACCGCTTGTATTCATACAAAAAAATAGTTTTTAGGTATGTAGAGATTTGAGTCATATTTGAAACAATCTTCTCCGGTTTTATGGAGTGTCCCTTTGACTTTCTCTCCGTCAAACAAAACTATTTCGACATTTCTGCCAAGATACTTTTCTACTTCATTTTTTCTCATTGTTTTCGCTCCAATCTACTCTCTGTCCACAGAACTGGCAATAATTGTCGTGATATTCCTTGTTGCATCTCAGTCCACAACCACACACAGAACAAAGATACAGTCCTGTACGCCAAGTTTGTTGATGAATCGGCTTTTTTGGAACTTGTTTTTCAAGTGCAATAAGGGCTATATCAAGTGCTTTTTCTTCTTCTGCTGTCATATTTTCTCCTTTTCGTCTGTATTTCTGCACAAGCAATATTTCACACTTATGCAGAAGTCAGACTTTATTTGCTAAACAAGTTTGTTTATTCCATTTTTGCACCGCAGTGAGGACAGAACCTGAATGTTTCTGTGCGGTTGTCAAACACATTGAAGTGAGTGTCACATACAGAACAGATTATGTCATTATCTTCCTCAATACATTCACCATCTCTTGTGTCGTCATCTTCCAACAGTTCCTTAATACTAAGATAAGCATTAAGTTCGCCTCTGTTAAGATTAGTATCGCTGTACCTTTTGTCGTGATTGTAGTCGAGGTCTTCCTTCTTTTGTCTAATTCTTTCGTCGAGTTCAATCATTAACTCGTTAATCGTCATTTTAAATCAAATCCTTTCTTTTTATCATTCCATAGCCGAGATACCGCATTTGTCACATTTTGCACTAAAATGTCCATTACATTTAGCACGGGACATTTTAATTGTTCCGCCACACAACGGACATTCGCAGTATGTAACAACGCCTCGTTCTTTTGAAAGATGTTTACTGACAGCCAGCATAAATTCAAGTGACTGCTCCATAAACTCCTTTTCTTCCTGTTTTGTCATTCTGACATCACCTCTTTTTTACTAATTATACCGACTTTTGCCTCTGCTTTGTACGGGTTTGGTGCTTTTACCAATGTAAGAGTTTCGCATTTTTCGCATTTTACAACATACAGACGATTTTCGGCGTAGTATGTTGTAAGCGGTGTGCCGCACTTAGCACAGTAGCAGGCATAATGCCTGAAAATACAGCCCTGAACACGCTCATAGGCTGAGTTAATCTCATCGTCAAGGCAGTGGTACGAATCGCAATTACTTTCGTCATCAGCCATAAAGTCCGAATCAAAAACATCATCATATACACAATCAAGTGCATACAAAGCGTCTTTCAGTTCAACACTGTCCGAGATAATATCGGTAAGTGTTTCTTCAATTTTTTTTCCAAATTTTCACGAATGTCCATTATTGTTATCTCCTTTCGTCTTTCGTCTATATTTCTGCACAAGCAGTATTTTAGGCTTGTGCAGGATATAGACTTTGATTTTTTTTAGTCTTTAAGTGTGCTTTCGATAATCTTCTTAACCGCTTTATTGCCACATTCACGAGTGGCACGGGCAACTATCATTTCTTTCAGCTTTTCAAGATTAGTCATTCTTCAACCTCTACGGTTGTTTCCTGTTCAAGCCACAGCTTGTACCCATCTTCACAATTCTTATTCAGGCAAAATGAATCAGGGTTGTACTGGCAATGTTTACAGGCATATTTCCAATGCTCATACATAAACTTCGCCATTTTCTCAACCGACATACCTTTAATTTTCTGATGATTTGTCATTCGACATTCTCTCTATTCAGTATTTTTATTATTTCAAGCCTGTTGAGTCTTTTGACAGGCTTGATTTTGTTGGTGACGCATTTTGTTGAATGTTCAATAT
>JBJFIB010000011.1:0-4250 GCA_051894195.1 Acutalibacteraceae bacterium
TCATGGAGAAAATACAGATTCAATATTTTACTATTCGTATTTTCGTTCAAAAAAATTTATTGATACAGATTTAAAACCCCATGTATATGGAATTAGAGATGGTAGAAGTATTGATATTGACGGAATGAAAACGATTATAATTCCATATACAAGTTTTGAAGAACAGGTAGCAATCGGAACATATATTAAGAAACTCGACAACCTTATTACACTTCATCAGCGTAAGTATGAAAAGCTGAAACAAATTAAAAAATCAATGCTTGAAAAAATGTTTCCACATGACGGCAGTAATGTCCCTGAAATTCGTTTTGACGGATTTACTGAACCTTGGGAAAAGCGGAAGTTGGGTGATGCAGGTGAATTTTACTATGGACATAGCTGCCCAAAGTGGTCAGTAACCGAAGAAGCTACTACCCCATGTATAAGATACGGAGAACTATATACAAAATTTGGTACAAAAATTGATATGGTTTATTCTTATACAAATATACCTAAAAATAATCTTAGATTTAGTAAGGGTACAGAAGTTTTAATACCACGAGTTGGTGAAGATCCAATGGATTATAACCACTGTACTTGGCTTTCTATTCCGAATGTTGCAATAGGTGAAATGATTTCAGTTTACAACACAGAGCAAAATCCTCTTTTCACTGCTACTATGTTTAATGCAACATTACAAAAAGAATTTGCTATGCGTGTAGAAGGCGGAAGTGTAACTAATCTATACTTTGAGAAACTCAAAAATATAAATGTTTATTTTCCTTCAATTCCTGAACAAGAAAGAATAGCAGAGTATTTTCAGAACCTCGACAACCTTATTACACTTCATCAGCGTAAATATGAAAAGCTGAAACAAATCAAGAAATCAATGCTTGAAAAAATGTTTGTATAACAGGAGCGGAATGAATATGGTATTTGAATCTGAATTGGATTTTGAAAACGCAGTAATTCAAAAGCTTGTAAATGCCGGTTGGGTAAACAATTCCACAGGTCAGCCTGAAATCTTGCGTTATAAAACTGAAAAAGAACTTATACGAAACTGGGCGGATATTCTTTTTGAAAATAACAACAGTCAGGATCGCCTGAATGATGCACCGCTTACTGATGGCGAAATGCAGCAGATTATGGAGCAGATTAAGACTTTGCGTACACCTGTTAAATTAAATGGCTTTATTAACGGTAAAACCGTAATAATTAAGCGTGACAATACGGCGGATAAATTACACTTTGGTCATGAAGTAAGCCTTAAAATTTATGACCCTCAGGAAATTGCCGGCGGTCAGAGCCGCTATCAGATAGCGGAACAGCCTGTATTTTCCGCAAAAAATGCTTTGCTGAATGACCGCCGTGGTGATTTCGTTCTTCTCATTAACGGTATGCCTGTTATCCACGCAGAACTTAAAAAGAGCGGTATTCCTGTCAGTCAGGCATGCTGTCAGATAGAAAAATATGCTCATGAGGGCGTGTTCAGCGGTTTGTTCTCACTGGTGCAGATTTTTGTGGCTATGACACCGGAAGAAACATTATATTTCGCAAACCCCGGACCTGACGGAAAGTTTAACACGGACTACTATTTCCATTGGGCAGATTTCAACAATGAACCGATTAACGACTGGGACAAGATTGTAACAAACTTTCTTTCTATCCCTATGGCACATCAGATGATCGGTTTTTATACTGTTGCGGATAATACCGACGAAACCCTGAAAGTTATGCGTAGTTATCAGTACTATGCCGCAGATGCCATTTCTCAGGCTGTCGCAAAGCGTAAATGGTCAGAACCCGAACAGCGTGGCGGTTTTATATGGCATACAACAGGTTCAGGCAAGACTATGACCAGTTTTAAATCCGCACAGTTAATTGCAAACTCAGGCGATGCGGATAAAGTCGTGTTTCTTATGGATCGCATTGAACTCGGCACACAATCGCTTATGGAATATCGTGGTTTTGCCGGTGATTCTGATTCAGTTCAGGCTACGGAGAACACAGGCGTACTTGTTACTAAACTCAAAAGCAGTGATCCGGCGAATACTCTGATTGTTACATCTATACAGAAAATGAGTCGTGTTATGGAGGAGGGCGGTTATAAAGCAAAGGATATTGAAATTATAAACCGCAAAAGACTTGTGTTTATCATAGACGAGTGCCACCGTGACACATTTGGAGATATGCTGATAAACATTAAGAATACTTTTCCGAATGCAATGTTTTTCGGCTTTACGGGAACGCCGATTCATGACGAAAACAAAAAGAAAATGAATACAACATCAGATGTCTTTGGAAATGAATTGCACCGCTATTCTATTGCCGACGGTATTCGTGATAAGAATGTTCTTGGTTTTGATCCTACTAAGGTGATGACTTATATGGACAATGAACTCCGTGAGGCTGTCGCACTGGATAAGGCAAAGGCAAGCACGGTTGCCGAAGTATTCTCTGACCCGAAAAAGGAAAAAATTTATTACACTTATATGGATTCGATCAAAGTTCCAATGGCTGGATATTACGGAAATGACGGTAAATATGTGCGTGGTATAGAGGACGACTTGCCGGCTTCACAATATGACAGAGATGAACACCGTAAAACCGTTATAAAAGACATACGCAAAAACTGGATACGATTAAGTCATAACGGAAAATTCCACGCTATCCTTGCGACCAAAAGTATTCCTGAGGCAATTCAGTATTATCGTATGTTTAAGACTGATGTTCCCGAATTGAAAGTTGCCGCTTTATTTGACCCGAATATTGATAATAACCCGGGTGCGATTTTCAAGGAAGACGGACTTGTTGAAATACTTACAGATTATAATGCAGCTTATGGCGTAAACTTTACACTGCCTTCTTTTGCGGCATACAAGAAAGATGTTTCTTTGCGTCTGGCTCATAAATCTCCTTATACAGGAATTGTTAACGATCGTTCAAAACAAATTGATATTCTTATTGTCGTAGATCAGATGCTGACAGGTTTCGATTCAAAGTGGGTGAATACATTATATCTTGATAAGGTTCTTCGCTATGAGGGACTTATTCAGGCATTCTCACGCACAAACCGCCTGTTTGACCAGTCAGAGAAACCTTTTGGTATTATACGGTATTATCGTAAACCGCATACTATGCACCGCAACATAGATGAAGCTTTCAGACTGTATTCAGGTGATCGCCCGTATGGTATTTTCGTAAGTAAGTTAGGCGATAACCTTAAAAAGATGAATGTGATATATGAGGATATTGTATCACTGTTCCAATCTGCCGGATTGAGTGACTTTGAAAAACTCCCTGACGACAGGGCGGCAAGAGGCAAGTTCGCAAAACTTTTCAAAGAATTTAATACTTGTCTGGAATCGGCAACTATTCAGGGTTTTACATGGGATAAGTCAGAATATAAAGTCAGCAACGAAAACGACAAAACCGAAAAAATCACAGTGGTAGTAGATGAAACCACATTTCTGACTCTTGCATTGAGGTATAAGGAATTATTTACATCAGGTGATGATTCCGACGGAAAGACGGTAGGGGATTTGCCTTATGAGATTGATCCGCACCTCACAGAGATAAATACCGGTGCGATTGACCATAATTATATGGAATCCCGTTTTCGTAAATATCTTAAACAACTTCAGGACGGTGTTGAATCCACAGCCGCATTAAAGGAACTTCACAAGTCATTTGCAACTTTGTCACAGGAACAGCAAAAATATGCCCGTATCTTTCTGACTGATGTCCAGCAGGGCAACATTATTGTAGCCGATGACAAGACACTGATAGATTACATTAACAGGTATCAGGCAGACGCACATAATGACAGAGTTCATCGTTTCGCTATGGCGATTGGTGTAAATGAACAGCAGTTGCGTGAATTTATGAATAAAAACATTACAAGCGGAAATATCAATGAGTTTGGCTTGTTTGATAAACTGAAAGCAACTGTTGACAAGAATGTCGCTAAGGAATATTTCGAGAGGGTTGAAGGTCAGCCTGTTAAAATGTTCCGTGTTCCGGCAAAGGTTGACACAATTCTCCGCAAATTTATCCTGAGCGGAGGTTTTGACATAGAATAGTATAAGGTTCGGAAAGGACGAGGCTTTGCAGATTTCGTTTTTATTCTTTAATGATTTTTTTGTGTACTTGCCCTGAATTTTGTCAAGAATTTTGTTGACATATTATGTGAAAAGGCATATTATTATAATAACTTAATAACTATAAATGAGCAAATTTCCTAAAATGCACAAATACTTTCTTATGTACAG
>JBJFIB010000012.1:0-4206 GCA_051894195.1 Acutalibacteraceae bacterium
ATTATAACTTAATTCCGCAAATTTTTCAATGCAAAAAACATACGAATTTTAAATTTTTAATAATAATTCTATACCAAAAAACAGGTTGCCTTTTCAATAACTAAACTCAGTGCAAACAGTGGCGGTCGCAACAACTCCACTCTCCACTCTCCACACTCCACTCTCATATCAGGGAGCAGACAGCGTCGCCCATTTCGGAACAGGAAACCTTTGTTGTGCCTTCGGTGTAAATGTCGGGGGTTCTTGTTGTTTTGAGAACTTCTGAAACAGCCTTTTCGATTGCATCGGCAGCCTCAGGTTCATCAAGTGAATAACGCAGCATCATTGCAACGGAAAGAATGGTTGCAAGCGGATTTGCGATACCCTTGCCGGCAATATCAGGTGCTGAACCGTGAATTGGCTCATACATACCGCACTTTGTGCTGTTAAGGCTTGCGGAAGCCAACATTCCGATTGAACCGCTTATCATTGACGCCTCGTCAGAAAGAATGTCGCCGAAAATATTTGATGTAACGATAACATCAAACTGTTTAGGATCTCTTACAAGCTGCATAGCACAGTTGTCAACATAAAGATGATTGAGTTCAACCTCAGGATATTCTTCTGAAATTTTTATCATTGTTTTTCTCCACAGGCGTGAAGAATCGAGGACATTTGCCTTATCAACGCTTGTCAGCTTTTTGTTTCTTTTCATAGCCATATCAAAAGCGACTCTTGCAATTCTCTCAATTTCGTTTACATTGTATTTTTCGGTATCATAAGCGGCAGGAACTCCGTCCTCCTCAAAATTTCCTCTTTTGCCGAAGTAAATTCCGCCTGTAAGCTCTCTTACAATCATTATGTCCATAGCGTCGCCGATAATTTCAGGTTTAAGCGGTGAAGCGTTACGCAGCGGTTCAAATATTACAGCCGGACGAAGATTTGCAAAAAGTCCCAAAGCACCTCTTATTCCGAGCAAGCCAGCCTCAGGGCGATTGTTGCCGGGCTGATTGTCCCACTTAGGACCGCCGACAGCACCCAAAAGGACAGAATCCGACGCTTTACACTTTCTGATTGTTTCCTCAGGCAGCGGAACTCCCGTTGCGTCGATTGCACAGCCGCCGAGCAGTGCCTCGTCATAAGTTACCATAAAACCGAATTTTTCGGCGGTTCTGTCGAGTACCTTTACAGCCTCGTTTACGATTTCAGGACCTATTCCGTCGCCTTTGAGCAACACGATATTGTAGTTTTTCATAGTTTAACTTCTCCTTATTTTCTGCGGTAAGACCGCTTTTTCCAAAATAAATTATAATTCGCTTTTTGCGATTAGTCAAGACGGTGTTACAGAACAACTGATGACAGAACCTGTCCTATCGGGTCGTGTATGACAATATCAGCACGGCTGTCGAATGAAGTTTTTGATTTATTCAGGAGAATTATCGTTTTACCTCTGAAATAATCAAGAAAACCAGCCGCCGGATATACATTAAGTGATGTTCCGCCGACAATGAGAACCTCAGCCTCTGAAATGTATCTTATTGCATTTCTTACTGTTTCATCATCAAGACCTTCCTCATAAAGCACGACATCAGGTTTGATAATTCCGCCGCAGCTGCATTTCGGAATACCCTTGCTTTCACTTATTGCCTTTACATCATAGAATTTATGACATTTCATACAGTAGTTTCTGTGAACAGAGCCGTGAAGTTCAAAGACATTTTTACTTCCTGCAAGCTGATGAAGTCCGTCAATATTCTGAGTTACAACGGCTTTCAGCTTGCCTTGCTGTTCAAGCTTTGCAAGTGCGATATGTGCCTTGTTCGGTTTTGCGGAAAGACATATCATCTTGTCACGGTAAAAATCGTAAAAATCCTCTGTCCTGTTCATAAAAAATGTATGGCTGAGGATTGTTTCAGGCGGAAATTTATATTTCTGATTATAAAGTCCGTCAACACTTCTGAAATCAGGTATTCCGCTTTCGGTTGAAACCCCTGCACCGCCGAAAAACACAATATTATTGCTTTCGTCTATCACTTTTTTGAGTTCATCATACATAATACAGCCGTTCCTTTCTGATTTTATTTGATTATAATTATAGCATAAATTTCGTTTATAAAATATATATAATTTTACATTTATGCAATTTTTTACATCAAAAAACACTTTGACAATAGTTGACAATAGAAATAAGCAACTATATAATAATATTAAATACTACTGAAAGGCGTTTTAAAATGAAAATTTCTACAAAAGGCAGATATGCACTGCGTGTTATGATTGAACTTGCCTCAGCAGACAGCGAAAAATATATTTCAACAAAAACTATATCCGAACATCAGAATATATCCGAAAAATACCTTGAACAGATTATTTCCTCTCTTAACCGTGCCGGAATGGTAAAAAGCACAAGAGGTGCAATGGGCGGATACAAGCTCTTAAAATCTCCGGACGAATACACTGTCGGTATGGTTTTACGCAGCGTTGAGGGCAGTCTGGCACCGGTTGCGTGTCTTGAAGACGAAAAAAACAAGTGTCCACGCAGTAATGACTGCATTTCGCTTTATGTATGGCAGAAAATCTATGAGGCTGTCAATGATGTTGTTGACAAGATTACAATTCAGGACCTCATTGACCACAAAAACAGCACCTCAGAAAACGCCGATAATTATGTGATATGACAGTTCCAGTTTTCAGTGGACAGTTGACGGTCTTTTGGAATTTATAAAAACGCAAAATCGGGAATTTTAAGAAAAACTTAAAATCCCCGATTTCTTTTTGCTTATTTGTAAAAATTAAACATTTACGCCATAGTTACGGCAGAGTGCTTCAAGTCCTCCCTTAAAGCCTGATGCAACAGCGTTGAACTTCCACTCACCGTTTCTGCGGTAAATTTCGCATACTACAAGGCTTGTTTCGATTGAAAATTCTTCTTCGAGGTCAAATTGAAGAAGTGTTTCGCCTTGAAGGTCAAATTCATCTCTCATTCTTGCAAGACGAACATAAGCATTTGAAACCTGTCCGAAATTCTGTCTTCTCTGGTCTGCCTCAAAAATTGTAACAGCAACGGCAATTCTCTCTACATCCTGCGGAATCTTTGTGAAGTCGATAACGATAACCTCATCATCACCGTCACCACTGCCCGTAAGGTTGTCGCCCTGATGTACAACGGCACCGTCTGCACCTACAAGATTGTTGTAGAATACAAAATCTTCGTCACGGCGAACCTTGCCGTTTGCACCAAGAAGAAATACTGATGCGTCAAGGTCGAAATCGTAACCGCCGTCATACTTATTTGTATCCCAGCCAAGTCCGATAAGTCCGAGTTTGAGTGAATTGTCGATTGTTACTCTTTGTCCTTTTGTTAAGCTGACTGCCATTTTAAAATGCCTCCTGTGTTGAATTTATTTTAATTTTTAATTAAAAGCCAAATCTGTGTGCAAGTTCAGTTATAGTGTTATCCCTTGTAGGCTGACCGATTGCGTTGAACTTCCATTCACCGTTTCTGCGGTAAACCTCACCGAATACCATAGCGGTCATTCCGTCATAATTTTCCGAAAGATTGTAGATACAGAGTTCTTTGTTTGTTTCAGCGTCAACAAGGCGGATAAACGCATTTTCAATCATACCGAAATGCTGATTTCTTTCCTTTGCCTTGTAGATATTTACAACAAAAACAACCTTTTGATATTTTTCGGGCATATCACGCAAGTTTACAAGAATCTGTTCGTCGTCGCCGTCGCCGCCGCCCGTGAGATTATCACCCTGATGTGAAACACAGCCGCTTATATGTCTGAGATTGCCAAAGTAAACGATGTCTTCCTTTTTTGCGATTACGCCGCTCTGATCAATAAGAAAAGCACTTGCGTCACAGTCAAAATCGTATTCTTCGTGTTTTTGAAGAAGTGGACTTTGTTTTTTTGCCTCGTCCCAGCCAAGACCTATACGAATCCATTTCAGTGAGCTGTTGCCTTTTGTGAGGTCAACTTTCTGACCTTTTTGAAGATTTACTGACATTAAAAAAACACCTCCGAATGTCTGATAATGCAAAATTCAATTCATAATGCATAATTCATAATGCATAATTGCTATACATTGTCAACTATGAATTATTAAGTAATATCAGGGCTGACGGATTTACTCCGCCAGCCGTAATATTAACTTTCTAAACCGAGAATTGCGGGTGCAGGTGTCGCTCACACCTGCCGAGGTCAAGGGCGAGTAGCCCTT
>JBJFIB010000013.1:0-4195 GCA_051894195.1 Acutalibacteraceae bacterium
CAATCTCAAAAGCTACAATTCCACCTGAAATATCGGTTTCGACTTCAACCTCGAAAGCGTCTATTCCAAGAATACCCATACTTCTTACAGCAACGACCATTTTTATCCCCTTTTTCCGAAACGACCTTAACATAACAACATAATATAACTTAGTGTTGCGGCGACAGAAAACTGTCCTTATTAACGCAACAAAATTTATTGCATTTTAAATTATATATTAAATTTTTATGAACTGCAATACCTTTGACAAAGTCAATTTATTCTTTGGCAAATATAAACAAATATACCTGTGCCTTTTAATAAGTTATACCGAAGAAGAAGTTTTTTGCAGTTTTTATCAAAAATTCATTGACATAATGAAATTTATAGTGTATTATTTAATGGTACATATTGCTGTGAGGTGTCATAATGTTTGAAAATCAACAGATTGATGGATATCAGAATCTGAGCGACACTGAACTTATACACCTGTACAAAAACGGCGACCAGACTGCTTTTCAGCAGTTGGCGGTACGCTACATTTTTATAATAAGAAACAAATCATCAGATTTATACAATATGGGCATAGAGTCGGAAGACCTTATTCAAGAGGGACTTCTGGGGTTGCATAATGCTGTCCGTTCATTTGATGAAAATGGCGGAGCGTCGTTTCGCACTTATGCAAGTATATGTATTCGTAACAGACTTGTTTCTGCTGTCCGCACTGCTAATGCAGACAAAAACAAAATTAACAGCATTTCTGTTTCTCTTGATGACGAAACGGAACTGTACTCACTGCCTGATAATGAACCTGAAAACGCAGTCATCATTCGTGAGGACTTACAGGGATTGGTAGATTATTTAAACAATAATCTCTCAAAAACAGAGCTTTCGGTTTTGTCACTTTATCTCGAAGGCAAATCATATAATCAAATTTCCGAAGCACTGAATGTTTCAAAAAAGGTATGTGATAATGCAATGCAGCGAGTCAGAAGAAAATTAAGAATCAAAAGCTGATACAGTTTTTTTATATGCCCATGTAGCTTATATCAGGAGAGCGTTGAACTAATCAAAGGTGGCGGTGCAATTCCGTCCGAGGGCGAAAATCTATAATTATACCAAAGCGAGGTAAATCAAATGTACGAAGATAAGACTCTCATCTGCAAGGAATGCGGTGCTGAATTTGTTTTCACAGCTGGTGAACAGGAATTTTATGCATCAAAGGGATTTGTAAACGAGCCACAGAGATGTAAGGCTTGCCGTGCTGCAAGAAAGAATGCAGCTAAGCCTGAGCGTGAAATGTACACAGCTGTTTGTGCTGCATGTGGCAAGGAAGCAAGAGTTCCTTTCAAACCGCGTGAAGATCGCCCTGTATATTGCAGCGAATGCTTTGCAAAAATGAAAGAAGAACAGGCATAAAATATATTTATTTTATGAACAATCGGGTGTTACGGATTTATTTTCGTAACACCCTTTTTTTAGTGTGGAGAGTGGAGAGTGGAGTGTGGAATTGTCGTGACCACTGTTGTTTTTGTTGAATTCAGTTATTGATAAAGACAACTTTGTTGTGTAAACCCCTACGCCGTCAAATTGCTTGCTGACAAAGGGGTCACCCTACGGACTGACTGTCAGTATAAATTCCCGTCAGCACAATAAACTAACGATTCACACAAATAACTCCACTCTTCACTCTTCACTCTCCACTCTCCACTCTCATATCACCTTTTTGGTTTGTTGTGCGTAATATGTATTGACAGATGATTATAACTGTTAATTTACATCGGATTTATTATGTATTTCCGGGAGGCAAAAGTTATGTGCTTTATAAACAGTTTCGGAATAATCGGGGGTGACAAACGCCAGCTTTACTGTGCAAAATCTATCGCTGACGACGGGTGCAGCGTGTTTCTCTCAGGCTTTGATAAGGCTGACAGCCTTATGGGACTTAATAATGTTGATACTGAAACTCTTGCACAACGCTGTGAGGCACTCATTCTGCCGCTGCCCGTGACGACAGACGGAATAAATATAAATACTCCCCTTTCTGATAAAAAAATCCGTATTGACGAGGATTTTGTACGGCTTTTTGACAATAAGCCGATATTCTGCGGAATGAAAAACAAACTGAAATCGGGTTATGAATTATTCAAAGATACTCAGCTTTATGATTACAGTGAGCGTGATGAATTTGCCGTTGAAAACGCCGTTCCGACAAGCGAGGGTGCAATCGAACTTGCTATGCACGAATATGACGGCACGATAAACGGTTCAGGCTGTCTTGTGACAGGCTACGGACGAATAGGTCGTGTGCTGTCGGATATGCTGAGAGGACTTGGTGCAAAAGTATCCGTAAGTGCAAGAAAACAAAAAGACCTTGCCTTTATCCGTGCAAAAGGTATGCAGGCACTGCCGACATATAATCTTTCCGGAAATTACGATATAATTTTCAACACTGTTCCCTATCTTGTGTTTGACGCACACACTCTCGCAAGAATTGCAACTGGTGCATTGGTTATCGACCTTGCATCATCACCGGGAGGAGTTGACTTCAACGCCGCAAAAAGACTGTCAATAAAGGCAATTCACGCACTGTCAATTCCGGGAAAATCAGCACCGAAAGCCGCAGGAATAATCATTAAAAATGCTGTTTATAACATAATTGAGGAGGAAGCGTTATGAACGGAATAAATGTTGGATTTGCGATGTGCGGCTCGTTCTGTACATTCTCAAAAGCACTTGCTCAGATGGAAAAGCTGCTTGAACTCGGATATAATATTCTGCCGATAATGTCCTTCAACGCCTATTCAACCGATACAAGATTCGGAAAGGCTGACGAAATAATCAATAAAATCGAAACAATGTGCGGCAGGAAAATTATTCATACAATAAAGGACGCTGAACCGATAGGTCCAAAGAAAATGACGGACATTATGCTTATTGCACCGTGTACAGGCAACACCGCCGCAAAGCTTTGTTATGCGATAACCGACACACCCGTTACTATGGCTGTCAAGTCACATCTGCGTCAGTCAAAGCCTGTGCTTATATCCATTGCAACAAACGACGCACTTGGTGCATCTGCCCAGAATATCGGACGGCTGATGAACTCAAAGCATATATATTTTGTTCCTTTTTCTCAGGATAACGCTGAGAAAAAACCGAATTCGCTTGTTTCACACTTTGAGCTTATTCCTCAGGCACTTGAATATGCACTCAAAGAACAACAAATTCAACCGGTTATTGCATAAATTTCCGGCAAACAAAAAGGGTTGCACCGTTTTTGGTGTAACCCTTTTCATTTAAAAGTATGTATTTTCTATAATATTGTCAATTTCAGCAATGTCAATATCTGCCGATAATTTTGACACTGCGGCACTCGTTGTCTGTGATGACTGAGATGACTGTGATGACTTAGATGACTGTGAATTTTCGCTGTCCGATGGCTTGTTTGCACCCGAAAGCATAATATACGCAATAACAATCAACGCAATCACAAGAATAATTACAACAATTATCGGTAAAATATACTTCTTTTTTGGCTTTGGCGGCACCTGAACAACATTTACATTTGTTGTCTGATGGAGTTGTTTTCCGTCAAAAGTCATAGGCTTTACTTCTACATTGTTATTTTCAAACGATGTCTGCTGTGTCTGACTTTCCGAAATTGAGGTATCCTCCTGAATACGCTTTTTAAGACTTTTTACATATCTTTCGGTATCGAAATTACTGTTGTCCGTCGTCTGCTGTGGCGGCAAAGGCTGTAAAATCTCACCTGTTGCGGTTCTTTCGCTTTTTTCCTGCACAATCGGCTGTAATTCCAGCTTACCCGATTTTCTCGGCTGTCCTTGTCTTGAATTATTAAAAGGCTGTTGCGGTTGTGGCTTTTGTGTATTTACAGGCTGTTTCTGTGCAAAGTCCTGTGGATTTGACGACCACTGTTTTTGTTGTGGCTGTACAGGCTGTTGAGGTTGTGGCTTTTGTGTATTTACAGGCTGTTTCTGTGCAAAGTCCTGTGGATTTGACGACCACTGTTTTTGTTGTGGCTGTACAGGCTGTTGCGGTTGTGGCTTTTGTGTATTTACAGGCGGTTTCTGTGCAAAATCCTGTGGATTTGACGACCACTGTTTTTGTTGTGGCTGTACAGGCTGTTGCGGTTGTGGTTTTTGTGTATTTACAGGCTGTTTCTGTGCAAAGTCCTGTGGATTTGACGACCACT
>JBJFIB010000014.1:0-21102 GCA_051894195.1 Acutalibacteraceae bacterium
CAAATAAATCCGAAATATTCTTTCCGGATTTACCAAAGTCATATACGAAACGAATCCTTTCGTATTCAATTTTGTGAGCAACTGAACAATAACCCTCAGAAAAATCAAAAGATTTCGATTCACAACAAGCAACAAAATATGCAAGCGAAGTAATAAGCCAAAATCGTTTGATACCTTTTGATGATCGAATTTGATAACTATCAAAAGCCAACTTTGTTTTGCAGTTTCTGAAGAAAACCTCAACTTCCCATCTGCTTACATAGAGGTTAAGTATCTCCTCTGTGGACAGTGAGGTATCTGTACAGATAAATGCTCTCAATGCTTTCGGATTGTTCATTGCTCCTACAGGAAAGCTTATCAAAACGATTGCATTGTTAATTCCATTCAGATTGCCTTCGTATCTGAAAATGTTGTATTTTCGACCATTTACAGTCACGGTGCAAAATGAGTCTGTATTTTCTTTTAACTTTTCGGCAAACTGGCTGATACTGAATTTTATTCCAAAAGGATAGACAATGCGATTTGTTTTCAAAGCTCCTACTGTATAAAATCCTCTTTTGATAAAACTGTCAATAACCTTGTCGCATACATACCAGCTGTCACAAAGCAGATACGAAACGGTTGGGAAAATCGGCAGTTCAAACGCAATTTGACAGACCAAATCAATTTTTGATACGCTTTTATCGTACATGATAATTGCATAGTTCAAGGTGATATTATTACAGGACAACATAACGCTTATAGCCTGATGACCGTAATCCTGTTTCTTCTTTAAATGCGAAAAATGAAAATAGGCATCTTCTATCGGATTTTTTGCTTTTGACGATGGCTTAGTTTTTGATGAAATTGTATCGTCAATTATGCATAAAACAGGTTTACCTGAACTCTTGGATTCATTGTAGATAATCTCGATAACAGAATGTTTTATAGCGTTTTCAAGTATCGTTTCATCCCATTTTCCATTGTTCAAAAAATGACCTATAGTCGTGCGATGGCATTTACTGTGAGTTTCAAAATCTACAGTTTTTCCTCGATATCCAATACTGAAAATTGAAATCAGTATTGTTATTATATGAGTTATTGCAATTCTTGAAAACTTATCAGCAAGATTTATTTTTGCTAAACTATTGAAAATTGTTTCTGAATGGTGTATGCTATTATCCATAAGACAACGACTCCTTGAGTTCTTTTGGTTGTGTAGTGACTCCATTATAACTCATTTTTTAGTCGTTGTCTTTATTTGTTTTTTGTGCATTTTTTCGATTTGCTCATTTATAGTTAGAATACTTTTCACAAGGTGTCCTACCTAAACGGTAAGCGGTTAGTCCCCGATTTTTTATACAGGGGGCGAAAAACTTTTGACTCCCCCGAGTTTTTAAACAAGGGGGTGAGATTATGGTTACATATGAGGCTTTGTTCCAGTTCACATTAGTGATTATCGGAGTTATCGGTCTTTGCGTGAACATCATCAATAACAAAAAGAAGTAACCGCCCAGCTCCCATTGTGCGTTTACTTCTTTCTCAACTTTTAGGGACTAACCGTTTATCTGGTAGTCCGCCTTGTATTTCTATTATACAGCGTTTTGTGACCTGTGTCAAGCCGCTGTATTTATTTTTTGCGTTTTTTCATATGCTTGAAAAAATATTCGATAAATGATATTATATTTAAAAATGAAAAATTAACGGGTGAAACAAATGGCAATTATTACTGTAAGCGGACTTATGATGGATTTCGGTGAAAATCTGCTTTTTGACAATATGAATTTTGAGGTTCAGAGCGGTGACCGTATCGGTCTTATCGGTGTGAACGGCTGTGGAAAAACAACCCTGTTCAAACTTCTTACAGGTGAATATACGGCGTCAGGCGGTTCAATCATTATAAATAAAAACACCGTTGTCGGATATATGGAACAGCATGTGTGCAGAAACCTTGAACGCTCGGCTTATGATGAGGTCATGACGGTTTTTGATGATCTTATTGATATGGAAAATGAACTTGATATGCTTAATGCAAAAATCAATTCAAAAAGCGGAAATCTTGATGAATTAGTTGAGCGTCAGGCGTTTTTACATGATGAATTTACACGAAAAGGCGGACTTACCTGTCGTGCAAGAGCAAGGTCGGCACTTCTCGGACTTGGATTTGACGATAATCAGATGACTTTGCCGATAAGTTCACTCAGCGGCGGACAGCGTGCAAAATTACAGCTTGCAAAACTTCTTTTGTGCGGTGCGAATTTTCTTTTGCTTGACGAACCGACAAACCACCTCGACACCCACGCTGTTGAATGGCTTGAAGAATATCTTATAAATTCAGGCTGTGCATATATTGTAATATCTCACGACAGATATTTTCTTGACAAAACAACTAACCGAACCTTTGAACTCGAAAACAAAAAAATGACAGCCTACAAGGGCAACTATTCAACATATCTTCCGCAAAAGGCTGAACATCAGCTTTCTATGCAAAGAGTCTATGACAATACAATGAAAGAAATAGAACGCCTTGAAGGAATTGTCGAACAACAACACCGCTGGAACAGAGAGAAAAACATCAAAACCGCTGAAAGCAAACAAAAAGTCATTGACCGTCTGAAAAGTAATCTTGAAAAACCTGACTCTGCCCCATCTGCGATAAAATTCAATCTCGGAATAAAGGAACAAAGCGGCGAAGATGTGCTTGATGTTTCAAATCTTTCTTTATGCTTTGGCGGTCTGCCGCTGTTTGAAAATGTATCAATGGAAATACATCGTGGTGAGAGAATATTTATATTAGGTCCTAACGGCTGCGGAAAAACATCTCTGCTGAAAACACTTCTCGGAAAATATCAGGCAAACAGCGGCAGAATACATTTCGGTGAGGGTGTTAAAATCGGATATTATGACCAGATACAACAGGGTATGGACAGCGAAAAAACGGTTTTCGAGGAATTATCCGACAAATATCCGGCTATGACCAACACAGAAATACGAAGTACACTTGCAAGATTTCTGTTCAAAAATGATGATGTGTTCAAGACGCTTTCTACTCTCAGCGGCGGCGAGCGTGCAAGGGTACTGTTAAGCGAGCTTATGCTTTCGGGGTCTAATTTTCTTCTGCTTGACGAGCCGACAAACCACCTTGACATAAATTCCTGTGAGGCTTTGCAGGAAGCTTTGAAAGATTATGAGGGAACGCTTCTGATTGTGTCACACGACCGCTATCTTATAAACAGTCTTGCCGACAAGATTTTTTATCTTACGCCAAACGGCATTGAAAAATTCGAGGGAAATTATGACGATTTTCTCAGTAAGTTTGAGCCGTTCAGACAGCCCGAAAAATCTGCCGAACCCCGTCAGGAAAAACAGACGGAATACAAAAACAAAAAAGAGCGTGATGCACTCCGCAGAAAAGCACGGGCAAGACTTGTTAAACTTGAAACCGAAATTGCCGAAAAAGAGGACTTGCTGTCAACGCTTAACTCACAGCTTAACTCACCTGAAATTTCAAGCGACTATGAAAAGATACTTGACACCACCAACAAAATCAATGAAACACAATCCCTGCTTGACAGTATGTATTCCGAATGGGAACAGCTTTCGGAAACCGCTGATAATTAGGCAACAAAAAAGGACTCATTTCTGAGTCCCTGAAAAATCACGATAATCAGTTCTGAGTGTGGTTATGTGAAAGAAAAGGCTTTATGTCCTCATAAAAGCTCTCAGGTATGTTGTCAACCGGCACTTGAAGTTCAATCGGCTTTGAAATATCAAGACTGATTATTCCGATAAGAGAATGTGCGTCAATGATGTATATTCCCGAAACAAGATTGATAGGCAGTTTATCATATTTTGAAGTAACCGCTACAAATTGTTTTACATGTTCCAGGTCATTAAGGAAAATTTCTTTTGAATACATACTAAGCACCCCACAGTTAAATTACTATTATAATCTGTAAAGCAGATATAAATTATGTTCTAATTTTAGCAATATTTTTCTCTCAGGTCAACTGCAATTAAGTAAAAAATCTATTATTATTGTATCAAAATTTATTTTTTGACTGAATTATTTGAAATATTATCTGAAAGGAAAAAGATATGAAAGTAAAAATTCTTACTCTCGGCTGTAAGGTCAATCAATTTGAAACACAGGCTATGTTCAGCAATCTCAGCAAAAACGGCTATGAAATTGTCGGCGAAAACGAAAATTCTGACATCACAATAATCAACTCTTGTGCCGTAACTGCGGCAAGCGAACAAAAAGCCGTAAAACTTATACACCGTATCCGCCGTGAAAATCCCGAAACCGTCATTGTGCTTACAGGCTGTATGGCACAGGCTTTCCCTGACAAAAAACTGCCTGAGGTTGACATTGTACTCGGAAACAAACGCCGCTCGGATATTGTTCCTGTTTTGTCGCAGTATTTTTCAGACAGAAAAAAGATAACCGCCGTTGAGGAATATGCCAAAAAAGATGAATACGAAAATCTTGCGGTTGACAATTTTGTTGAACGCACAAGGGCTTTTCTCAAAATTGAGGACGGCTGTAACAGATTTTGCTCATACTGTATTATCCCCTATGCAAGAGGCAGAGTACGCTCGTGTTCCCTTGAATATATCGACAAGGAAATAAAGGCTTTTGCGGCAAACGGCTACAAGGAAATTGTTGTTGTCGGAATAAATCTGTCGTCATTCGGCAGTGATAACGGACTTTCGTTTGCTGACGCTATAAAGACAGCCTGTGAAAGTGCTGATGTGCGAATCCGTCTTGGCTCGCTTGAACCCGAATCAATGGATTTAGAAACGCTTAAAACCTTTGCGAAATATGAAAATTTCTGTCCGCAATTTCATCTTTCTCTGCAAAGCGGCTGTGACGAAACACTCAGACGAATGAACCGCCACTACACAACGGCTGAATACACCGAAATAGTAAACAATATCCGCAGTGTTTTTGACAATCCTGCAATAACAACTGATGTTATGGTCGGCTTTGCGGGCGAAACGGAAGAAGAATTCAAAAAGTCCGTTGAATTTGTCGAGAAAACAGGCTTTGCAAAGGTGCATATTTTCCCCTATTCACGCAGAGCCGGTACTGTTGCTGACAAAGCACCGAATCAAGTGCCGAATTCCGTTAAAAAAGAAAGAGCCGCAATAATGGCAAAAGCCGCTGAACGCACAAGAAAGGAATTTCTCAAATCTCAAATCGGCAAAACCGAAAAGGTACTCATTGAAACACGCAACAAAAACGGACGCTACGAGGGTTACACAATGAACTACACCCTTGTTTATGTCGATACTGACGAAAGCAGTATCGGAAAAATTCTTGATGTTAAAATCACCGACAGCGGCGACGATTTTTGTCTTGGCAGCCCGATATAAAGAGTGTGGAGTGTGGAGAGTGGAGTGTGGAGTTGAAAAAACTTCAAAGAGGTGATAATATGCGTGTCCTTTTGACAGGAAAAGAAAATGAAATAATATAATTGATTAAACCTTATATGATATTCGACAACAAGCTGACACCAAAGTCGAGTGAAAACGCACCTGAGAATGTTAAAAGAGCTTATAATGAATTTCTTGAAATGATAAAACAAGAGAGCGAAAATCAGCCAAAATATTGACGATGTTCTTACACTCGAAAATAAGTAGTATAAGAATATCAGGAGTACACTATACACTAATCACTGACCACTATAAACTAAAAAAGCACAGCCGTAGGAGAAGAAAAATTCTCTCGGCTGTGCTTTTTATTCGTCAATTATTACGGCGGCAGAAGTGTCGGTTTTTCGCTTTATCGGAGTATAGCTGTAACTCAGCATACAATCGTCTTTGCCTGATGTCAGAACCGACCTTACCGAATCAATAAGGTGTTTCAGCATTATTCCTATAATTGCACCGACAATGTACATTATAATATCATCAAGACAGGCTGTTCCCGTATTAAGCAGATATTGAAGTGCCTCAACGGTAAGAGCAAATGTTCCCGATATGATAAGCAAGTGCCAGAATTTTATTTTCGGTATGAGTACAAGCAGATAAAATGTAAGCGGTGCTAATATAAAGTTGTGCCACAATATATACTTTGTGCCGTCCTCATGTATGTTTTTTATGCAGTCGCCTATCCGGCTGAAAATCATAAAATCAATTTCACGGGGTGACTCTGTGCGTGGTCTGTATGGAATTATCATCATAAAAATTATGACAAGCGAGTAAAGTATAAGCAACGCCCTCATACTCAGCAGAAGAAATCTTGAAAAGCCCATTCGGCTTTCATTATTATCGTATTTTCCGCCTTGAAGAAGTCGTGTCATTGTCATAAAGAAAAACGGTATAACCCACATAATGAACATACATATAATGTTATATTCCGAAACGGTAGGCCAGTAATCCTTTGTTTTTGAAAAAATACCGTTTATTATGCTGAACACGATATTTACAAGAGTTAAAACGGCATAGGTCAGCATAGCCGCACCGACTGCCTCAAACCGCTTTATTATAATAAACAACACAAGCGTTATTACTGAACATATCAAAATTACAAAACATTCGCTTGCTATAATTGAATCGAACTGATTTTTTGCATCATTCGGCAGAAGAAAAAACATAAGACCTGCCGCAAGTGATACAAACAGTTCGCCTATGGTTAGTTTCTGGCTCGGAAGAACAGTCATTTTTTATTCCTCCTGAAATTCAAAAAGTCTTCAAGAATAATTGTTGCCGCAACACTGTCAACAACAGCCTTTCGCTTTTTTCCACGGGTATCTGTAATATTAAGATATTCATAAGCGGTGACCGTTGTGCATCTTTCGTCACGAAGAACTATTTCAAGAGATGTTTTTTCTTTGAGAATTTCAGAAAAAGCACGGACATTTTCCGCACTTTCCCCCTCACTTCCGTCCATATTTCGTGGAAGTCCCATTACGATAAGTTCGGCGTTTTTCTGCTTTGCTATATCGGCGATTTTTTCGGCAAGGACTTCCTGTCTTATTTCCTTTATTACGGTAACGGGAGAGGCAATAATTTCGCTTTTGTCGCATACTGCAATGCCTGTTCTTACTCTGCCATAATCAACAGACAAAATAATCATAATTGTATCTCCGTATTATTTATGCCGTTATTACGCACAAGGCAAGACAAACGGCAATTTTCAATTTTCCATTTTCAACTTTCAATTTTATTGAAGGTGGTCGGTGTAATTTTCGAGGATAATTTTCGGTTGAAGATTATCGTCAAATTCAACAATGTTTACTGAGGTGTTTGTGCCAAGCGGAACTTTGTCCATATTTTCAAGAGTCCAGCCGTGTGCAAAACACATCATATTTTTTATTGCACAGCCGTGAGAAACAATACAGATTGTTTTGTTCGGATTTTGCTTTACGATATTTATAAGTCCGTTTTTCACACGCTCATAGACCTGTGCCATACTTTCTCCGTTCGGAGCGGCAAAATACTTTTGATTACTGCACCAGTTTTCGTACTGTTCGGGAAATTCCTTTTCAATATCCGTAAGCAGCTTTCCCTCCCAGTCACCTGCGTCGATTTCAAGAAAAGAATCGTCGGTATGTATCGGCAATTCGTGGTATAGATTTATGCCCTCGGCTGTTTTTCTTGCACGGGTGAGTGAAGTGCAGTAAATTTCGTCAATAGGTTCTGCACTGAGCAGCTCCATAACTTCGCCGATTTGTTTTCTGCCTGTTTCGGTTATATCTGTATCAATTCTGCCCTGAAAAAATCTTTTTAAGTTTCCCTCCGCCTGACAATGACGGACTAAAATTACCTTTGTCAATATTATCGCTCCTGAATCAGTCTGTTATAACGGTGTGTGTAAGCTCGGTTACGGACTGCATATTGTGATTGTCAAGATAAGTATTAAGTCCCTCAGCGATTTTTACAGGTGCATAAGGGTCTGTGAAAAGTGCCGTACCTATCTGAATTGCGTCAGCACCGGCAATCATCATTTCAACAGCGTCTTTCCATGTGGTAATGCCGCCCATTCCGATAACCGGAATTGATACGGCGTTCTTGACCTGCCATACCATTCTTACGGCAACAGGAAATACAGCCGGACCCGACATTCCGCCTGTGATATTCTTTATTATCGGTCTGCGTGTATTTATGTCAATTCTCATACCCGTAAGAGTATTTATAAGTGAAACAGCGTCAGCACCCTCTGCCTCTGCCGCCTTTGCGATTGACGCAATATCCGATACATTAGGTGACAGTTTGATGATAAGCGGCTTTTTGCAGTATTTTCTGACGGCTTTTGTAATTGCACCGACCGATTCGCATGATGTTCCGAACTGCACTCCGCCCTCTTTTACATTAGGACAGGAAATGTTAAGCTCAATCATATCAATATCGCTGTCGGAGAGAATTTCCGCCATTTTGCAATAATCCTCCTGCGTACTGCCGGCAACATTCGCTATAACTACTGTGTTCTGTTTTTTGAGCCAAGGAAGTTCGTTTTCGATAAAGTGTTCAACACCGGGGTTTTGAAGTCCGACAGCGTTAAGCATACCCATAGGAGTTTCGGCAATTCGTGGCGGCGGATTGCCCTGACGCTCTTTGAGGGTTGTTCCCTTGCACGAAATTCCGCCGAACACCGACAACGGATAAAATTCACTGTATTCGTGTCCGAATCCGATTGTACCCGACGCCGCAATAATAGGGTTGTTAAAATGTACTCCTGCTATATTTACACCTAAATCTGCCATTACCAAGCTACCTCCTCTGCATTGAAAACAGGTCCGTCCTTACAGACATGCTTATATTCCTGAGTGCCGTCATCACGCTTTACCGCAACGGCACAGCCAAGACACGCACCTACTCCGCAAGCCATTCTCTGTTCGAGTGAAACCTGACATTCAACGCCGTTTTCCTTTGCGAGTTTTGCAATATTTTTCAGCATTGGCGTAGGACCGCAGGCACAAACCAAGTCAACATCTTTTATAATTTCTGCAAGCGGCTGTGTTACAAAGCCGTCAATTCCGTAACTTCCGTCGTCGGTTGTCACTGTAACATCACAGCCGATACTCCTGAAATCGTCTTCAAGAATAACTGCGTCCTTATTTCTGAAACCGATAATGACAGACGCATTTCTTCCGCACTGCTTTGCACTGTAAAGCATAGGAGGAACGCCTATTCCGCCGCCGACAAAGACTGTTTTTTGATTCGGATTGATTTTAAAACCGTTTCCGAGCGGTGCAATAATATTTATTTTGTCACCGACTTTTGCCTGTGAGAGAATTTCAGTTCCCTCTCCCCTGACTTCAAAAACAAGGCGGATAATTCCGTCATAAACATCACATATTGATATAGGTCTGCGTAGGGTCTTGCCTGTTACGGCAACCTGTGCAAACTGTCCGGCTTTTGTAATATCGGCAAGTTCCTTGTTTTTAAGTCTGAAATCGTATATGGTAGGCGTAAGCTGTGCTTTATATATAAGCTCACAGTCCTGTGCATCATATTTCATCAAATCAATCCTTTCAACAAACATTAAAATAACCTTGAATTTATTATAGCATATAATTTTTGTGCTTTGAATACAATTTCGAGAATTTTTTTAATAATTATTTTCTTATTTTATCGTTAAATTGCACAATGAAATTTAAATTTTACAAATCAGCCCCTTTGCCGAACATTCTTCTTGTAAATATTCTTAAAATAGTTTATAATATTGAATATATCAATATTGAGAGAGTAATTTTATTATGCTGCTTAATGAATTCATTTCAAACGATACAGTAAAAGATGAGCTTTCGGAAATTATGAGGAATAATTCTGTACCTCATGCAATAATCATTGAGGGTGCAAAAGGTACAGGACGAAAAACTCTTGCAACGATTATTGCAGGATATGGCGTTTGTTCGTCAGATACTCAAAGACCGTGCGGAATATGCTCCGACTGTAAGAAAGCCGAACAGGAAATTCACCCCGATATTTCTGTCTTTGACGGAAACAATTCGGGTGCTTACAGCATTGACGCAATAAGAAATATCCGCTCGTCAGCTTTCATAAAACCGAATGAGGCACATTCAAAGGTGTATATACTGCTTAACTGTGACAAAATGCAGACACCGGCACAAAACGCTTTTCTTAAAATTCTTGAAGAACCGCCTGAAAATGTCGTTTTTATTATGACGGTTATGTCGGCAACATCACTGTTACAGACGGTTCGTTCAAGGGCAAGAATTTTTTCGCTGTTCCCTGCCGGTATTCCTGAGGCTGTAAGCGAAATTTCAAAACGCTTTCCCGACAAAAATCCTGATGAAATAAAGCATATTGTTTCGATATGTGACGGAAATATCGGTATGTCGCTGCAAATGCTCGAAAACGGCGGTGAAGAGGCTCAGAAGCTTGCTGAGGATATTTTCCGTGCAATTCCGCTGACTGCGGAATATCAGCTTTTGGTTCTGACATCAAAACTTGCGGAAAACAGGAATTTTGCGTCAAGCGTTCTTGACTGTATGCTTGAAATCGGTGCTGAATGTGTAAAAGCGTCTGTCGGGGCAAAAACTTCGTCTGAAACCGCTATTGAAGTTGCAAAAAAACTGCCGAAAAAAAGAATTTTCGGAATTATGGAAAACATAAGCAAGGCTCGTGATATTCTCAATACAAATGTAAATCTTAATTTTTTCGGTACATGGCTTTGTTCTGTACTGAGAAACTGATATAATTCGGAGGAAAAATATGGCTTGTATTATAGGTGTAAGATTCAGAGATGTAGGAAAAATATATTATTTCGACCCTGACGGCGAAAATTTCAAAAGCGGTGACCATGTTATCGTTGAAACAAGCCGTGGCGTTGAGTGCGGCGAGGTCGCTATGGAAAACAGGAATATCGACGACAGTGATATTTCATATCCGCTTAAAAAAATTATTCGTGTTGCCACAGAGGACGACCTCAAAAAAGTTGCCGAAAACCACGAAAAAGAAAAAAAGGCTTTTGATATATGCATAAAGAAAATTGAACAGCATAATCTTAAAATGAAACTTGTCAATGTCGAATATACCTTTGACAACAACAAAATTCTTTTTTATTTTACGGCTGACGGACGGGTTGATTTCCGTGACCTTGTAAAAGACCTTGCGTATATTTTCAGAACAAGAATTGAACTTCGTCAGATAGGCGTGCGTGATGAGTCGAAAATGCTCGGCGGTATCGGAATATGCGGCAGACCGTTCTGTTGTAATACATTTTTAGGCGATTTTCAGCCTGTGTCAATAAAAATGGCAAAGGAACAGGGAATGTCGCTCAATCCCGTGAAAATTTCGGGTACTTGCGGACGACTTATGTGCTGTCTTAAATATGAACAGGAGGCTTACACAGACCTTTTGAAAAATACTCCCAAAATCGGTGCCATTGTCAGCACTCCTGAGGGCAAGGGTACGGTTGTTGACCTTAACCTTATTACACAAAATCTCACGGTTTCACTCAGCAAGTCACCTGACGCCGCTCCGAGAAATTTCAAGGTCAGTGATGTAAAAGTAATCAAAGACGCACAGATTAAAGTCGAAAAATCCGAACTTGAACAGCTTAAAAAACTTGAAAAAGACTAAACACAAACTTAAAAGCGTTCCGACATTATGAAGTATCGGAACGCTTTTGTTATATAATTTATGTGTTGTATGATGTTGTTCTGTTCACTTTGAAACTGTGGATACAAATTGCGGGTGCAGGGGTTCATACCCCTGCCGAGGTCAAGGGCGAGCAGCCCTTGTGGGGTTTGGGGCAAAGCCCCAATATCCATTACTTCAAAAAGAAACAGTATTACAGCTTTGTTCTTGCGGCAATAATATCAGCCATTTCGCCGACATTCTTCATTGAAGAAATTTCGCCCATTTTGAATTTCATCTTGAATTCACGCTCAACTGCTGAAATAAGTGTGATGTGTTCAAGGCTGTCCCAGTCGTCAATATCGTCTGCTGTTGTCTTTGGATTTACTGTGATTGAATCGTCGTCAAATACATCACGGAAAATCTTGTTGAGTTTTGCATAAATTGTATTCATATCCATTTTTGAATATCTCCTTAAAAATTTATTTTATTGAATTGAGGAATTGTCCTCAACTTTAATAACATTGTTTTTGTTCTGATATGATGCGACATCAAGCTGCCATACGGTGTTTCCGTCAGAATCTTCACTGATTTTTTCAAAGCCGAATCTGCCGTAAAGGTCACGCACCATATTATTCTTTGCGGTAGGATAGTAATAGCCTTTTATGGTTTCTATGCCCTGTTCACGACAGCGTTCAACAAGTCGGTCAAGCATTGCAAACTCCATATCCCTTTTGAGAACACGACAACTCATAAGCCAGAGTTCCATATTCAGAACCTTGTTATCCTTTTTGCCTATTACTACTGATACTACACCGTTATCCCCGAACTTGTCAACAAGTTTTCCGTAAAGTCTGATGTAATTGTCACTCTCAAACACTTCTTCCATTTCTGTGGGAGTATATCTCTTTGTTGTCACATTAAACTGATTGCTCTTGTTTGAAAGCTGTGTTATACGCTGTAAATATACGGGCAGAAAATCATCAATTACCGCCGTCATATCAAGGCTGAGAAGATAATCCTCATAGTTGCCGAAAGTTGCCTGCTGTGCCGCTCTCTGTGCATTAGCCTTGTACATTTCGTTTCGTTTGAGGTCGTCCTCGCTGAAATTCGTAACTTCAAAATATCCGTTCCGGTCAAGTGTTGTGATATAGTTTTCAACACTGTCCATAGTCGGTGCTGATACTCCCTTGACCTGTGCCTTTACTATTTCACGCTCGGCAGGGTTATCGTCAACAAAAACGATTGAATCGGGCAGAATATTCAGCTCTGACGCAATTTCGAGAATGTTTCTGTCCTTGTTCTCCCAGTTGGCTTTTATAATGATAAAATCGTCGGGTTTTAATGCTCCCTCAGGGTGATTAAGTCCGGCTATTGCGTTTTCGTGGTCATTTTTTGAGCATACTGTGAGAATTATTCCGAGAGATTTAAGCGATTTTATATATTCCTGAAATTCATAATAAGACTGTGAAACGCCTGTTTCCTGTCCTATCTGTATTCCGTCAACGCCGTCGTCGCCGACTACGCCTCCCCACAGGGTATTATCGAGGTCGAGTGCAAGTGCCTTTTTGTTCTTGCCGAATACCGACTTGATGATATTTGCAAGGTTAAAGGAAAATTCCGGAATAGCGTCAACACACATAGCGTATTTGTACATATTCCAGTATTCAGGATTGCTCCACGCTTTAAGTCCGTATGATGCGGAAATAAAGTTTATATCGTTGATATAAAAGCCTTCGGTTTTTTCGGCATATTCATAGAATTTTTCGTTAAGTCGTGTGATGAAATTTGAGCGTCCACGGTAATCACTGCAATCCTTGTTGCCCATAAGACGATAGTACGGCATTTCAAAGTTATTCTGAATTATCGGACAATGGTAGGTTTCGGCTATTTTTTGCCACATCTGCAAGAATTTATTATATTCGTTTTCGAGTTTGGTATCAACTGTTTCTCTGCTGTCTGACGGCGTAGGATAATCTTTGATATTTCTGTTTGTTGTGTGAATAAAGACAATGTCTGGGTTAAAATTCAGCAGTTCTTCACTTGGAAACATAGCGTCTTGCCAGTATTGTGCGTATTCCGACTGATAAAATTCGGGTTCAATGCCGTTATTCAGCAAAAACAGTTCAAGATAAACCACAATATCATTTGTTGTTGAACCTCCGAAAACGGCAATTTTCTTTTTCAGTCTTTTTGTACCGTCGGCAAGAAGTGTGCGTTTGAGTGATTTTCTTTTTTTGATAATATATTCGGAATCGAAAGGATATTCAAGTTCAGTCATTGTATTCCTCCTGAATTTAATTTAAAGGCGTAAACCTGATACTGTTTACGCCTTTATTGTTTTTATCTGTTAATCTTCATTTTTTGCCGTTAATGCCTCATCAACGATTTTTTGTCCTTTTGCCTGTGTTCTGAGGTTTTCGAGGTTATCGGCGTTCTCGCCTACTGCCGAGTATGAAACCATTGTAAAGAGAAGGTCGGTTACACCCATTTCTTTTACAAAATCAACAAGGTTGAGGTTGAAATATCTCATATCGACAACATAAATTTCTTCAAAACCATTCATATAGTAAGGCGGTTCGGCATTACCATAGCTGTCCTTTACGATACAGAGTTTTCTGCCGTTCTTGACATTTGTCTTAACCTTGATAACCTGTTCATCTCCTCCCATAAATACAAGGTAGGAGTTTGGTGTATCTACTATATTGAAGAAGTTGCCTGTTCCCGTATAATTGAATGAAGTGTCGTAGTAATAGGTTGTACACTTATCAATGTTTGACGGAACATAATAAGTAAAGGTTTCGGGGTCGTTGAGGATATTTGCATCACCTGAGAATGCATACATTGTGCCGACAAAGCCCTCGTTTTCCTTCTTAGTGAATGTGCTGAGATCCTTGAAGTCAACTCCTGCGGCTGACGCAAACGCCTGTGCCGCATAATATGCACCAAGCGGCTGCCAGTGGTGGTCAGTACGGCAATAAATCGGTTCTTCCGTATGCTTTGCGAGTACATCGGTAATATCAACCGAAACAATGCCATCATCAAGTCTTGACGCAATACTGTCAAAACATTCTTTCTGACTTGAATTATACTGTGAATAGTTTGACGGTGTGTAATATTCGCTTGCAAGCGGTGCAATCATAGAATATATCTTGACGCTGTCGCCCAAATCCTTGTGGAAATTGTTGAGTGCCTTGACATAATTATTTCCGCTGCCACCGCCGAAAAGCTCTAACGCACGGTAATGACCGTCCTGTTTTACTACTATCATACCGTTTTCGTATGAAGCGTCAGGGTCTTCCACAGTGTAGTCCTTTGGTTTTGATTCTTCCGATACCTGTGAACTCTGTTCAGCAGCACTTGATTCAGGATTGCTGTTTGTGTTGCTTGTTTCGTTATTGTCCGGCTTGCTTTCGGGTTTGCTCTCCGGCTTGGAAACAACATTTATCGGCTTGCCGATAACCTTGACTTCATCATCTGTATGAAATCCGAAAACAGACTTGAAATTATTGCCCATATTTTTAAAGTCGTCACGGTAAGGAACGGTATCGTCATAATAATTGGTTATTCCGGCAGTAAACGCTCCCGAAAAATACGATTGAAGTGAAAACTCAGGAAATGTTGCAAGTTTTCTTTTTTCGATATTTGAAACGGTTGAGCGCGGAAATACAAGCAAAAATATTGCTGTGAGGAAAAATACCAACATAAGAATTACGATTGAAATTACCGAAAAACCGTGTTCAACGCCTTGTCTTTTACGGGAATTAAAGGTCTTTTTTTTCTGAGGCTTATGTTGAATTGTTCTGTTGTCCATATTTGTTCTCCTTTATGCATTACTCAGAAACGGAAATAAAGGAACGGATTGTTTGTTGAATCAACAAGAAGAATACTCAGAATTATGAGCATTGCCGCACAGGCAACCGTTCCGGCAATCTTTCCGACAGCGTAAACCGTATTATTGCCCCAGCTTGTAAAGAAGTATTTAATCTTCGGAAGTACAGGCATTGACGCAATAATTGCAGCTGCAATGAGTATTATGTTGTTCTGGAAAGAGTTCCATGTGAGTATGTCGCCAAAGGGATTTCCGTTTGTGAGCATACTTATTCCGCTGATGTTGAGGAAGAATTTTCCAAGCTGGTTTAAATCCGTAAAACAGAATATTCCGAAACCGATAACAATTACAATCTTACTGTAAATATGCGACAGCCATACAGGCCATTTTTTCAGACGCTTTTTGCCGATTTTGATTTCGAGCAGCAGGAACAGGAAGTAATAAAGTCCCCAGAAAATGAAGTTCCATGCAGCACCGTGCCAGAATCCCGTACAGAACCATACAAGCAACAGGTTGAGGTATTTGCGGGGTTTGCCGAAAATCGGAACATAGAAAAGATAATCCCTGAAAAATGAGCTGAGTGAAATATGCCATCTCTGCCAGAATTCAGTAATTGTCTTACATATAAACGGATATTTGAAGTTTTCATCAAAGTGGAAACCGAACATTCTTCCAAGACCTATTGCAATATCCGAATATCCGCTGAAATCGAAGTAAACATACAAAGAATATGCAATAACGGTGTACCATGTGCCGAGGAATGAAAGGTTTGAAATATCGACAGGAGTGCTTTCACTGCCGAAGAACTGTGTTACAATGCTGTAAAGATTGTTTGCGATAATTACTTTCTTTCCGAGTCCGATAATTACACGCATAGCTCCCTCGCTGATGTCAACGGCGGTAGATTTGCGGTTTGTAATTTCCTTTTCGATAACGCTGTAACGAACGATAGGACCCGCAACAAGCTGAGGAAACAGTGAAAGATAAAGCAGGAAATTCTTGAAATGCTTTTGAGGTTCAACGGTTTCCCAGTAACAGTCCATTATGTAGGAAATTGCCTGGAATGTGAAGAAGCTTATTCCGATAGGAAGCTGAATCTGTGGGACAGGCAGGCTTGTATGGAAAAGACCGTTAAAGTTTTCAACAAGAAAGCCGCTGTATTTAAAGACAATCAAAAACGCAAGGTCGATTATAACCGCACTTGCAACAGCTATTTTTGCTCCCCGCTGCCCACGGAATTTCCCGATAACGAGGGCAAGATACCAGTTGATGAATGCACTGAATACCAGCAGGAGTACGCATACAGGCTCGCCCCATGCATAAAAAATGAGTGAAAAAACAATAAGTACCGTATTTTTATTCTTTATTTTTTTGCATATGAAATAGCAAATCAAGCACAGAGGCAGAAAAAAGTACAGAAAAAACAAATCTGCAAATACCATTATACTTCTCCTTTATTTTTGTTTTACAAGTATTCATTTTACTCCATAACGGCAATAATATCAAGGTATTTTCAAATTTTAAGATGTTACATTTTTGTAAAAACAATTTTTCCTTTTTAACCAAAAATATCTTTCCCTGCATATTGCAAGGAAAGATACAAGGTTCTTATTTAAAAATCACGGATATTGAAGTTCCTTTGTCAAGTTTGCTGTCAACCTTTACCTCGGCATTGTGCTGAATTGCTATATGCTTAACTATGGCAAGTCCGAGTCCTGTGCCGCCTGTCTGCTTTGAACGGCTTTTATCGACACGGTAAAACCGTTCAAAAATTCTCTCCTGACACTCTTTCGGAATTCCTATGCCTGTGTCGGAAACGGTAATTGTCTTTTCGGAAATATTTACATCAACCTTGCCGTTTGGCTTATTGTATCTTATTGCATTATCGCAAAGATTATATATAAGCTCGTTTATCATATATCGGTTGGCTGTGATTTTGCTGTCTTTTCCGCTGACGGTGAGTGTAACATTCTTGTTTTCGGCTGAGTCATAAAGCGGCTTTATTGCCTCTTTTGCCGTTTCAAGAAGTGAAATTTCCTCAAACTCCGCACGGACATCGGACTCGTCAAGCTCGGAAAGCCTGATAATATCCTTTACAAGATTTATCATTCGCTCGGATTCAAGTCGGATTTTTCCTGCAAAATTCTTTATATCATCATCTTGTGCTATGCCCGATTCTATCATTTCTGCATAGCCTGAAATTGATGTGAGCGGTGTTTTCAGTTCGTGAGAAACATTTGCGGTAAATTCCTGTTTTATCTGTTCCATATGGTATTTCTCGGTAACATCAATCATAAGGCACATTGTTGCCGACTGAACGCCGTTTACAATAATCGGGTTTGAACGAATCTGATAAATTCTGTCGTTTATTTTCATCTCTGACGAATTTGCATTTCCGTCTGTTGCCTCGTTAATGCTGTCGGTAAGTTCCTTTCGGCGTGAAGCATATATTATATTTTTTCCTGTATAATTATCGTCAAAACCGAGTATCTTCTCTGCTTTATGGCTTGACAGCATAATGTTTTTATCCGGGTCAACAAGTATCATACCGTCAGACATATTTGTAAGAACTGCACTGAGTTTATCTTTTTCCTGTCGTTCAAGTTTAAGGCGTTCACGGATTTCTTCTTTTCTGTGGCGTATTTCGCTGATAAACGGAAGAAGTTCGTCATAGATTTTTTCATTGTCATCTGTTTCTTCGTCGATATTTTTAAGTTCTGATGCAATTCTGTTTATAGGCTTGACGAGTTTTTTGGTGAGAATAACCGAAAGAAATACCGACGCCGCAAGCATAATTATTACAAGCAGTACAAGATAAGGTATTACATTCGAGAAAAATGAATACATTATGTTTGTTTCCTGTGAAAGTCTTATGATATTTCCGTCCGCAAGTTTTTTCGCACAATAAAACACATCGGTATTCATTGTGTCGGAATAGCGGTTTGATGTTCCCTTGCCGTTTTTTAATGCTTCCTGAACCTCAGGGCGTTCAAGATGATTTTCCATTTTATCGGCGTCATTATTACTGCTTTCAAACAGAACCGTTCCGTCTGATTTTATGAGTGTAATACGGAGTTTATCGTTGGAAAATTTTTGAAGTTCATCGCTGTTATGTAAATATTCGTATGTTGTCGCTATTTCGTCCGTGCGTTCGGAAAGGTCAAAGGTCACCTGATTCTGAAACGCCGTATAAAACGCCGTTACCGCAAAAAATATTGTTATCACTATCGAAAAAACACCCATTACAAACATATGTGTATTTATTTTATTTTCCAAAAAAATCCCCCCGCTATCAAAATGTGTTTATACTTTATTGTTATAAATGCAGAATTCTTAATTTTGTATTATTTATAACTCCACTCTCCACTCTCCACACTCCACTCTAATAAAAAATGGCGGACACAATTTTCACTGCGTCCGTCATTAAAGAAAATCAGCCTATTTTATATCCGACATTACGAATTGTCTTTATTTCCGAACCGCTGTCGCCCAACTTCTGACGCAGGGTTTTTATGTGCATATCAACGGTACGGCTTTCACCCTCATACTCAAAGCCCCATACCTTGTTCATAATCTTTTCACGGCTGAGAACTATTCCCTGATTTGAAAGCAGAAGTTTTAACAGTTCATATTCCTTGAATGTAAGGACACACTCATTGTTATCAACCGTTACCCTGTGTTTTTGGTCGTCAATTTTTATGTTTTTGTATTCAAGGGTATTTTCACTGCTCTGGCGTGAGGTTCTTCTCAGCAAGGCACGAACCCTCGAAACAAATTCCATAACGCCGAACGGCTTTGTGATATAATCGTCTGCACCCGTATCAAGACCTTTGACCTTATCCATTTCGGTGGTTTTTGCCGTAATCATCATAACGGGTATATTTTTGAAGTCGCCTGAACTTCTGATTTTTTTCAGCACGGAAAGTCCGTCCTCGCCCGGCATCATTATATCGAGTATGATAAGGTCGGGAATATTCTCTGAAAGTGCGTTCATAAGTTCAGTGCCGTCACAAAAACCTGCAACTTCATATCCGCTGTTTTTGAGTGCATAACATTCTATTTCTCTGATGTTTTCGTCGTCCTCGGCTATATAAATAAGCAAATTCAATCAAACTCCTTGTGTTTTCCTGTAATCGAAAAGATAACCCATTCGCCGACATTGACAGCGTGGTCGCCTATTCTCTCAAAATATTTTGCAATCATAAGAAAATCCATAGCCTGCTCGCCGTTTTTAACATTCTCGTTTATCAGTGAAATAAGCTCGTTTTTTACCGTGACAAAAAGCTCGTCAACTGTATCGTCGGTGTCGCATACTCTTTGTGCAAGCATTATGTCACGCTTTACAAAGGCGTCGATGCTGTCTGTGACCATTTTTGCGGTAATTTCAGCCATTTTTGAAATATGTTCGAGTTTTTTGATGTATTTCTGTGATGAAAGAAAGAGAACTATTTCGGAAATATCCTGAGCGTGATCGCCTATTCTTTCAAGGTCTGTTATCATCTTCAAAACTGCCGAAATAAGACGCAAGTCCCTTGCAACAGGCTGCTGCTGCAAAAGAAGTTTCATACAAAGACCCTCAATTTCACGCTCTTTTTCGTTGATAACGGCGTCAAATTTTATATTTTTGTCTGCCTGTTCTGCGTCCTGAGTGATGAGAGCGGAATATGCGTTGCCTATTGCCTGTTCGACAAGTCCGCCCATTTCTATAAGCGAGTTATTAAGATTTTCAAGCTGTGAATCAAAACGGTTTCTCATAATATAAGCCTCCCAAAATATAAATCCGATAAATCAACCGAAACGACCTGTGATGTAGTCTTCCGTGCGTTTTTCCTTTGGCATAGAGAAAACCTGTTCGGTTTCGCCGTATTCAACAACTTCACCGAGTAAGAAAAACGCCGTTCTGTCGGATATACGCAAAGCCTGCTGCATATTATGGGTTACCATAATTATAGTATAATCCTTTTTGAGTTCAAGTGCAAGGTCTTCAATTTTTGAAGTTGAAATCGGGTCAAGGGCACTTGTAGGTTCGTCCATAAGAATTACCTCAGGCTGTACGGCAATAGCTCTTGCGATACAAAGACGCTGCTGCTGTCCGCCTGAAAGACCGAGTGCCGATTTTTTAAGACGGTCTTTTACTTCGTCCCATATTGCAGCCTGTCTGAGAGATTTTTCGACTATTTCATCAAGCTTGATTTTTGAATGTATTCCGTGTGTGCGTGGACCGTAGGCAATATTATCATAAACGCTCATCGGGAACGGGTTAGGTTTCTGGAACACCATACCTACTCTTTTTCTCAGCAGGTTTACATCCATATCGCCGTAAATATCCTCGCCGTCAAGCAGAAATGTTCCCGTAATCTTACAGCCTTCAACGAGGTCGTTCATTCGGTTGAGTGATTTGAGCAGTGTTGATTTACCGCAGCCGCTCGGTCCGATAAATGCCGTTATTTCATTTGACGGAAGTGCAAGACTTATATCTTTGAGTGCGTGAAAATTGCCGTAATAGAGATTTGCCTTTTCGATTAAGAATTTATCGGGATTTACCGACTTAATTGCTTTCTTGTCTATTTTATCCTTTTGTGTCTTTATAGCAGCCGTACTTTTTTCTGACATAAAATTCTGTTCCTTTCGTTAATAACCTTAAAGTTTAACAACGCTTTATAAACTTATACTGTTTCTTTTCTGAGTAATGAATGTCGGGGCTTTGCCCCAAACCCCACAAGGGCTGCTCGCCCTTG
>JBJFIB010000015.1:0-21054 GCA_051894195.1 Acutalibacteraceae bacterium
GTCTGTAAGAACCGTACTCATATTTTTGAGATATACAAATCTGAGTATATTGTCGCCTGTAACGGCTGCGTCAATTCCTGAATAGTTTGCACCTCTTTCGTCAGTAAGGGTAACAGGTTCTGTCCAGTTTTCTATTCTGGTGTTTTTAACCATCGGGTCGCCGGCTGATACAATACCTTTAAGACCGTTTATATCCGGAATAGAATTATAGTCAATGATGTTTCCGTCATTGTCTTTTTCAGGATAAACAAGAGCGTTTCCGTCTTTGTCATAAATCTGTACTTCTTCAATATTTGTATCGTTGGCTATAATGTTTATCTGGCGTTCTACCAACTGATTTTCGGCTTTTGATGCTTCTTCGGAGTTAGGGTCAATGCCGTCTTTGTAGGTAACGCTGTATTCTGTCCATATAACATAGATACGACCGTCATCACCGAGGAATGCTGAGAATCCGGAAAGCGGCTTGCCTTCTTTTGCTTCAACTACTGTTTCAGGAGTATTGTAGTCGGCGTCTGATTTATCAAACAGCCATACTTCTGTTCCGTCCTGAGATTTCATCTTAAATCCGTTGTCGATAAGCTGTTTTACATCATATTCAACAAGATTTCCGCTATCGGTATAGAACAGATTTACTCCGCCTCTGCCGTCACGCAGAAGTTTAACATCATTTTGTTCTCTGTTGTCGTTTGTAATGCGTATTGCGGTATATTCCTTGTTGTTTTCGTAATCATATACTTTTACGAATATATCACGGTCTTCGGCAGTCTTAGGATTACCGTCAATATCAATGCAGTATGCACTGATAACCTTGTCCTTATAACCTATGATGTCAAAGGAGAGAACGGAATAATCACTGCCGATACCTGTCAGCTTGACTTCATCAGATGTCGGTTTTTCGTTCCAGTAGCCTTTGCCGTCAGAAATTCTGCTTTCGTCAACATAAACATATTTTGAAAAATCAACGAAGTTCTGACCATACCAGTTTTTCTCGAATTTTTCTCTCTGTGACGGTGAAAGAACACTGAGTTTTTCAGCGGCTTCACCGGTATAGCTGTCAATCCATTCTTCGTTTTCAAAGTCATAGAAACGATATGCTATTGTCTGATATGGGTTAAGGAGGTCGCCGACGGTTACATCTTCATCGCTTACTGCCTGCTGATATTCTTCCTTGAAATAGCTTACCATAAGATACTTTTTGCCGTCCTTTTCGGAATAAGCTACATTCGGCATATCATCGGCAACATGGTCTGCGTCAGTATTCTTTGTAATATCGGTGATTTTGCTGAATGTGTTTGTTTCAGCGTCAAAGAAGCAGGCTTTAATGCTGTTGCTGTTGATTATGTCTACTGCATTTTCTTTATCGACTGACATATCGGTGCTTGACCAGAGAATAAAGAGAGTGTTTTCGTCGATTTTGTACAGATACGGAGTAACATCAAATGTAGATGTTTTGTCAATCATCTTTGGGTCTGACCATACGCCGTTTTCGCAGATTGAGTAGGCAACAGAGGTGTTGTTAAAACCTTCTTCATCTACGCCTGCAAGACTGTCGTCAATCCACAGCATAAACTGTCTGTTGCCGGAAATTGACTCAATATACGGTTCAGCGTCAGGATATACAGGCTGTTCGAGGGTTGTTTCACCGATGAGGTTCACATTTCCGTTCCATACATTATAGTCGATGTCATTTGTCAATGCGGTTTTGTAATCTTCTTTGGTTACTGTTTCGTATCTTGCGTCATTGTCGGCTTGTCTGAGAAGATTATTTGCCCTTGAATAAGTCGCAGCGTTTGAACGAAGACTCATATTAGATGTTCCGAACAAGTCGTAGTTATATTTGCCGAGAGAGTATTGTTTTTCGATAAGTCCGCAAAGCAGTGTGAGTATAAGTTTACCGGAAAGCTCAACCTTTCCTTTGCTTGTATATCTTGTGTCAAAACTCATATCAAACTGAGCCTTACCTTCAAGTTTGACATCTGCAAGACCAAGCGGTACTTTTGCACCTACACCGAGTTTGATAAACGGTTTGAGTTTAAGACCGCCATAGAAAGTCATCTTTCGGTTTGAATCATACATACCCATATATTCTGCAAGATCTATTCTTGGGTCTTCTTTTGTACCTTCTGCGTCAAAATACAGCTTGTTGTTTTGGTATCTTTCAACGCCGATTATACCCGTAACTTCACCGCCAAGACTGCCTGTGACATATATGGATATACCGACAGGTGTCGGATAGGAATATGTTGTGCTTGCCTCGCCTGTACAAGTCACAACGATAACAAAATCGTCAAAATACCATTTCTTTGCCTTATCGCTGTATCTCATTTTAAGAGTAAATGCGGTTTTGAGGTCAATCTTGTAGTTTGCGGTGAGTTTACCGGTCTTTTTGTTTTCTTTGCTTTTATCATCTACAAGATCCTTTGCCTCTTTTTCCTTGTCAGCGTCTGTTACATCGGCAGGCGGCGGAGCCGGTTCATCACCGGAGCCGGATTCCTCAGCAGGAGGTGCAGGGTCTTCGTCCTTGACAAGTGCTTTTGCCTCATCATCAGCTTCTGCTTTTTTCTTCTTTGATGTGGGACTGTATTTATCTTTCCAGTTTTTATTCCAGCCGTAGTTTACTGTCTTTACTCGCTCACCGGTCTGTTCGTCTTTTGTTGTTGTGATTGAGAGAATTCCTTCGATCTTATCGTTGATTGAAGTAGCAACACCGAGGTCAAAATATGTGTCAGCCTTGCCGAGATATTCTATTACACCGTTATAAGGAGCCTTGAATGAATTTATAACAGTTATAGCGTCTATGCTTCTTATGAAATCAAAGCCTAATTTGTGTTCGATATATCCTACACCGTTCTGGTCAAATACACGGACAGTGAGATAATCGCCTGCCGCTACGCCATCTTTTGACGGGTTAAAGCTGTAATATCCGTTCTTTTTATCTTTATCGTTATCTTTGTTGAGTTTAGGAGATATTGCATATTTTTTGTTCATAACATCAATCTGTTTTACTTCATAGGTCTTTTTAAGGGTGCCGTCTTCCGAGTAGAGATATGCTTCTGCTTTACCTATTTGTTTGTCGCTTATCCTTGGTTTAATGGTAAAGGTAAACAAGTATCTGTGGTCGTCGTTGGCAACATCAAGCTCAGGATTTTCTATTACTTTATGTGTATATGTATGGTCATTTATAACATTATCTGCTTTTATGCGTTCTACTTTCAGATCTGTTACATTGAATGTATTGTACTCATCATAATAAACAGGAGTATCAAAGCCTACCGGAATTCTTGCTGCCCATTCGCTGACTCCGTTGTTGAAAACAACATTATAAAGCTCATCATAGCCGAAGTCAGTGCTTCTTATTATGAACCTGCCGTTTTCATCGGTTTTTGTACTCAGTCCGTTTACATAAACATCAACATTTGGTGCAGGAGTGGTTTTAGTTTCAGCACCTTTTGTGTTTTCGAGTACGCTTTTGCCCTGATAATAAACTGTTCCGGAAATAAAGCGTGACACAGATGATGTGTAATTTCTTTTTACAACGGAGAAGTAAAGCAGTCTGTCCTTAGAAAAATCGGAGAAAAACGGGAAGTAATCGCCCGACATACCTTTTGACTCTATGCGTTTAGCGAATTCTTCTCCGAGTGCGATTCTTTCGGCAGCACTTATATCTCCGTCACGGTTTGTGTCACCTGTGCGGTCATGCCATATAACCTTATAATCCTTGGCGTCATCTTCATTCAGGAAATAAGGCACAAACGGATAAATTGTGTTCAGGGAATATCCGTTTATATTTATTTCAAGACCTTTGCAGAGTTCACGGTTTTGACCGTTAATTGTTTTATTGTATGTTTTAACAAATTGTGCTGTAAGAATTTGTTCAGTATTCGGGTCTTTGGCATTTACAACAGCCTTGTTCTGATACTCGGGATTAGCGGAAGGATTTACAGCCATTTTTATTACGGCGGTTCTTGACCTTACTCTGAGATTTATAAATCCTACGCTGTCATTTCCGCCGATACCCTCGGACTTGTTTTCCTTATACATATTTGCAGGAGTTATTAAAATAATACCGCCCTGATAGTTTTCAAAGCCGTTTACATACCATTGGTTATTACTGGTTGTGTTGTTGTAGAGGCTTTTTTGTGTGTTTGCGTTTACTTTTTTTATATTTTTGTCATAAAGTTTGGAGTAAAGCTCTCTTTCAAGCTGTACTGATGTTACGGCAACATCTTTATAGTTTTTGGCTTTCCATTCATAGCCCAGAACAGCCTTTTTATCTGTCGCTGCAACCTCAAATCTGATTGTATCAAGTTTGCCAAGAGTTACTATGTCGCCGTTCTTAAAGGTATTTTCAGCGATTGAAATGCTTTTTTCGTCATCAAGGTTTAACTGTATATTTGCCGTTTTCTGACGGTAAACAGGATAAATCTCGAAAAGAGGTGCCTCATATCCCTGGAATTTTTCATTATAGTTTATATTATCCACAGGAATCCTTGCGGGTTCTGATTTTGCTCCTGTTTCCTCGTTGACATAATAGCCAATGAGTTTTCCCTGATAGAGATCGTTTACGGATATATCCGTACCCTCAACATAATAATAACGGTTTTTCTTGTTTACATCTTTGATTTTTACACCCCAGAGGTAGATGTTTTCACGGTCTTTTTCGCTGAGCTGACTGTTTGTAAAGTCGCTTTTTACCGAAATGACATCATCTTTATAGAAGATATTTTCGTCTGTTGTGTCTTTCTGACCTTTTTCGTAGTATGTAACGCCTGAACCGTCTTCAAAGGATATACCGCCGATATATTTAGCGTCCGCATCTTTTTCTTCTTCGTACTTTGTCGGGGTTATGTAGGTCTTTTTGTGCAGCCACGAGTCCTTATCACTGGTTAACATCTTGCTTGATTCTTCACCCTCATAAGACAGTCCGCTTATCAGGCGTACTCTTATTGGCATGGCATACAAATCAATATTCATAAATTCAGCTTCTGTATCCTTGGTATTCTTTTCATACCATGTTCCGTAATTTATTTTTGTTTTTTGTCTGTCGTTGTCAGTAAGATGATAATCCTTGTTATAATAAAAAATTCCGCCTTTATAATTTACAATATAATTAGGACTGCTGCCTTGGTCGTTATCAATAGCAAGATATGTATAATAGTCCTTATTATATCCTTCCGAGCCAAAGAACAAAAATTTTGTATTAAAATATGTACCTCTTGACCAGTTGGCTAATTCATAACTAAGCGTACCGCTCATGGAAATTATGTCTTTTACATACCATGAACGAAAAGTGGGAGATGTCATAGTAACCGGACTGCTGATAGCACTTCCGATTTTTTTGTATTGCCAGTAGTCGATTGAATCGTTTGCCGATGCTGAAACCGACTTGAAAGCAGTTGTTTTTGAGGAGCTTTCCTCAGAATTTATAACAACCTTTGCAGTGTCGCTTTCGTCAACACGGACATTGAACGATACTGAATCGCTTTCGGGGTGTTTGAGTATCGGAATTTCAATTTTTCTGTATTCCTGACCGGCACTGAAAGACAATGTGTCAGAAACAGCATTGTAGTATATTCCGCTTTCGGCAGTGTCTGACGCTGTGCTGATTACAGCCTCACCGTAGTGTGAAATGCCTTTTGTGCGGCGAATTGTGAGGATTGCACTGTCCTCATTCGGTTTTACGGTTATTTCGTCCTCGTCAATAACGAACTCCGATTCTTCACTCTCGTCATTGTCCTTGATATTTACAAGTCCTGACGGATTGTCAACAAGGTCGGCACCCTTTGCGTCGGTAAGCACGAGCATTGCAATTTCGTCGTCTTCGGATTCGTCATCATCAATAACGATGAATTTGAGTTTTTTGTAGGTTTCGCCCGGTGCAAAGGTAAGTTCACATTCAGCACCCGGCAAATCAGAATAAGTGTCGTTGTAGGCAGCGGAAAGCTCCTCTGCTGTCAGTCCGGCGTTTTCACCGTCAGCGGTTTTTTCTGTCCATAATTTCTTGTCGGTTTTTTCGTCGGTGAGAAGTTCCTTTGCGGACTGCAAATCCGTGCCGACTTTATCGGTTGCAGGAAGTATTGTTTCCGTTGAGGTTTCGTCAGAAGTTTCGCTTGGTGTTCCTGTCTGAACGGTGTCTGTATTTTCTGTTTCTGATGTTGTTTCGTAAGATTCGCCCTCAGTGGTGACTGCACCTTCCTTTCCGTCAAAAACGGCAGGAGTATCCTGAGCGTCAATAAGCTGCTGTTTGTAGACACCCGAACCCTCGTCGGATTTGAGTTCATCATCACCGAACCAGCCCGGAACAGCTATTTTGTAGTCGTCACCGTAGTCTGCGGAAACATCAACCGCCTTGAATTTTACGGTTGCCTCTTTGTCGTTGTTTCCTGCACGGATAATGGCAAATTCAATACTGCCTGTGCCTTCCTGAACTTCAAGCCTTGGTTCAAGGAAAGAGAATACTCCGTTCGGATAGGCTTCGTTATCCGCAAGGGATTTGAGTGCCTGTTCGATTTGTCTGTCTGTGATTGAGCCGCCCGCAAGAACCGTTGTAGGAATGGCTCCTGCAAGTATGCATGATGCAAGTACAACTGCTGTGGCTCGTTTGAAGATTTTTTTCGGTTTCATACTTTTCCTCCTTATTTTAAAATTATATATAAAAAACTGGCAAACTCATAAAAAACACATATAAGTCCAAAACTATTGTGATTTTCTGATATTCGCTTGTTTAACATAAATATTATACAAATACAAGTGCAACAAAAGTGCAACAAAATAAAAAATTTTTCAAAAATCTGACATAAATCAAACATAGAATTATACAAAAATCCTTTACATTCTGAGGTTTTATGTGATAATATAAACTTAAAATTACAATAATAAAACAGGAGGTAGCAAAATGTCAGAAAAGAAAAAAATAATCGGTACAATATTCAGAATTTTACTTGTCTGTGTTTCTCTTTTTATGATTGGCTGGTACATAATTTCTGCAATAGTTTCAATCGGCAGTATGTTCGGAATTGTGTTTTTTACCTGTACGGCATTGTGCGGAATTTTTTCAAAACAGTTTTTTAAGCTCATTGACAAAATAAAATCATACAAAACCGGAAAAATAATATTCAGAACAGTAACGGTTCTTTTTGCGGCGGCAATGATTTTTGTGACGGCTGAACTCGGTGCTATGGTTTATGGTGCCTGCCGCACTCCTGATGAAAATTCAACTCTTGTGGTGCTTGGCTGTCAGGTGAACGGCACAAATCCAAGCAAAATGCTGAGAACAAGACTGCAAACCGCTTATGACTATCTTGTCAGAAATCCCGACACAAAGTGCATTGTTTCGGGCGGACAAGGTTCAAACGAGGGAATAAGTGAGGCACAGTGTATGTATAACTGGCTTACCGAAAAGGGAATTTCACCCGACAGAATTTATATGGAGGACAAATCCGCAAACACCGACGAAAATATTGAATTTTCAAAACGGATTATCGAAAAAGAAAATCTAAACAAGAACCTTGCAATAGTGACCGACGGTTTTCACGAACTGCGTGCGTCGATTATAGCCGCAAAGCACGGCTGTTCAAGCGGAGCGGTTCCTGCACCGACGCCGTTTTATCTTGCGGCAAACTTTACAACAAGAGAACTTTTTGCACTTGCCGCCGAAATAATACTGTAAAATACAGCGGTAAAATCTCACAACCGTGAAAACGGCGGAATTTGCACTTTTTGCACAAATATTACCGATTGAAATCTGCACAATAATGTGTTACAATTAAATTTCAGTCGATAATATACGCTATAACCGAAAGAAGTGTAATAAATCTATGCCTATAAGAATACAGAGCGAACTTCCGGCATTCAAAACGCTTGAATCCGAAAATATATTTGTAATGACTCCCGAAAGGGCTATGTCACAGGACATAAGACCGCTTAAAATTATAATACTCAATCTTATGCCCACAAAAATCGCAACCGAAACACAGCTTTTAAGACTTCTCGGCAACAGTCCCTTACAGGTTGATGTCGAACTGCTGCAAACGGTCACTCATGTTTCAAAGAATACGCCACAGGAACATCTCACATCTTTTTATAAGACATTTGATGAAGTAAAGGACCAGTTCTTTGACGGAATGATAATAACGGGTGCACCTGTTGAACTTATGCCTTATGAAGAAGTTGACTACTGGAACGAATTGTGCGAGATTATGGAATGGTCAACTCACAATGTTTACAGCACACTGCATATATGCTGGGGAGCACAGGCTGGTCTTTATTATCATTATGGTATTCCGAAATATAACCTTGACGAAAAGCTGTCGGGTGTTTATGTCCACAGAATACACGATGTATTTCACCCGCTTATGCGTGGCTTTGACGACAAGATACTTATGCCACATTCACGCTATACAGGTGTTCACCGTTCCGAAATACGCAAGCATGATGATTTGCTTATTCTTGCGTCGTCGAATATTGCCGGAGTTGCGATTGTTGCCAACAAAAACGGCAGACAGTTCTTTGTGATGGGACACGCAGAATATGACCGCAACACGCTTGCAAACGAATATTTCCGTGACAGAAACAAGGGCTTGAAACCGCAGCTCCCTTATAACTATTTTCCGGGCAACGACCCTGCCTCAATTCCTATGCTTACATGGCGTAGCTATGCGACAATACTCTATTCAAACTGGCTGAACTATTATGTTTATCAGCAGACGCCGTATAATCTTTCTGATATTAAATCTTTCAAATAAATATTTTCCGTTCATAAATCCCCTTTTTAGTCTAATACTATATAATATATAAAAAGGGGGTTGATTTATATGAAAAAGCCGCTTCACAGCTATGGCGGTTCCGAAAATTTTTATACTTCCGACAATTCCGGTTCAATCGGCGATGACGATTTGTACGGCGTAGATGATTATGTGTATTTTCTTTCAAACGGAATGTCCGACAATGAAAAAATAGACGCATATAATTATTTTCAGGAATATCTCGACGAACAGTAGGATACCACAGGCACCTGCACTTTGTATTTATACTTCACACAAAAATTTCTTGACAAGCATTGACAATTATGATATTATAATTAAGCCGCATATTGTGGGCTTGTATAAGTGAGAATTTCTCCGCCCGTCAGTAGCGAGTTTAATAACAGGTAGGTGCCGAAATGTACGCAGTAATTGAAACAGGCGGAAAGCAGTACAAGGTTGCTAACGGTGATGTTGTATATGTAGAAAAGCTTGACGCAGAAAATGATTCATCAGTTGACTTCAAGGTTGTTGCAGTCAGCACAGATGACGGCTTCAAGGTAGGTGCTCCTTATGTTGAGGGTGCAAAGGTAACAGGTAAAGTTATCAAAACAGCTAAATCAAAAAAGATTACAGTATTTACTTACAAGCCTAAAAAGAGCGAGAAACGCAAAATGGGTCACAGACAGTATTATACTAAGGTTCAGATTGAATCAATCGAGGCATAATGATTAACGCAGAATTTTTTGTTGACAAAAACAACGACTTTCTCGGTTTTCATATAAGCGGTCATTCCGGAATGGCTGAGTCGGGCAGTGATATAATATGTGCGTTTGTATCTTCCGCAGCATATATGGCGGCGAATACAATTACCGACGTTATTCACGCAAAGGCAACGGCTGAGGACAGTGACGGCGATATGTATGTTTGGGTTGACAGAAATGACGCAGCTTTGTGTCAGGTTATTCTCGCAGGATTAAAGCTCCATCTCATCAATACAGAGGAGCAGTATCCGCAGTATTTACAGGTAAATTTTACGGAGGTGTAAAGTAATGCTTAAAATCAATGTTCAGTTGTTTGCTCATAAAAAGGGCGGCGGTTCTACAAAAAACGGCCGTGATTCAGAATCAAAGCGTCTTGGTGCAAAACGAGCAGACGGTCAGTTTGTTCTTGCAGGAAACATTCTTGTAAAACAGCGTGGAACACACATTCATCCGGGCAACAATGTAGGTCGTGGATCAGACGATACACTCTTTGCTCTTGTTGACGGTAATGTTAAGTATGAGCGTGTAGGTCGTGACCGCAAACAGGTTTCAGTTTACGCTGTTGAACAGTAATAACAAAAAACCATTCAGAGCTTCGGTGTTTTGCCGGAGCTCTTTTTAATTCAGTGTGGAGTTTGAAGAGTGGAGTGTGGAGTTTTGTGAACATTCAGATTTTACACTGATACAGATTCATATAAAGTTGATTGTACGGTGATTTTACAGAGGCAGTATGCTGTATGGAGGGATTTAAGATGTTTGTTGATATTGCGAAAATTTCAATAAAAGCAGGTGACGGCGGCGATGGTGCCGTTGCATTCCACAGGGAAAAATATGTAGCGTCAGGCGGTCCTGACGGCGGTGACGGCGGAAAAGGCGGAGATATTGTCTTTGTCGCTGACGATAACCTTTCAACGCTTGCCGATTTCAGATATAAAAGAAAATATGCGGCACAAAAGGGCGAAAACGGCAAGGGTGGTCGCTGTTACGGTAAAAAAGCTCCCGACCTTGTCATCAGAGTTCCGAGAGGTACAGTTATAAGGGAGATTTCAAGCGGCAGAATACTTGCTGATATTTCCGACGATAAGCCTGTTGTTGTCGCAAAAGGCGGCAAGGGCGGCTGGGGCAATATTCACTTTGCAACGCCTACACGCCAGACTCCACGCTTTGCAAAACCCGGACTTCCAGGTGAATCATACGATGTACAGCTTGAACTCAAACTTCTTGCCGATGTCGGTCTTATCGGTTACCCGAATGTCGGAAAATCCACACTTATTTCCGTTGTGAGTGAGGCAAAGCCTGTTATCGCAAACTATCACTTCACGACAATAACTCCCGTATTGGGCGTTGTAAGAATGGGTGAGGAATCGTCGTTTGTAATGGCGGATATTCCCGGACTTATCGAGGGTGCAGGAGAGGGCGTAGGACTTGGACATCAGTTTTTGCGTCATGTTGAACGCTGTCGTCTGTTGGTGCATATCGTTGATGTTTCGGGCAGTGAGGGACGAGATCCGAAACAGGATTTCAGAACCATAAACGAAGAACTCAAAAAATTCAATCCCGAACTTGCAAAGCGTCCTATGATTGTTGCCGGAAACAAATGCGACCTTACAGACGATGAAACCGTCGAGGATTTCAGAAAATTCATTGAAGAACAGGGATATGAATTCTTTCCGATTATGGCGGCTATTGCGTATGATGTTGAACCTCTGCTGAAATGTATTCAGGAAAAACTCTCAAAACTTCCGCCGATTGTACGCTATGAGGCTGAACCTGTACCCGTACTTTCAGAAAATGAAATAGGTAAGCAGGAAGTAAAAATTACAAACAATGACGGTGTGTTCTTTGTTGAGGGAGAATGGCTGTACAGATTTTTACGCACAATCAATTTTGACGATTCCGAGTCGTTGCAGTATTTTCAGCGTGTACTCATTAGTTCAGGTGTGATTGATGCGTTGCGTAATGCCGGAATACACGAGGGCGACACCGTAAGTATGTATGATGTCGAATTTGATTTTGTTGAATAACGGAGGTTGAAAATTTGGGACGCTTATCATTGTCAGAGTGCAGTCCGAAGGAATTAAGTCCGCTGACGCTTGCGTTTGTCGGTGACGGAGTATATGACCTGATTGTCCGTGAAGAGCTTGTGTGCAGTGCAAATCGTCCTGTCGGTCAGCTCAATAAGCTTAAAGTTGAAATTGTACGCTGTCAGGCACAGGCAAAGATGTATAATACGATTGAACCGTTTTTAACTGAGGAAGAAACAGATGTCTTTAAGCGTGGACGAAACGCACATACCGCTCATACCCCGAAAAATGCATCATCGGCTGATTATCATCTTGCAACAGGACTTGAATCACTTTTCGGCTATCTCTATCTTTCGGACAGAATAGACAGAATAAGAGAACTTTTTAAAATATACGGCGAAAACGGCGGATTTTTTACTGACAAAGAAACAAAATAATAATACGGAGAAAAAATTTTCGTAATATGTTTCGGGAGGAAATTTTGAGAATATATGCAGAAAAACAACACACTCAGTAAATTTGTAAAATATGTCAGTATGAATATTCTGGGAATGATTGGCTTTTCGTTCTATGTTCTTGCCGATACATTTTTTATTGCTGACAAGCTCGGTTCGCTGGGACTTGCCTCCCTCAATGTTGCAATTCCTGCTTTCAGCGTTATGCAGGCACTCGGACTTATGCTCGGTATCGGAGGAGCAACAAAATATATCGTTTACAGGGAACAGGGCAATATCACTGCCGCACGAAAAATGTTTTCGGATACGCTTTTTGTCGGACTTGTTGTATCGGCTGTGCTGATGATTTCGGGTATATTCTTTTCACAGGGAATTGCGTCAGTTCTCGGTGCTGACGAAGAAATTATCAGCGATACATCAACATATATAAGAACATTTCTCTGTTTTGCACCTGTATTTATCACAAATAATATATTTCTTGCCTTTGTGAGAAATGACGGAACGCCGTCAATTTCAATGATTGCTATGCTTTCAAGCAGCTTTTCAAATGTTGTGCTTGATTATGTCTTTATTTTTCCGCTTAATCTCGGAATGTTCGGTGCGGCTTTTGCGACATCACTTTCGGCGTTAATAAGCCTTGCCGTTCTGGTGACTTATACCGTTTCAAAATCAAAAACGCTTAAAATAAGGCTGACAATACCAAAAAATTCAAACATCAGAAGTATAATAAAGCTTGGTCTGTCGTCTTTTGTAACGGAAATGTCGTCAGCAGTGGTTATTATTGCATTTAATCTTGTGATAGCCGAAATTTCGGGCAATACGGGAATTGCCGCATACGGAATTATCGTAAATACCGCACTTGTTGTTATTTCGGTTTTTACGGGAATAGCACAGGGCATACAGCCGATTGTAAGCACTGCCTATGCACACTGCGAAAAATCTGTGATGAAACGCACATTTGTCTATGCATTGATATTGGAACTGATTATTTCAGTATCGGTTTATGGCATTGTGTTTGCATTTTCTGACGGCATAATTGCAATATTCAACAGTGAAAATAATACTGAACTTGTTCCTATTGCAAAAACAGGCTTTGAAATTTATTTTGCGGGATTTTTCTTTGCAGGTTTCAATATTATTTCGTCAGCCTATCTCAGTGCAAAAGAGAAAGCAACAAACGCATTTATTATATCCATTATGCGTGGACTTGTAATAATACTGCCGTCAGTTATAATACTGGCTTTGCTTTTTGGAATGAACGGCGTATGGTTTTCGTTTGTTTTTGCGGAAATGCTGACATCTGTAATTGCGGTAATCTGTATGACTATTAAGCAAAATTGACTGATTTTTTTAAAAATATTCATAGTTTGTTTATTGAAAATACGACAATATATATTATAATATTTAACATAAAATATATATGCAAAGGTATTTTTGTCTGGGGTGAAACAAATTATGTCTGTCGGTCTTATACTTGAAGGAGGAGGAAACCGTGGTACATATACAGCCGGAGTGCTTGATGTACTTATGGATAACAATATATTTTTTCCTGTAACTTATGCAATATCTGCCGGAGCTTGCAACGCACTTTCCTATCTTTCAAAACAGCGTGGAAGAAATTATGAGGTAATCACAAAATATACTGCTGACAAGCGTTATCTCAGCTTTAAGCTGATGAGAAAAACAGGTTCAATATACGGCTTTGATTTTATTTTCGGCGAACTCACAAAAACTCTCGTGCCGTTTGATTATGATGAATTTTTCAGGAGCAGTATGCAGATTCGTGTCGGAACAACCGACTGCGAAACAGGTGAAACAGTGTTTTTTGACAAGTCACAGATGAACGAAAGTTTTATTCCGGTTATTGCGTCGTCGTCAATGCCTGTGGTTTCAAACATTGTTGAATATCAGGGACGCAAACTTCTTGACGGTGGCGTGACTTCACCTATACCGCTTGACAGGGCAATTTCTGACGGAGTTCAGAAGAATGTCGTTATTCTTACCCGTGACAAGTCATATGTCAAAAAGTCAAAACCTGATTTTCCTATGGGTATGCTCAAAAGAAAGTATAAGGAATATCCCGCACTTGTTGAGGCTGTCAGAAACCGTTCCGAAGTTTATAACAACGAACGCAAATTGTGCTATCAGATGCAGGATATGGGCAACGCACTTGTAATTCAGCCGTCAGAACCGATAACAATAGGAAAATACTGCAAAAATCCCGACAAACTCAAAGAATTATACAATATGGGAGTAAAAGACGCAAAGGAAAATCTTGTAAACATAAGGCGTTTTATTGCTCTTAACAGCTGAAATTATACACTAATGGTTCTTGCTGAGAATTATTAGTGTATAATTTTTTGAAATGATTTTGACATTAACACATATTTAATGTATAATGGAATTGATTAAAAAGAAAAGGGAGTTGTGATTTTATGGATAAACTTTTGGAACTTCTCAGCGAAAATGCGGAATTTACTCCGTCACAGCTGGCGGCTATGCTCGGCAAAACAGAAAATGAGGTTGTTGAACAGATAAGGGATTATAAGGAAAAGGGTATCATAAAAGGCTATAAAGCACTTATTAACTGGGAAAAAGTATCTGATTCAGGCGTTACGGCACTGATTGAACTCAAAGTTACACCAAAGGCTGAAACAGGATTTGATGACATAGCAAAGATAGTTATGTCATACGATAATGTAGAGAGTGTTTATCTGGCAGCGTCATCACGGTATGACCTTTTTGCAATAGTAAAGGGAAAGTCGATACAGGATATTGCGGAATTTGTTTCAAAAAGACTTTCAACACTTGATGCAGTTATAGGAACAGCGACCAATTTCCTGCTCACTAAATACAAGGAGAGCGGCGTGATTTTCTATGATGAGGACGACAATGATGAACAAAGGAGCCTGATACTGTGATAGATTACGAAAAGTTTTTGAACGATAAGGTTCAGAAAGTAAAACCGTCGGGAATAAGAAAATTTTTCGATATAGCAAACGAAATGGACCATGTTATTTCTCTGAGTATCGGAGAACCCGACTTTACAACACCGTGGCATGTTCGTCAGGAGGGCATAGAATCTCTCAGACGGGGGCATACATGGTATACACCAAACAGAGGTTTTATTGAACTTCGCAAGCAGATTTCAAATTACTTTGCAAGGCGTTTTGATGTTGAATATTCACCCGACAAGGAAATTCTTGTTACCGTCGGCGGTTCGGAGGCGATTGACCTTTGTATCCGTGCATTGATACAGGAAGGCGACGAGGTTCTTATTCCACAGCCGTCGTTTGTATGCTATGAGCCTATGACGCTTATGGCTGACGGTACTCCTGTAATAATCCGCACAAAAGCCGAAAACGGTTTCAGACTTACCGCTGAGGAAATCGAAAGCTGTGTAACGCCAAAAACAAAACTTCTCATACTGCCGTTCCCGAATAACCCCACAGGTGCAGTAATGAGAAGACAGCACCTTGAAGAAATTGCAAAGGTTGTTGAAAAGCATAATCTTATTGTGCTTTCCGACGAAATATACGGCGAACTTACATACGGCGATGAACGCCATGTTTCCTTTGCGTCGATAAAGGGAATGAAAGAGCGTACAATCGTTGTCAGCGGATTTTCAAAGGCTTATGCGATGACAGGCTGGCGACTTGGTTATACGCTTGGTCCTGCACCGATTATCTCACAAATGACAAAGCTCCACCAGTACGCAATAATGAGTGCACCTACAACCGCACAGTATGCGGCAATAGAGGCACTCAAACACGGTGACAGCGATATTGAGCGTATGCGTTCGGAATACGATATAAGAAGACGGCTTGTTGTTGATGAATTCTGCCGTATGGGACTTACATGCTTTGAGCCTGAGGGAGCATTCTATGTTTTTCCGAGCATTAAAGCCTCAGGTATGACATCAGAAAAATTCTGCGAACAGCTTATCTACTCACAGCGTGTTGCAATAGTCCCCGGTACAGCATTCGGCGAATGTGGCGAGGGCTTTGCAAGGGTATCATATTCATATTCACTCAAACATATCAAAGAGGCACTCGAAAGAATAGAGCGTTTTGTCAACGAACAAAAATGAGTGTCGGAAAGGTTGTAGTATATGCGTTTAACGGTCTTGGCACCTGCAAAATTAAATCTTTTTCTTGATATAACAGGCAAGAGAAATGACGGCTACCATATTGTCAATATGATAATGCAGTCGGTTTCACTCTTTGACGAGGTGACTGTAACAACTGAGGACGGTGAGGATATAACCGTATCCTGTACCGACAAGAATATTCCCTGCGACAGCACAAACACAGCATATATTGCCGCACAGAAATTCTTTGAATATGCTGAAATTGCCCCGACAGGCTTGTCAATAAAAATCAGGAAAAGAATACCCTCACAGGCAGGAATGGCAGGCGGAAGTACAGACGCAGCCGCAGTGCTTATTGCGATGAACGAAATGTTTGAAACGGATTATTCACAGTCTGAGCTTGCAGAAATTGCCGCAGAGGTTGGTGCAGATGTTCCGTTCTGTCTTTTCGGCGGAACAATGACCGCAACCGGAATTGGCACAATTCTCAGTCCGTTGCCCGACATACCCGACTGTTTTATCGTTATCGTAAAGCCTGAAATAAACATTTCAACAAAAGCCGCCTATCAGAAATCCGACGAAACAGGCTATGACGAATGTAAAAACAGCGACGCAATCGCCGACTGTATCTGTACAGGCAGTTTAGAGGGCATAGGCAAGAACCTGTACAACAAGTTTGAAGAGGTTGTGGATATTTCCGAAATAAAGGGCATAAAAAACTGTATGAAACACTTTGGTGCATTGGGTGCTTGTCTTACGGGCAGTGGCTCGGCAGTTTTCGGAATATTCACCGAAAAATCCGACGCTGACGATTGTATCTGTCAGCTTGAAACGGTCTATAACGACATCTACCTTGTTCACCCGACATCAGAGGGCTGTCATTTTGCACCGCCGCAAACCCTCCTCAGCTCACTTTTTTAGTCAGGAGTTTGTTATCAGTGTGGAGAGTGGAGAGTGGAGAGTGGAGTTGTGTGGACGGTGAGTTTGTTGTTATCACATATAATTTTCAATTTTCCATTTTCAACTTTCAATTTTTGATTGACAGGGCGTTGATGATATATTCAAAAACTTCAACGATTTTGAATTTTACCTGATAGTTCACACTGTTTTCGACAATATCCTGTTCGTTTTCGTTGAGGACTGAATTCAGTTCGTTTCCCTCGGCTGACGGAACACAGAGTGCCGGATACAGAACACACCACCAGTTTTTGCCGTTGCCGTCACCTATGACAATCCTCAGTGCCTCATACTGACCAGCCGGCAGAGTAAATTCGTTATAAATTCTTGTGTTGAACGACATTTTTGTGACATAAGCGTCAACAGGATAGTCATAACCGTATTCATATACGAGTGATTGTGCCTTATTCTTTATCAAATCAATATTATCACGGGCAGTCTGTACGGACTGCTCTTTATTTTTGCAGTCTTTGAAAAGCTCCTCAGTATATTCAAGAATACCGTCACGCACATAAAGTTTAAGTTTCTGGTCGTCTTGACTGTCGGAATTTGCGATAATATGCAGTCTGAAAACCTCGTTCTGAATATCGTCACAAGCACCGCAAAATCCCGTTACTGACAAAAGCATTGAAATAACAACTGCACAGCACACAGCCTTAAACATTAACTTCATATTTTATGTTCCTTTCCGTATTTTATACACATAATATTGACGGCTTTTCGGGGCTTAATTCATATGATACAGTTTTTTATATAAATTATCCGTGTAGCGTTTTTCGGAATTTTGTAGCACCATGTAGCGTTTTTTTGAAAAAAGTGCTACACGAAAAAGTCAGTGTTTATGCGGCTTTCAGCGATTTTGTAGCGTTTTTTGCATTTTTTGGGTATCTCTATATATAATAGTATTATTATTATTTTTTTCTTGTATAATAAATTTTAAAAAAAGTGCTACAAATTTATATTTATTATTCAAAAACCCAAGTATTTATGCGGCTTTTGGGCATATCAGCTGCCTTAAAAAAACGCTACAAATCATCAAAAAAACGCTACAAATCCTTTAAAAAGTGCTACAAATCAATAAAAAAACGCTACAAATATTTTTAAAAACGCTACAACAAACTAACCTTGCCGCACAATTTTGCCGCCTGAATAATAATTCCTCATTCCTCATTCCTAATTCCTCATTTTCAACTCCACTCTCCACTCTCCACACTCCACTCTATAAAAAAATCTCACCTGAATTATCATAGTCATTCAGATGAGATTTTTTTCTGTTGTATATTTTTTTGTTTTCGGTTTTGCGTGTTATGGGATTGACATTCCATAAGGTGCGTTTCTGACGGTTGAGTTCCTTTTGCTGTTTTTTGGACATTTTGCAGAAAGGTACATACTTTTCCATAAAATCAAGCCTCGCTTTAATATTGATATTCAAAACCGTTTGTTGATTTTGTAATTATATTATACAGGGTTTAAGTGCTTTGTCAACAGTAAAATTATGAATATCAATATTTATCGGCTTGACTGAATTATACGGTGGTGCCGCCGTTGTTTTGCGTGTTGTCAGGCATATCGTCTGGCATATCGTTGGGCATATCGGCTGGCATTTCAGGTCTGTTGCCGCTTGGGCGTTCAGGTCGTTCGCCACTCGGCATATCGTTGGGCATATCGGCTGGCATTTCAGGTCTGTTGCCGCTTGGGCGTTCAGGTCGTTCGCCACTCGGCATATCACTTGGCATATCGGGTTTAGTGCCGCCGTTGTCTGTGCCGTCAGGGGACATAGGTTGTCTGTTGCCTTTTCCGCCGCCCATACCTGAATATGTTGTAACACCGCTTTCGTTTACATAGGTTACGGATTCGGAAATTGTAAATTCGGTATATTTTGTGCCGTCTTTTACGCTTGTCTGAGTGTAATAGCCGTTTGTTGATTCACCGCTTGCTGTTCCGCCGACATAGACGGTGTAGGTTTCGCCTGTTTTAAGCTGTGGCGAACTGAATACAATACAGCTGTAATCCTTTTGTGGTGCCATAAGCACAAGAATATTACCCTGACTGTCGGCAATATATACAGGTGTTTCAGCTTTTTGTGTCTGTGTCATCATAATTGCAACGGAATTTTGTGTTGAGGTGCTTTCGGGCATTTCAAGCATACCGGAAGTACCCGAACCGATAAGCGTACCGCCTGTTATTTCACAATCGCCGTCGTGGTCGATTATACCGTCGCCACTTGATGTTGTACCGTTTACTACAATAGTGCCGCCGCTTATTGAAATTTTATTGTTTGAGTCAATGCCGTCGCCGTCAGCGTTAATGTATATTGTGCCGCCGCTGATTGTCATTGAGGTTTGTTTTGTTTCGGCAGTGTTGGACTGAGTATCCGTGTTATTCTGATTCATAAATTTATCCTGAGGACGACCGCCAAAACCGCCGAATCCGCTTGAATCGTTTCCGCCAGCCGAATTTATTCCGTCGTCGCTCGATTTAATATCAATAGTACCGCCTGTGATATTAACGGTAGTTGCTTCAAGACCCTCATACGACTGCGAAACCGTAATAGTGCCGTTCTTAATCAACAGAGTATCGTCGGCGTGAACAGCATCGTCACCTGTTTTGATGTCAAAAGTGCCGCCTGTTATTTCGATATTTCCGTTTGTGTGAACAGCGTCGTCATAGGTATCAAGAGTAAATGTGCCGTTATTGACTGTAATTTCACTGCCGGATTTAAGTCCTTTCTGGCTGACAGAAGTTGAGCTGTCGGTTGTCTGAGTGTTTCCGGCAAATCCGTGAAAACCGCCGTTATTCGTTGATGAGTTAGCCTTTGATGAATTGCTTTCAGCACCGTCACCTGTTTTAATGCTGAATGTTCCGCTGTTGATGATGAGATTTTTTTCGGCTTGAATACCGTCATTCTGTGATGTTATGCTTATGTCGGCGTTTTCAATGAAAATATGTCCTTTTGAACTGTCGTCAGTTTCGGCATAGGTCGAGCGGATACCGTCACCGCCGCTTGTTATTTTTAAAGTGCCGCCTTCTATCGCAAGATTATCCTTGCCGGTAATTCCGTGATTTTTTGAATTTACATTGATTGTACCTGATGTTATACGAAGAATATCCTTGCTGGTTATGGCGTTGTGTGCATTTCCGTTGACGGTGAGTGTGCCGTTGCCGAGAATAGTCAAATCGTCCTGACAGTAAAGTGCGGCATTAGGCTGGCTTGAACTGTCGGTTTCATTATCCGTTGTGTCCGAAGATGTTTCCGTGAAATAGTCGTTTCCGTCAGAAAGCGTGCTTGATGTTCCGTCAGGGAGGAGGATAATCGTCTTTTTTGCTTTTGAGGAATAAATTGCCGGTGCTGTTTTGCTTGTGAGGGAGGCATTGTCAAGAACGAGTTTTACGACATCATTTTTTCCGGCATTTATTTCAATCTGACAGTCGTCGGCAGTGCCGCTGACAATGTATGTGCCGGCTGACGAGATTGTAATTGTTGAACCGTTGACTGAGGCACCGTTTCCGGAAATTTCCGCTGATGATGAACTGAGTTTGATTTTTGTTGAATTGTTTTCATCATAAGATGTGTCGAGGTCATTGTCTTCAAAAGTTACGGTAGAATTTGAACTTTCCTGATAATTAACGGTATTGTTTTTGTTGTCGGTGTCGGAATTTTGTGCAGAGTTTTCCGAAGAAGTCACCGAAGAAGATGGTGAAGATGTTTCTGTCTGCTGATTACAGCCTGTCAGCAAAACCGTTCCTATAAGTGATGTGCAAAGTAATGCAATAATTATTTTTTTTCGTAAAGTGCTTTTTGGTTTCATATTCAACACTCCTGTCTGTTGATTTTGTTTTTCTGATTTTATTATAAAGCAATTATAAAAAAATAATATGTTTTTGCTGTTAAATGATTGTAAATATAAACTTGAAAAAAATACAGTAAAACCGTGCAAAATTCATCAGTTTGTTATATAATGTATTAAAGAAAGACTAACTATTAAAAGTCAATAGGAAAAAGCAAAAAAATTAAAAAAGTTT
>JBJFIB010000016.1:0-20786 GCA_051894195.1 Acutalibacteraceae bacterium
CTGCTTTTTTTCCATAACGCTCATATATGCAGGGCGAATTATTTTGTCAGTGCAGATAAGTTCTTCAATCCTGTGTGCTGACCAGCCGACAATTCGTGCAACGGCAAACATCGCTGTGTAAAGTTCCTGTGGAATACCGAGCATATCATATACAAATCCGCTGTAAAAATCTACATTAGGACTTACGCCTTTGTAGATATGACGCTTTTGTGCGATAATCTGCGGTGCAAGTTCTTCTATGTTCTGATAGAGAGCAAAATCGTATTCACGGTTCTTTTCGGCGGCAAGTTTTTCGACATATTTTTTGAATACTCTCTCTCGTGGGTCGGAAAGGGAATATACTGCGTGTCCCATTCCGTAGATGAGTCCCTTGCGGTCAAAAGCCTCTTTGTCAACGATTTTTGTGAGATATGCGGCAATTTCGTCTTTGTCGTTGTAGTCGCTGATGTGACTGCGTATGTCGGACATCATTTCCATAACCTTAATATTTGCACCGCCGTGCTTTGGACCTTTAAGAGATGACATAGCTGCGGCAATCGTTGAATATGTATCTGAACCCGAAGATGTAACAACTCTTGTTGTAAATGTTGAATTGTTGCCGCCGCCGTGTTCCATATGCAGAATCAGTGCCGTATCAAGAACCTTAGCCTCAGTTGCGGTGTATTTCTGGTCAGGACGCAGCATAAGCAGAATGTTCTCGGCGGTTGACAGCTTGGGGTCAGGTCTGTGTATAATCATACTTTCCTGTTTTTCATAATAATTATAAGCGTGGTATGCATAAACGGCAAGAATAGGGAACTCGCTGATAAGTGCGATACACTGACGGAGTGAATTGCTCACGCTTGTGTCATTAGCCTTGCTGTCATATGACGCAAGAGTAAGAATACTTCTTGTCATAGAATTCATAATATCACTGCTGGGTGCTTTCATTATTACATCACGGGTAAAATGTGTCGGCAGTGTGCGGTATTTGCCGATTAAGTTTTTGAATGAAGTAAGTTTTTCGTCGTCGGGTAGTTCACCCATAAGCAGAAGATAAGCGACTTTTTCAAAGCCTTCTTCATTGTTGTTGAGGTTTTCGATAAGATTTTCAACACGATAGCCTCTGTACCACAATTCGCCGTCGCAGGATACTTTCTTGCCGTTTTCGATTTTTGATGAAATAATCTTTGATATATTGGTAAGTCCTGCAAGAACGCCGTTACCGTTTTCGTCACGCAGTCCTTTGTTTATGCCGTATTCATCATATAATCTCGGTGCAATACTGTCATTTTTGCGGCATACGCTTTCAAGTCCTTCAAAATAATCATTCGTTGGCATCTGTCATTTCCTCCGTTTCTTCAAGCTCTGTACTCATAACGGTTTCAAGTTCTTTCATCATCTGCAAAAGCTGAATCATTTTTTTGATGCCGAATTTATCTATTACACGACCGTAATAGTCTTTCAGCATAGTTTCCTGTTTTTCCATAAGCTGTTTGCCTGAGTCTGTGATGATAACATAAGTTCCGTCAGAACCGTTTCCGTCGTGTGCCCACTGAACAAGTCCACGGTCACGCAGATTTGCAACGATTTTTGATGTCTGTCGGATTGAAATCTGCATTTTGTCCGAAATATCCTTTAAATATGTTCTGCCTGAATATATTGTTTCCTTTGACGCTGTTTCGGTAATAATGTGCATAGCAATATATTCGGGCATATTCAAATCCTTGAAAAACTGACGGCGTTGTTCGTTATTCATAAGATACTTGCGGTAAATAAGTTCGTTTGTAAGTTCGGAAGAATTATTTTCGTTTGGCATAATAACACTTTCTTTCATTAAAAAATTCAGTAATTACCGGCTGTTTCCTGAAAAGCCGAATTTTATTATTTGTTTGTCGCTGAGAGATTTTTAAGATACATATTTACATTATCTGTCGCTCGTTGCAGATAGTTTTTGAAATTTTCGAGTTCTTCATCGGAAAAACCGCTGACTAAAATTGACTGAAATTGTTTCTGAACATTTCGTGCATCGTCGATAATATTCTTTGCCGTGTCGCAAAGCTGCAAATGTATTGTGCGGCGGTTACGACCCTCATATTCGCCTTTGAGATAGCCCCGTTCTTCAAGTCCTCTTACGGAAATGGACACATGAGATTTTGCGATTTTCAGCTTGTTGACAATATCCTTTGCGGTGTCATACTCCTGATTTCCGGCAAGAAACAACAGTACAAGAAGTTCGGCTGATGTCAGTCCGTATTTAAAGCAGACAGGACTGAAAAGTGCGGAATAAAGTTCACGGTTTACATACATATTTTCAAGCATAATGTCCAAAGCTAATCACCCCGATATTGTTATAAATTGAACAGTTTGTTTTTGAATAGTTTTATTTTGAACAGTTTTATTATAAACCTTTTAAAACCGTTTGTCAAGGAAAGTTTTTTACAGAGTGGAGTGTGAAGAGTGGAGTTGTTATAAATGTAGAATTCAAAATGCAGAGAGCCAATTTAATGAAAAATGCACCTATGGCATATAAAATGTCACAGGTGCATTTATAATTATTCATCTAAATATCTTTTCAGTTCCTCTACCAATAAATAAACAGTTGTTCCGGGGTCGTATTCCGATGGTTTTTCTTTTTCTGGATTGAAATCAGCCATTCTGCGTTTTGCGTTTTTAATTGCTGTATTTACACCGCCATAAGTATTAACCAGTTCATATATATTTTCATAGTTCTTTTGATATTTACCGTTCGCCAAGCCATATTGACTGAATATCTCATCTAATTTTTCATTCCATTTATTTCTATGCAAGGCGGAATCGCTGTAATTAAAATGCAGATATATCCAATACTCAAAAGACTGATTGCTCCATGCTATTTTATAACCTCTTTTTATTCCGTCTTGTATAGCACGGTCAAAATCTTCAAAATCATCTTTATCAAAAACAACCCATATATTTTGATACATTACAGTTGCCTTATTAACTATCTCATCTGTTTTTTCTATCAGCTTACCCGTTGAGCGTCCTTCGCCCCGTATATCAATAAACGGTAGTTCAATTATATCAACTGTTCCGCCGATTTTTTCTTGTATAAGTTTTTGTATTCCTTTGAAGTATAACGGTTCAGTTTGCTCTCCTTCTGTAACAATAAGATATGAGTTAGCTTTTGGCTGCTTAAAACCCGATTTCCTTGGTTCTCTCTTTTTTCTGCGTTTTTTAAATAAATCATCAGTTCCCACTTATTTACCCTCTTTCATTTCAAATTCTTTAATAAGTGGAATACCTCCATATACTCCTGATAAATAATCTTTTTCAAAGGACGCATCCGATCTGACTTTAAAATCGGATAATGCGGTTAACTTTGAATATCCGAATTCGTCTTTCTGAACAAACCAGATTTGATCTCTCCTGAAAAACTTTTTGTCCATTAAGGTAGTATCATGTGTGGTATAAATCAACTGAGCCGTAGAATTTTTGTCATAGAACAAATCAATGATAAATTTCAGCAATAAAGGGTGAAGTTTTATATTTAATTCATCTACAAAAATAGATTTATTATTTAAAATTGCATTTCTGGCATAAATAAAAAATATAATACTTTTTATAGTTCCCTCTGATTCGCAAAATAAGTTTAATTTATACTCTTTCTTATCTTTTCCGATGTGAATTGTGTAAAATTTAATATCTTTTTCGCTGTCATCATAACTAATATCTTTAATGCCTGTGTCAATAGCCGATAAAAATCTAATCAGCTTTTCTTTGTTATTATTGATTATGTGCGGTAAAAAGTTCTTTAAAATTTCGGGGTTTTCATAAAGATTTGTTGGAATGACTAATGTATCCATAATTCCTGAGTATATTTCATTAAAAACTTTTGTCTTTAATTTTAACTTATTAAAAAAAGATAACACTAATGTTTCCGGAGGTATTTGTTCTTTGTATACATCACATTCTTTTCGTACCAAAGCCCCAAACTTAACTGAATTTGTTACTCTTTCAAAAACAGTAGAGGTTCTGTTAGTTTTAATACTTTTTCTGTATAGCCATTCACTTACAATAAATTCATCGTTATACTCAAATCCGTATTTATATTCAAAATCCCCAAGAATTTCTATAATCTGAAACTCCGAATTTTCCTTATTATCTTCAAATGAAAACGGACGATAATATTTTTGAATCGCATTCATTTTTCCGTCATCAATATTATTAAATGATTCAATTATAATTCTTTGAAAAAATAACATAGCTAAATATAAATTGGATTTACCGCTTGCATTTGCACCGTATATAGCAGCAACTTTAAGAAATCTTTCTTTTGTATCATTATTATAAATCAAATTATATTCGTGTTCCTTGTACGCATTGACTGCTGTCATATCCAAAACAGTTTCATCTTTAAACGACAAAACATTTTTAAGCATAAATTGTACTAACATTTCAAAACACCTCCTTACATATTATTATACCATTTTTTAAAATTATGTCAATAATTTTGAAATTTTTTCGTAATTTTCTTGAATTGATTTAAATAATATGAATATTTGATTTCGGACAACAATCGGTTGAATACAAATTGCATTTAAGGTAATTAAAAACATCAATTTTATATATGAAACGGCAAGTTAATACTACACACAATAATTACGCATTACGAATTAACTCCACACTCCAAACTCCAAACTGAATTTAAGGCTTGATATTTCGACAAATTTGTTCTATAATATATCCGAGAAATTTTATTTTTCAGCAATAATAAGGAGGATAAGGGATGAGTATTGAATCTAAAACAGAGGCTCTCGCAGCAGCACGCACAAAAATAAGTGCAACAAAGGCTTATGAACGCCTTTCAAAGCTGTTTGACGACGGAGCTTTTACGGAAATTGATACTTTTGTTAAGTCAGCAGACGGTTATGCCGAGGTTGTCGCAGCATACGGCTATGTCGGCGGTGCAGGGGTTTATGCTTTTGCACAGAACAGTGATATTGCAGGCGGTGCTATGTCAAAGGCACAGGCTGCAAAAATAAAAAAGGTATATGACCTTGCACTCAAAACAGGTGCACCGGTTGTAGCACTCTATGATTCGGTAGGCGGTCGTCTTACGGAGGGTTCTGAACTTTTAGCAGCTTACGGCGATGTTCTCAAATATTCCAACAATCTTTCGGGTGTTGTTCCGCAGATTTCGGTTGTACTCGGAAAATGCTTCGGAACACAGGCACTTATCGCCGCTTGTGCAGATGTTGTAGTTATGTCCGAAAAAGCTGAGTTTTCACTCGAAACCAGCGGTGCAAATGCATCAGCCGCAGAAAACGCAAAGCACGGCACAGCACATATTGTTACAAAGACAGAGGACGAGGCAATAAGCAAGACAAAGGATATTCTTGCACTTCTGCCGTCAAATAACCTTGAAGTTGCCGCAGGTTTTGAATTTGACGAGCCTGTATCAGCTCCGACAACCGACACAAAGGCCGCTGAGGCTGTTAAAGCCGTTGTTGACAGCGACAGTGCAGTTGAATTACAGGCAGAATACGGCAAGGCTGTAAAGACTGTTCTTGCAACTGTAACAGGCGACACAGTAGGTGTCGTTGCAACAGCAGACGCTGTTCTTGACTCAAAGTCATGCTCAAAGGCAGCAAGATTTATAAGATTCTGTGACGCATTCGGTATTCCTGTCATTACATTTGTTGACGCACAGAAATTTGAATGTATAAAATCAGCCGCAAAGCTTACATCAGCTTATGCTGAGGCTACAACAGCAAAAATTACGGTTATTACAGGCGAAGCTTACGGTGCTGTTTATATTGCAACAGCCGGTACGGGTGCAGCCGCTGATATTACTTTTGCGTGGCCGACAGCATCTGTTTCAGCTCTTAATCCTGAGGCTGCCGCAGTAATTATGCTCGGTGATGATTTCGGCGGAAAACTCAAAGGTTCAAAAGAGCCGAAAGCCGACAAAGCCGCAGTTATTGCTGAATATAAGGACAAAAACTGCTCGGCACTCGACGCAGCTGCAAACGGATATGTTGAGGACATCATCAATCCTGAGAATACAAGAGCAAAAATTATTGCATCTCTTGAACTCCTCAGCGGCAAGCGTGTATCTACACTCCCGAAAAAGCACAATAATCTTTATATCTGATTTTTATTCTTGTTTTCGATATTAAGAACTGAAAGGAATTTTTATTATGAAAAATTTGAAAATAACAGTAAACGGCGTTGCTTATGATGTTCAGGTAGAAGAAACAGACGGTTCAGCAGTTACAACAGCGGCTCCCGCTGCTGCACCAAAGGCTGCTCCGGCTCCGAAAGCTGCTCCAAAGGCTGCCGCAGCAGGCGGTGAACCTGTAAAAGCTCCTATGCCGGGTACAATCCTTAATGTTAATGTAACAGCAGGACAGGCTGTAAAGAAAGGCGATGTTCTCGTTGTTCTTGAAGCAATGAAGATGGAAAACGAAATCAAATCACCTAAGGACGCTACTGTTGCCTCAGTTGCAGTAAGCAAGGGCGAATCGGTTGACACAGGTGCAGTTCTTGTTTCACTGAACTGATAAGGACTTTTGTAAGTCTTAGAAAGGGGAAAGTCGTAAATGGCTAAAAAAATACAAATTACAGAAACCGTACTCCGTGACGCACATCAGTCGCTTATCGCAACAAGAATGCCGCTGAGTGATATGCTCCCGATTCTTGACAAACTCGACAAAGTCGGATTTTATTCACTGGAATGTTGGGGTGGTGCAACTTTCGATTCTTGTATCCGTTTTCTTAATGAGGACCCGTGGGAAAGACTCCGTGTACTGAGAAAGAACTGCCCGAACACAAAGCTGCAAATGCTTTTCAGAGGACAGAATATGCTCGGATACCGTCACTATGCCGATGATGTACTTGAATATTTCGTACAGCGTTCGGTTGCAAACGGTATTGATATAATCAGAATTTTCGACGCACTTAACGATATAAAGAACCTCCAAGTAGCTATCAAAGCCGCAAAAGCTGCAAAAAAGGAAAACCCGAATGTTGAGGCACAGGTTGCAATCAGCTACACAACAGGTCCTGTTTTCACAACACAGTATTATGTTGACTATGCAAAGAGAATTGAACAGGCTGGTGCCGACTCAATCTGCATTAAGGATATGGCTGCACTTCTCACTCCTTATTATACCTATGAACTTGTAAGTGCAATTAAAAAGGCTGTTAAAATTCCTGTACAGCTCCATACTCATTATACATCAGGTCTTGCGTCAATGTGTCTGCTCAAAGGTATTGAGGCAGGTGCAGACCGTATTGATACGGCTATGTCACCGCTTGCACTCGGCACATCACACGCTCCGACAGAGTCAATGGTTGCCGCACTTCGTGGCACTGAATATGACACAGGTCTTGACCTTGTTCAGCTTGCTGAAATCAGAGAATACTTTATGACTCTTCGTGACAAATACATCAAGAGCGGACTTCTTGACCCGAAAATGCTTGCAACAGACGCAAAGGCACTTATCTATCAGGTTCCGGGCGGAATGCTCTCAAACCTCCTTTCACAGCTTAAACAAGCCGGCAAAGAGGACCAGCTTACACAGGTTCTCGAAGAAGTACCTCGTGTTCGTAAGGATTCAGGTTATCCGCCGCTTGTTACACCTACATCACAGATTGTCGGCACACAGGCTGTGTTCAATGTTATCACAGGTGAAAGATACAAAATGTGCACAAAGGAATTCAAGGATCTTGTTGCCGGCAAATACGGCACAACACCTGTTCCGGTTGACCCGAAATTCCAGAAGAAGATTATCGGCGACGAAAAGCCTGTAAAATGCCGTCCTGCTGACCTGCTCGAACCTGAACTTGAAAAGCTCCGTGCAGAAATTCCTGAGTGGATTGAACAGGAAGAAGATGTTCTGACTTATGCACAGTTCCCGAAAGTTGCACTCGACTTCTTCAAAAAACGCCGTGACGCAAAAATCGGCATAAACTCTGAGGCTGACCTCAAAAACAAGGTTCACCCCGTTTAAGCGGAGTGACACTGCACACAATTTGCGTTCTGGGTAAATGTTATCGTTATACTATTTCTTTTTTGAGTAATGGATATTGGGGCTTTGCCCCAAACCCCACAAGGGCTACTCGCCCTTGACCTCGGCAGGGGTTGAACCCCTGCACCCGCAATTTTTATACTTAATTTTAAAGAGAAATAGTATTAAATAATCACAACGGTAATATTTTGTACGCAATTTAAACTTAAAATAAAATTTTTACGGTACAGAGATAGAATTTCTGTACCGTTTTTTATGAATTTTTATGCCGTTTTTATACAAAATTGTGCTATTATATATTGAAAAAAATCGGCGTGACTGGTATAATAATTGAGGATTTGAAAATTTTACTTTTCAAATTTCAGGAAAAATATTTGTTTGATTTATAAAATATATGGATTTTTTGAAAAGAATGTGCTATCATTGTTCGTAATGTGCGAACTTTTCAAACTAATTACATTTAAGTTCATTCAAAAAATACTTATACAGAAATGAAATTTCTTAAAAGGGAGTTTTAGTCAATGGAAGAAACCAAAAGAATGATACTGGTAACATCACCGCCTGCATGCGGAAAAACCAAGCTGTCAAAAAAGCTTGCAACAGCACTGAAACATGTTGTTTATCTCGACAAGGACAGTCTTATTCCGCTTTCAAAGCAGATTTTTGCGGTTGCAAATCAGCCATATAACAGAAGTTCGGACTTTTTTGAAAAGGAAATCCGTGACTATGAATATGTTGTAATCGTTGATATGGCACTTGAAGCCCTCAAATACGAAAATACTGTCCTTGTAAATGCACCGTTCACAAGGGAAATAAGAGATATGGATTATATCAATGGTCTTAAAGCAAAACTCGCAGAAGTTGGTGCAAAGCTGTCTGTTGTATGGATTGTAACCGACCCTGAGGTTTGTCATCAGCGTATGATTGACAGAGCGTCAGACCGTGATACATGGAAACTCGAACACTGGGACGAATACATCAGTTCACAGAATTTCGTCATTCCTGAAAATCTCCGTGACCCCGACGACGACGAAAGTCTTTTGCTTTATTATAATTCAACTGACGAGATGGCTGACGAGTCTTTTGCGAAACTTCTCAAAATTTTTGAGAAAGAATAATTTTGCAGTAAATTACGGTTTTTACGGCATATTTTTCCGTAAAAGAAAAGCGTTAAACGCAAATTTAATATTGAAACATTGCGGCTTTAATGGTATAATAATACAGTTAAAGCCGCATTTTTTATGCTGATATATATTTGAAACCGTTTTTTGAACCAAAAGTTTACATTCTGCCGTTATTTTAAGCTGTAATGCGGCAAAATATATTATAAAAATAAAACGGTTGTGAAAGGATAAGAGAAAATGATAAGAGAAAACACATACCGCACACATTACTGCGGAGATCTCAGAGAATCAGACATAGGCAAAGATGTCAGGGTTGCAGGCTGGGTTGAAAATATCCGTGACCACGGCGGCGTTATGTTCCTTGATATCCGTGACCATTACGGCGTTGTACAGGTTGTTGTACACGATGAAAAACTCCTCGAAAATGTAAATAAGGAATGTACTGTAACAGTAAGCGGTAAAGTCACAAAGCGTGATGAGGATACAATTAACCCCAAGATTGCAACAGGTACGGTTGAAATTCATTCCGACAATCTCACTGTTCTCGGAAAATCACTTTCAAATTTACCTTTTGAGGTTCAGACATCAACCGAAACTAAGGAAGATGTAAGACTTAAATACCGTTTTCTTGACCTGAGAAATAAAAAGGTTCATAACAATATCGTTCTTCGTGCGGAAGTTATCTCATTCTTACGCAAGAAAATGACGGAAATGGGATTTCTCGAAATTCAGACGCCTATTCTCTCGGCGTCATCACCTGAGGGTGCAAGAGATTACCTTATTCCAAGCAGAAAGCACAAGGGAATGTTCTATGCACTGCCGCAGGCTCCGCAGATTTTCAAACAGCTCCTTATGGTTTCGGGATTTGACAAGTATTTTCAGATTGCACCGTGTTTCCGTGATGAAGACGCAAGAGCCGACCGTTCACCAGGTGAATTCTATCAGCTTGACTTTGAAATGGCATTTGCTGAGCAGGACGATGTTTTTGCCGTTGCTGAGGAAGTTCTCTATGATGTATTCACAAAGTTCTCAAAGAAAGAGGTTTCAAAGCCGCCTTTCAGAAGAATACCTTTTGCAGAGGCTATGCTCACCTATGGCACAGATAAGCCTGATTTACGCAATCCGTTGCTCATAAAGGACATAAGTGATATGTTTGTTGAAACGGATTTTGCACCGTTCAGAAAAAAGACAGTAAGAAGTATAAATGTACCGAATGCCGCCGCTCAGTCGAAAAAGTGGTTCAAGAATATGGAAGAATTCGCACTTTCAATCGGTATGAAGGGACTCGGATATGTCAAGGTTCGTGACGATATGACCTTTGACGGTCCTATTGATAAGTTCCTCAAAGAAGGCGACAGAGAAAAACTCATTGAAATCAACGGTTCAAAAGCCGGCGATGTAATCTACTTTATTGCCGACACAAAGGAAAACGCTCCGAAACTTGCAGGACAAATCAGAACTGAGGTTGCAAAGCGTCTTAACCTTATCGACGAAAGCCGCTTTGAAATGTGCTTTATTACCGACTTCCCGATGTACGAAATCGACGAGGAAACAGGCAAGGTAATATTCACTCATAACCCGTTCTCAATGCCACAGGGCGGTATGCAGGCACTCCTCGAAAAAGACCCGACAGAAGTTCTTGCTTATCAGTACGATATAGTTTGCAACGGTGTTGAGCTTTCATCAGGTGCTGTCCGCAATCACGACCTTGATATTATGGTTAAGGCATTTGAAATTGCAGGATATTCGGAAGATGTCCTCAAAGATAAATTCAAATCACTCTATAATGCTTTCAAATATGGTGCACCACCGCACGCAGGTATGGCACCGGGTGTTGACAGAATGTTAATGCTCCTTGCAGAAGAAGAAAATATCCGTGAGGTTATCGCATTCCCGATGAACAGCAACGCACAGGATTTACTCCTCGGTTCACCGACAGAAGTAACCGAACAGCAGCTGCGTGAAGTTCATATAAAAATAAGATAAAATCAGTGTGGAGTGTGGAGAGTTGAGAGTGGAGTTGTTGTTCTGGCGGTAAGTTTGTGCGTTGTGAATTAGTTTATCGTGGCATTTAGTTGTTGCGTGAAATAATTGCATAGACTAATGGTGTGGACAAAGACTTAATGGTAATAAAAAAGTATGAACGCAAATTGACAGCGGAGGCACTCCGCCGCAGAGGAAGGGGATAGTTTTTATGGTAACACGAGAAGAAATAATGAAAATAGCAGTGCTTTCAAAGCTCTTTGTTGCCGATGATGAAATCGACAAGCTGACAGAGGATATGTCAGAAATCATTTCTTTTGCAGATACAATCAATAATGCCGCAGATGAGGGCGTTGAATTTGATAATATCAACAACCTGTCGAATGTACTGCGTGAAGATACGGTAAAGCCGTCGCTTGACAGAGAAAAAATTCTTGCAAACGCCAAGGATAATGACGAGGGCTGTTTCCTTGTTAAAAATCACGCATAATTATCAGAATATTTGCAGAGGTGAAGAAAATGAGCGAGAGCAAAGGAACAATAAGACAACTTAACAAAATGCTTTCAGACAGGGAAATATCCTGTAAGGAACTTACACAAAAATATATTGACGCAATCGAAAAGGACAATTCGGCACTCAATGCTTATGTAACGCTTACACCCGAACTTGCACTTGAAACTGCCGAAAAAGTTGATAAAAAAATTGCCTCTGGCGAAAAAATCGGACTGCTTGAAGGTATCCCGATGACGCTCAAAGACAATATTTCAACCGACGGAATACGCACAACCTGCTGTTCAAAAATCCTCAACGATTATGTTCCGATTTATGACGCAACAGTATGGGAAATCCTCAGAAAACAGAATGCTGTACTTCTCGGCAAAACAAATATGGACGAGTTTGCGATGGGTTCATCTTGTGAAACCTCTTGCTTTGGCGGAGCAAAAAACCCGCATAACATCAACCATGTTGCCGGCGGTAGTTCAGGCGGCGTTGCCTCGGCAGTAGGCGGAAATATTGCAGTTTATGGTCTTGGCTCGGATACAGGCGGTTCAATCCGTCAGCCTGCAAGTTTTTGTGGTATTGTAGGCTTAAAGCCGACTTATGGTGCAGTTTCTCGTTATGGACTTATCGCTTATGCGTCAAGTTTTGACCAGATAGGACCTATTACCACAAATGTTGACGATACCGCACTTGTTTTTGACGCAATCTCTCAGTATGACGAAAAAGACTCAACATCACAGGGACGCAAAGGCGGTGCTGTTTCCGATTCGCTCCGCAACGACATCAAGGGTATGAAAATCGGTATTGCCCGTGAATATCTTGATGGTATCCGTGATGATGTAAAACAGGCTATCGAAAAAGCCGCAGAAGTTTATAAGTCACTCGGTGCTGAAATAGTTTATTTCGACTTGCCGGCACTCAAATATGCACTCCCTGTTTATTATATTCTTGCCTGTGCAGAGGCGTCATCAAACCTCGGACGCTATGACGGCATACGCTATGGCTTTAAGGCTGAGAAATATAACGATGTAAACGATATGATAAAAAAGACAAGAAGTGAGGGCTTTGGTGAAGAAGTAAAGAGAAGAATACTTCTCGGCACTTATGTTTTAAGCTCAGGCTACTATGACGCTTATTACAAAAAAGCACAGAACCTCAGAGGAACAATAGTAAATGCCTTTAAAAATGCATTTAATGCGTGTGATGTAATTCTTGCACCGACTGTTCCTATGACTGCTTTTGAAAACGGTCACGCAGTAAGCGACCCTGTTGAAACCTATCTTACCGATATATGCACAGTACCTGTAAATATTGCAGGACTTCCGGCTGTTTCAATTCCTTGCGGATTCAATGCAAAGGGTATGCCGATAGGTATGCAGCTTATCGGAAATACATTCTGTGAGTCAACAATACTCAATGCCGCATGGCAGTATGAAAACGCCGCAGGAAAAGATGTATTCAAGTCAACAGAGTTCGGCGTAAAGCTTTAATGCCGGCATATTCAAAAGCAAGAAAGGAATGAAACAGATATGAAATATGAGATGGTCGCAGGTTTTGAAACACATGTTGAACTTGCAACAAATACAAAAATATTCTGCTCCTGTACAACACAGTTCGGCGGCGAACCGAACACACACTGTTGTCCTGTATGTATCGGACTTCCGGGAACACTTCCGAAACTCAACAAAAAGGTTGTTGAATATGCAATAAAGGCAGGTCTTGCAACAAACTGCGAGATTGCTGAAATTTCAAAAATGGACAGAAAAAACTATTGCTATCCTGACCTCCCGAAAGCCTATCAGATTTCACAGTTTGATATGCCGCTTTGCAAAAACGGATATATCGAGCTTTCAAACGGCAGAAAAATCCGCCTTACAAGAATACACATAGAAGAAGACGCCGGAAAACTCGTACACCGTCGTGGCGACACTCTTGTTGACTATAACCGTGGCGGCGTTCCGCTTATCGAGATTGTTTCCGAGCCTGACATTCGTACAGTTGACGAGGCAAGGGAATATGTCGAAAAATTACAGCTTATTATGAGATATATTGGCGTTTCCGACTGCAAAATGCAGGAGGGTTCAATGCGTTGTGATGTCAATATTTCGGTTCGCCCTGTCGGCAGTGAAAAACTCGGCACAAGAACCGAAATCAAGAATATGAACTCAATCGCATTTATCGCAAAGGCTATGGAATATGAATTCAACCGTCAGGTTGACCTCATTGAAAGCGGCGAAAAGGTTGTTCAGGAAACACTCCGCTATGACGACGCAACAAACACAACATCAAGTATGCGTGGCAAAGAGGACGCAAACGACTACCGTTATTTCCGTGACCCTGACCTTGTTACAATCAATGTTCCCCGTGAAAAAGTTGAGGAAATCAAATCACAGCTCCCCGAACTTCCTACACAGAAACTCAAAAGATATGTCGAAGAACTCGGACTTCCTGAGGCTGATGCACAACTGCTCACAAAATACAGAAAAATTGCCGAATACTATGAGGAGGCAATCAAGGATACAAAAAATCCGAAAACTGCCGCAAACTTCATTATCGGACAGATTTTCAGCCGCATTGACAACGAAACCGAAAAGGAACAGTTCAATGTCAATGTATCGGCAGAAAGCCTTAACGAACTTATCAAGCTGATTGACGCAGGCAAAATCAGAATGAATCTTGCAAAGTCAACACTCGAAAAAATGCTTGATACAGGCAAAAAGGTTACCGAACTTCTCTCGGAAAGCGATATGGCTGGACTTGACGAAAATGCCCTCCTTGACCTTTGCAAGAAAGCCGTTGAAACCAATCCTAACGCCGTTTCGGACTACAAAAACGGCAAAGAAAAGGCAATCAAAGCACTTGTCGGTTTTGTTATGAAAAACAGTCGTGGCAAGGCTGACGCAGTTGCCGCAGAAAACAAAATCAAAGAAATTATCGGCTGAACATAAAAAACAGCACCGAACCCAGCATCGTGTGAACCTTCAAGCGTTCTTGCGGTGCTGTTTTTTTAGAGTGGAGTGTGGAGAGTGGAGTGTGGAGTTGTTGTGACCGAAAGCGTGTTTGTTGAAATGAGGAATGATTATGACCGAAAGTATTTTCATTGAAGTGAGTGTTTGATAAAGACAACTTAAAATTTTAATAAACGAAAAAATTGCCCGTGACATTTTAGTCACGGGCATTATTCATTATAAAGTCTGATATGTCAGCTTGCTGACAAAGGTGATTGTGTACAGAGTTATTCGTATCAATAAACTTAACTTATCGAATAAGTCAAAGATTATAACAACTCCACACTCCACTCTCCACACTCCACTCTCATTATGGTGCATTTGATTTTGCTATCAGTTCAATCTGGTCACGAATTCGCAGGAAAGCGTCGGCAACAACAGGGTCGAATTTTTTGCCACGAAGTTTTTCTATGTCGTCAAATACGACAGATGCAGGCAGAGCGGCTTTGTAGCTGCGTTTTGCGACAAGTGCGTCAAAATAATCCGCAATCGTCATAATTCTTGCACAAAGCGGAATCTGCTCACCCTCAATTCCGTAAGGATAACCCGAACCGTCCCAACATTCGTGATGATAAAGTGCAACGGATTTTGCGACTTTAAGGAATTCTTCGTCTTCAATGTCCGACATTGACTTTTCAATGAGTTCCTTGCCGTTGATTGTGTGATTTTTGATTATTTCAAATTCACTTTGAGTAAGTCTGCCGGGTTTGCACAAAATTGCATCGGGAATTGTTATTTTTCCTATATCGTGCAGAGGTGCCGACATCATTATGTCGTGCATATATCTGTCGTCAAGAATATCGTCATAATCGCCGTGCCGTTTGAGTTCGGAAATAAGTGCGGAAACATATTCGCTTGTGCGTTTGACATGTTTGCCGGTACTGCCGTCACGAGCCTCGATAATTTCCGCAAAGCTGATGATAATCTGACTTTGCATTGTTTCGATTTTGTTTACCTTTTCGGTTACGCTTGCGTCAAGCTCGCTTCTTCGTGTGTCAACGGAATAATAAATCTGACTGGTGTATATTGCAGGAACGATAAAGCTGATTGAACAGTTTATAATCAGCAGTATACAGGTCACTATGTCGGACAAAATGTAGTGAGGCATATAACCGTTAAAGAAAATCAGCATACATATGAATATCAGCGACGCAAGTGAGATTATTCCTATCCGGATATAGTGAAACAGTTTTCCGTCTTTTCGTATGAACGCAGTAACAAAAACCAACGGAATCATAAGATACTGAAATCCCGGTCGCAGACCAAAAAGAACAATACTGCAAATCTGATGAAGAAACAGCTCGAATATTGTTACAAGGGTACAGGGCAGCCACGACCCCTTGAAATGTTTCAGCAGTATAACAAATGTGGCATACAAAAGCACGCATATAGAGTCAAACAGCACCATTATGTATATGAATTGCATTGAAAAAATAATAAGATAAGCTGTATGCAAAAGAAGACACATCAAAAAAAACATATTCAGCGGTGCTGTAATTGCGGCATAAGCCTCATAGTCCTTATCTTCGTTGTATGACGGTGTTCCGAGAAAAAAATTAAAAAATTTCCTGTACATAATAACTGTTGCGAATGTTCAACACACCGCTCTCCTTTTATAGAATTTAATTCAAGATAATGTTTTATATTCACATCATAAGAGATAAATGCAAAAACAAAATTCAAATATTTATGTGTTATATTATACTATAATTTTTCATAATATTCAATAGCATTTTGTATAAAACATTTAAACTTCTTATATAATTTTTGAATTCAAGTCGTGTTGAGGTGATGGTATGTTTATTTCATTGAGAATAAATAAGGTTATTTTGTCGGTTGCGGCTGTGGTTCTTACCATTGTGGTATGTTTGTGTACGGTTTCAGGCGGTGCTTTGCCTGCAAGCAGTGAAATCAAGCCGATTAAACTTGCCGTCATAATGTATCACGGACTTATCAGGGACAGCAGTCTGCAAAACACATATATGATACACCCCGATTATTTTGAAAGCGACCTTAAATATCTCAAAGAAAACGGATACAATACAATAGTAATTCAGGATTTGATTGATTATTTTGAACAAGGAACGCCTTTGCCCGAAAATCCGATTATGCTGACCTTTGATGACGGATATTACAACAATTATTACTATGCTTTTCCTCTTCTCAAAAAATATAATGCAAAGGCGGTAATTTCGCCGATAGGATATACGGCGGACGCCGTTCAGGGAACAGGAAAGAAAAATCCCGCATATTCTCAGTGCGACTGGAACGAGTACAGAGAGATGGTGAATTCAGGACTTGTCGAAATTCAGAACCATACATTCAATCTGCACAAGAACATAAACGGCAGAAAAGGTGCATCAATCAAAAAGGGCGAGGACTATGAAACCTACAAAAAAATTCTTGTTGAGGACTTAACGAAATTCAACGACCGTATGTATGAAGAACTCGGAAAAAAACCGACGGCATTTACTTTTCCGTTTGGTGCAAAAAGTGAGGCAACCGTCAAAGTCGTGAAAGAAATGGGTTTTAAGGCTATGCTTGACTGCGAGGAAAAAATAACGGAGCTTACCACTGAGGAAGATTTATACAATATTCACCGTTTTCTCAGACCGAACAATATGTCAACAAAAGACTTCTTTGAGAATAAAGTAAAACTAGGCGGAGTAATATAAAATTGAAAATTGAAAGTTGAAAATGGAAAATTATTGTGACACTAAACTTATGGTGAAAAATGAATAATTACGCATTACGAATTACGAATTGTTTATGGAGGTAAGTTATGCCAAGTGTATTTTTAAGTCCGTCAACTCAGGAATATAATCCATTTGTTGACGGCGGAACAGAAGAATATTATATGAATCTTATTGCCGACGCAATGATACCTTATTTGCTTGCAAGCGGAATTGAATACGGGAGGAACGACCCGAACCAGACGGTGATAGGTTCGATTGCTATGTCCAATGAGGGAAATTATAATCTTCATCTTGCAATTCATTCAAACGCCGCCGCAGGTGAAAACGCCGGAAAAGTGCGTGGCGTACAGGTGTATTATTATCCGTACAGTGAACAAAGTCAGCGTGCGGCAAATATCTTTGCGAATAATTTCAAGGAAATTTATCCCGAACCTATGAAAGTCAAAACGATTGCAACAACATCTCTTGCGGAAGTTGTACGCACAACTGCACCGTCAATTCTAATTGAGGTTGCATATCACGATAATCCTGAGGACGCACAGTGGATAAGGGATAATATAAATCAGATAGCCGAAAATCTTGCAATATCAACCGCCGATTTTCTCGGTGTTCAGGAGGAAGAACCAACAGGTGTAAAACAGGGAATAGTTACAACACAGTTTTCAAATCTTAATCTCAGACAACAGCCGTCAGAACAGGCGGAAGTTATCGCAAGAATACCAAAGGGTACGAGAATTACAATACTCGGTCAGGACGGAAGATGGTATCTTGTGTCATATAATGGTAAACAAGGTTATGTTCTGGAAGATTATGTAACCCTTGTATAAATAAAAATTTTCAAAAAACTTGCAAAAAACACTTTACAAAATAAAAAAATTATGATATATTATTAAAGAAATAAGAATGATTATCGTTTTAAAAGAGGTGACACTATGCCGACCAAAAGAAATTTCAGTGCAAAGCGTGAGGCAATATATAATACGCTTGTATCGACAAAAAATCACCCCACAGCCGAATGGGTTTATGAACAGCTTAAACCGCAGATTTCTGACCTTAGTCTTGGAACGGTTTACCGCAATATTGCCGTGTTCAGAAATATGGGACTTGTGAAATCCGTTGGTGTTGTTGACGGTCAGGAACGGTTCGACGCAGATGTGTCACAACATTCTCATTTTATATGCAAAGGCTGTTTTAAGATTATTGACATTCCTGTAAGAAAAACTACCGCTGACGGCAGTATGTATGATTATGTCGAAAAACAATGCGGTGTTAAGGTTCAGAGCCACAGCGTTACTTTTTATGGCTTGTGCAGTGAATGTGCAAAAAAACAGCAGTAAAATGCTTATCAATATCTTTACGGATATTTGATATATAAATTTTTAAAAACGGAGGATTTTATCTATGAAAAAGTTTGTATGTTCAGTATGCGGATATGTTTATGAAGGCACAGAGGCTCCTGATTTTTGCCCACAGTGCAAGGCTCCTAAGGAAAAATTCAAGGAAGTAAAATCAACAGGTTCTTTCGCAACAGTTCACGAAGTAGGTGTAGCACAGGGCGTTGACAAGGAAATTTACGACGGTCTTGTTGCTAACTTCAACGGTGAATGTACAGAAGTAGGTATGTATCTTGCTATGGCAAGAGTTGCTGACAGAGAAGGCTATCCTGAAATCTCAGCAGCATTTACAAAGTACGCTTTTGAAGAGGCTGAACACGCTGCAAAGTTTGCTGAACTCCTCGGCGAAGTTGTAACAGACAGCACAAAGAAGAACCTTGAACTTCGTGCAGAGGCTGAGGAAGGTGCTTGTGCAGGTAAGTTTGAACTTGCTAAGAAGGCAAAGGCTCTTAACCTTGACGCTATCCACGATACAGTTCACGAAATGGCTAAGGACGAGGCTCGTCACGGTGCAGGTTTCGCAGGACTTCTCAAAAGATATTTCGGCGAATAATTTTATTCCCGCAATAAAATACTGATTTCACACTGCCGTATTCATCACCCTGATGTTTACGGCAGTGTTTTTTTAATGCGTAATTCGTAATTATTTAAATTCAGCGAAAACAGCGGCGGTTACACTAACTCCTCACTAAAAAAGTCACTGTTCAGAAATTTTCCGAACAGTGACTTTATGTTTGAAAAACAGCGTATGTAAATCAAAACTGCTTTTGTTGATTTTTGTATGAACCGATAATGTAGAGTACAGGAGGAATCAAACCTGTTGCAAAGCTTAATATATCTATAACATTAAAAATATAGCATACAACACACATGACAGAAACAAGAATACTCCATATAATACAAGTTTTTGCCTTTTTGAGTTTTTCAGCATTGATAACACCGATAATACCTGCAACCAGCTCAATAACAGCTCTAAAAAATGAAATAAAAGTTAAGGCATAAGCCATATTGAGTTCATAGAAATCTTTGGCAGTTCTTGCTGTTGCTCCCGTCATACCAACACTAAACAGACAAACGCCCGACACAATAATATAAAATATACCAATGAAAATCATAAGCGTACCGTTGATTTTAAGAAATTTTGAAGCGTTTGCGTTTTCCATAAATACACTTCCCTTTTGGTAAACAAAAATTATCCGAACAACATTATTTCAATAAAAACTATAAAAGACATTTTCATATTCTCAATAGTTTATTTGGAAACAATTATAGCATAAATATTGTAAAAATCAACAACATTTTCAAGATTAAGGATATTATAGTATGATTAACAGAGAAACTTAATTACACATTAACTCCACTCTCAACTCTCCACACTAAAAAAGTCACTGTTCAGAAATTTTCCGAACAGTGACTTTATGTTTGAAAAACAGCGTAAGCATTATTCTTTTAACTATGTACTGCTTAGCCGTAAGTGTTATAGTTTTCACTCAGAACATTCATAGCCTTGAAAAGTTTATGAGTATAAACAAAAGGTCCGACAATTATAAGAGAAGCTAAAATATCCCATAACCAAAAATCTGTTGCACTGAAAGAATAGGCAATGTTTCTGCGGTTTAATTCACCACCGATACGATTGGAAAGTTTATGAAACCAAACTATATACGCAATTCCGAGAGTGAGAGGTCCGATTATGAAAAGCAAAAGGCAATAGTGCATTGTTTTTTTACCATCATATCTGCTGCAAATAACATTTACATCATTTGAAACAGATGAAAAGATGACAATAGAGTAAATTCCTAAGGTGATAAGATTAAGAAGTATGAATTTAAGAAGTCCTCTGTTTGTTTTTAATTGACCGACAGGTTTAACAGGTTGTTGATAAGCATTAGGTTGATTATACATTGAAATTCCCCTTTGAATTTATTTTACCATTGATATTATATTATAAAATCCAAAAAGTGTCAATATCGAAAAAATATTATGTGATGATAGTATGAAAAATTATAAAAATTGTGTAAAACAACAGAGGAATATTGCTTTAAGTCAAGATTTGAATGTTTTATTTTCTTTGAATGAATTACA
>JBJFIB010000017.1:0-4094 GCA_051894195.1 Acutalibacteraceae bacterium
TCACACAACCGTAACAATGAACGGTGTTGAAAAGACACTCCCTGCCGATTATATCAATCAGGCAGAAAACTATTTCAATACTGTTGACATCACAGATGAACAGGCAAATCAGGTTATTTCAGGCATCGAAGATGCAAAGGATTATCTTACAAGCACAGGTGCAAGCAGTTTCAACGCTCTTTCAGCTGAGCAGGTTGATACTTTTGTATCAAAGTGTCAGAGTGCGGTTGCACCGGTAAACCTTACACTGTCCTACACAAAGTCTAACAACAATGTCAGCATTGTTGACAACGATGGCAGCACAGTATTTACTGCTACTGTTTCATCTGTTACAGGAGGCAGCACAACAGGCGGTAATTCCGGTACAAATACAAGCAACGACCCTATCAAAACAACAGGTACAGGCTTTAACATTCCGGGTGTTATGGTTGTTGCCGGTGTAGGTATTCTTCTTGTTTCCGCAGCAGGAATTTATCTTTTTAAATCCTCAAAAAAGGAAACTCTCTCTGATGTCAAGGCATAATCATTCCGGACATCGTTCACTTAATGGGAAGAATTTTCTAATTCTTCCCATTATCTTTTGTGCAATAATTTATTTGTCAGGGTTTGTTGTTCTTGCACCTGCCGCATCATCTTTGTTGTCAATAAGCAGTTTTTTCTTTTCAGATAACAAAAAGGATTTTTCGCAGGAATACAACAATATATTTGTTCCGGTTGAGGAATCACCAGAATCCGAAAAACCCGACAACAAAAAAGAAACCGTAAAAATCTCGGAAATAACATTTCCAAAATACAGCGAACAGTTCGGAGAGCTTATTATTGATGACTGTCAGATTAACAACAAGCTTTTTTTCGGTGATAACGATATTGCACTGAACAACGGTGTCGGAATATATAATGGCAGTTCAATTCCCGGATACGGCAGAACTATTCTTGTTGCAGGTCATAACAATACATATTTTAATGGTCTTAAATATGCAAAAAAAGGACAAAAGGTTAAAATCCGCACAAGCTACGGAAACTATATATATGAAATAACAGATGTTAAAGTCAAAAAAGCGACCGATAAATCCGCTTATGACCTTACTGCAAATTATGAAAATCTTATTATGTACACCTGTTATCCTTTTGATGAATTAGGGCTTACTCCGGACAGGTGCTTTGTATATGCAAAGTTGATTTCCGGTCCTCAGATAGATAAAAATAATTAGCTGTGAGGTATTTTTATGTCTGAACATAAACACAGTTCAAGGCTCAGAGCCTTTGTTTATTCATTTGTTTCTTTTATGCTGACTCTGGTTTTTTTTCTGTTTTCAATAAGTGTAGTTATTGAAAGCACTGTTTTTTCAAAAGATTATATGCTTAATGTTATGAGTTCAAACGGCTATTATTTAATGGTAGAAGACGAACTACTGAGCAGTATGAAAAGCCTCGGAAATGCAAGCGGTCTTAAAGAAGATTTTTCTGAGAATTTCGTAAAAGAAATTGATGTTCAAAGAAATATAAACGATTATATTTCGGCTTTTTATTCCGGCGATTCAACGCTGGTTGATACAACATCATTCAAGCAACAGTTATATAATGCCCTTGATAAATATATTTCTGACAATAACATCGACAAAAACACTGTTTCAGGTGAAAACATTACTTATTTTGTCGATAAGGCGACTGAAATTTATGTCAATGAAATATCAATTCCATTCTTTTCAACCGTTGCAAACTATATTTATAAAGCACAAACGCCTTTTCTTATAATAACAATCGGACTTGGCGTTATTGCCTTAATTCTGATTGCTGTAATATTTTTCACGAACAAATTCAGGCACAGAAAATTCAGATATATTTGTTACGGATTTACCGGTGCTTTCCTCAGCGTTTCGATAATACCGATAGTAATACAGATTTCAGATAAAATTTCAAAAATCAATCTCAACACCCGTTCACTGTACAGTCTTTTCGTAAACTATGCAAACGGCTTTGTCAATGGTTTTTGGATATGTTCGCTTGTATTGCTTTTATTGTCTGTTATTACTTTTATGCTTTATGCAAAATATTACAGACAGGCAACATCGCATCATCACTGAACAAAAAAATTATGATTTATTGAACAACATAAAACCCCGAAATTCAGATTGAATGAATTTCGGGGTTTCTGTATTTACTTTCAGGCTTTTTTGAGTTTACTGTTTGTAACGGTTTCAGCCGGCATATCGTATTCTTTGAGATTTGCAAGAATTATAAACAGGAAAATATTATATGAAACATCAATCATATGCTGTGCAATCATACAGTTTATCGCAATAAGTAAAAATACTATTCCGGTAACATAGTCGTTTTTCTTAATTCTTTTTCTTAAAAATACAGTAAGGGCTATTATAAGAAGCAGTAAAATAAAAATTCCTGATTTTATAAGAATACGCACATACGAAACATCAATAAAAGTATATTCCTCCGGTGGAGTAAGACTTCCGCCATAACCGGCATCAGACACATACTGTCCGAAAAATGTAGTTCCGTGACGGAAAAGCATCATATGTCCAATCTTCAATCTGCTTATGATAGTATCGCTAGGAATACTGTTAAGAACAGGATTGTCTGTTGTATAAATCAGAGTTACAAATATGGAAATTACTGCCGCAGCAAAAACAGAATAAACAATTACATATCTTAGCTTGCTGTAAATTTTCATTCCGTATTTGTTGTTATATATAATTCCTGCAATCACCAGAATAACAATACAAAGTGAATCCAGCTTTGCACGACAGAAATACATAAGAAACGCTGCTATAACAATAAAAACAGCATTTTCAAACCATTTGAGTTTTCCTTTGCGATACCAGAAATATGTAAGAAGAATGAAAAAACAATGTGCCGCATAGTCCGTAGGATAAATAAATCCAAAAGAATGGCGTACTGACTCATAAACAAGGTCAGGTAAAAGACCAAACAATGACATAATCGTTACAGATACAACCGTTATGCCTCCTGCTATCACAGACGATAACGCAACCTTACGGAAATTTACATTGTATGCACCCAGCAAAAGAATAAATACATTCATAAGCTGATAATTTTTTCCTGCCTGTGCCGCCATTGAAACAAAAATTCCGATAATTGAGGCAGGAATCATTATTTTTATAAACCGTTGTTTGTTACCTGTGTCAAAAACAAGTAATTTGATATATACAATCACAATCACCAGAAACGGCACCATATCAAGATACAATTTGACTGTGGGACTGTAAAACATCGTAGATTCAACCATATCTACCAAATAATATAAAACAAAAGCAATACAAAAAAGTAAATCGCCGCTTATATGGCACTTTTTTATTAAACTGCTGTTTAAGATTTTATCCCTCACTTTATTATACATACCATTAAATTTTTGAAGAATTTCGCTTTCATAAAATTCTTTTTTAAACTTTATGAAAGCCGGATTATTTGCAATTTTTTCTTTTAACATAAATACAATCCTTTCATTATCAAATAAATATATGACAGTAAGTAACAAAATACACAGGTATGCGTATTTTCACATGATTTATTATAACATATTTTTCCGACTTTTGCACTATAAACAGCATTTTATTTGTGAAATTATAAATCACAATAAAATGTGTATATCAGAAACAAAAACCTGACATACACATTTTAATGTTTTATTATTTTTTTGAGTGCGGATAAACTATCCCCACACCGTTATCGCTCAGCATAACAGTACAATCATGTTTTACTATTATTGTTTATGTAATGTTTACTTTAAGAGTAAAATCTTTTATAACTTCTTTGCCTGTTGCGTCCTTTACTTTTGTACGGACAGCATATGTACCTGTTTTTGTTGGTTTCCATACTCTTGTTGAGGTTGTACCGTATGATGTAAGCGTTGTCCATGAAGTTGCTGTTGAATGTTTGCAAAGGAATGAATACTGATATGGTGCTGTGCCGCCTGTTGCTACTCCTTTAATGGTTATTGAATCACCTTTTGTAATTGTTGTTTTGCTGAGTGTTGAGTTGTTTGAAAGCGGTGATTTTACTGTAAGAGTAAAATCTTTTATAACTTCTTTGCCTGTTGCGTCCTTTACTTTTGTACG
>JBJFIB010000018.1:0-4086 GCA_051894195.1 Acutalibacteraceae bacterium
CACTCTCCACTCTCCACTCTCCACTCTCCACTCTCCACTCTCCACTCTCCACACTGAATTATCTTTTTGAGCGTTGTTTGCTGATAACGAGTGCCGCTACGCTGACAGCAAGAAGTGTTCCGATGAAAAATACTGCATAAATTGAACTTATGTTCTTGTTGTTCTGGGAATTTTCCTTTGGTGGCTTTGAGTATTCCTCAGTTTTTGACTGAGTTGCAGAAGCGGTGCTTTGAGTTGAATTTTCCTGTGCTGATGAGTGAACTGCGGAGCTTTCGGTATCTGACGGATATTCTGACGGACTGCCTGTATATTTTACAGGTATAGTATTTTTAATGTCGGTTTCATTGTATGAAACACAGACAAGAAAATACTTGTCGTTTATTTCGTAATTCTGCGGAACGGATATTATTTGTGCGGTATAAATATCCGAAATCAAATGGTCAAACACAATTTTTCCGTCAGCCGTGCTTGATTTTTCTGTGCCGTTCATAGAAACAACAACATTTTCAACGCCGTTGCCCTTTTGGTCTGTGAAAATAAATTCCGTACTGCCGTATATTATCGTGTCGGCACTTTTCGGCTGAGAACAGTTAAACGCATAATCGACTGCCCTGTAAATAATCTTTAAGTCTGACGGTGCGGCATTTTCCTGTGTTGCGACAGCACCGAGTCTTTTGAGTTCGGAATTGAGATTTGTTATGTCATAAGTGAAGATTGTTGAGCCGTCGTCGGCTGTTCTGATGTCTTTGAGGGTGTAGGAATCTTGTGAAAGATAATTTTGTTTTATAAGGCTGTCGATTGAGTCGGCGTAAGAATAGGTTTTCTTTTCGCTGTTGTATTTTGCCGTATAGAATTTAAATCCCTGAACGGAATTATTGTCCTTTGCTGAAAGTTCAAGGTAAATTCTGTCGTCCTGCTTGTAGGTTCTTGAAGATTTCACCTCAGGTGAAGTATTGTCGAGTGTGAATTTGTATGAAACAGAATTGCTTTGTACCCTTTCGCCGTTTGAATTCAGAATTGACGCCGAAATTGTGTAGTTATATTCCCCCTCAGCAAGCGAGGAAAAGAAGTCCGAAAGGCTGTTGATGTCGGGGTTTTTCAGCAACATCTGATACAGCTTTTCGCCTTTTGAAGAACAGGCACTGAAATCCCCGAAATTCTTTGTGAATAAAACTTTGCCGTTATTGTCGGAAATTGTAACGGTAAGGTCATAGGCATTACGCAAAAGCTGAAAATCAGGTATTATAAGCGTCTTGCCGACTGATTGATTTTCTGTGAAATGCTTTATTGTGTCAGTGCCTGCCGAAATATTTTCTGCGGTAATTTCATTATTGAAGATGTTTTTTCCGAGAGCATAAAAGCCGTTTCCGTCTGATGTTGTCGCAATAAGACAGTTTTTTGCATCTGTAATGCTGTCTTTGCCGTCATAAACCGTTGTGTCAAAAACATTACAGTTTGTCCACTCACCGCAAAAAGCGACAAACGGAAGATTAAGTGCCGTAAGATTTTTGTCTGACGGCGTAAGGAAAATATAACCGTCAACAAAAAATCCGTTTTTAAAATATTTATTATATGCAAGAACCGCCTCAGGTTTAAGCTGAATATTCACTGTCACATCAGCCGTTTCACCTGTTTTGACGGTAACGGTTTTTACATTTTTGCCATTTACGGTCATTGTAATATCGGCATAATCATAAAGCGACAACGGCACAAGGCTGTTGTATATTTTTTCGTCATCTGTGACATAAGGCTTGTCCGTCTGAATTGCATAGCTCAAATTATATTTTATGTTCTTTTCGGAATTATTATGAACCGTAAACTCAAATATATAACTGCCCTCTTCATTTTCGCCAAGTTCCGCCTTTGGCTTGTCGCTGTCCGTAACCGTAAGATAACACTGTGACGAGAGTGCTTTCTGAATATTCATCATACCTGCACCCTGAACACGAGGTGTATAGTACAGACCGTCTGAATATTCCACGACATCAGCCGTACTCATAAGCAGTGCTGATATATATCTGTTTTGTTCGTTGGAGGTCATAGCACTGAGTGACGGATTATTCTGAATATATTGTCTTATTATTGCCACCGCACCCGAAACAAAAGATACAGACATTGATGTTCCGCTGTATGTCGAGCAGGAATTATTGTCTGACGGTGAATAAATATTCGTTGACGGTGCTAAAATTTCCGGTTTAAGTCTGAGGTCATCGGTTACTCCGTATGACGAAAAACTGCTGACCTTGCCTCCCTGTTTATCCGAAAACAGCTTGTAATCACTTTTTGCGGTTAATTTTCCGTTTGGGTATTGGCTGAAATAGCTTTTGTATGAATTTTCAACGACAACAGTCGGAATATATTTTTCGCTTGTATCTTTAAAACTTTCATAACCGTCTGAACCGATAATTACAAGTGCGACAGCACCCTTGATGTATGCAATTCTGCATTTTTCAAAAAGTCTGCCTTTTCCACCGTTTATAATGACAATCTTTCCTCTGACATCAGTGTTTGCATAGTCTTTGTTTTCGCCGTATGAGTTGAGATATACATATTCCGTCTGAGATGTGAGTGTATCAGCAAACAGCATTTCATCATCAAGCTGACCGCCGTTTTCGCCGATTACCGCAACATCTGTATATCTTATAGTATGACCGTCTGCAAGAAAATACTTTGACGGATATTTTGCGGAATTCACTCCGCCGACAGACAGAACACCCTCGTACAACGACGGACAGCCCGCTGTGCCGTAATCAACAAGTGATGCGTCAATACTGCCGTTTTGTGCAAGGTTTTTGTTATATGAGTTGTTTCCTGCGGAGGCGGTAATGTATATTCCCGTCTGTGAAATTTTCTGATAAATACTATTGAAAAGCTGTGTGTTTTTTAATTCTCCGTTTGAAGTAAAACTGCAATTTATTACATCAGCACCGATTTTCACACTGTCATCAAGTGCGGCAATAACGCTGTCGTCAGTAAAGCTGTCCGTGCTGTCTGAACAAACCTTCATAAGTGCAAGCTGTGCATTATAAGCCGTACCGAGAAAAGCATTTTTATCGCTTTGACCGTTATTTCCTGCGGCTGTGCCTGCTACACCTGTTCCGTGATTTTTGCCCGAACAGTAGGTGCTGTTGTCACGGTCTGCGTAGTCATAGGCAAATATAATTTTATCGTTTCTGTATAAATCCGGCATAGTGTAGGATTTTTCAGTATTAAAGCTTACGGCATTAAAAATATTATTCAGCTTATCCTGACTGTATTTTACCTGTGACGGAACCGACGAAAACGCACTGTGCATACAGTCAAATGCGTCGTCAATCACCGAAATAATGGTTTTTTCGCCTGTATAGCCGCTTTCGTAGGCATAGGACAGGTTGAGCATATTTTTTGTATCGGTGTACATATCGACAGTATCAACAGCCGCTTTATAATATTGTGACGAGGCAACGGCAACATCAACAACATCATTTATTTTCCGGATTTTATCCATTGAACCGTATGGTGCTTTCACGGTAAAGCCGTTCATAACTGCCGTATAGGTATAACAACCCGAAAAATCCGATTCGGGAACAATTTTCTGAACGCTCGCCTTTACTACCGCCTGAGTTTTCTTTATAGCGTCACAATATGCCTTTGCGTCAGCCGACAAAAGCAGTTCGGCAGTGTTTTTATATTTTCCGTTTGATGAAATAACGGTATCAAGCAGTGAATTGCCCTTGACGGTAACTATAAATGTTACAGTTTTATCGTTATTTACAGGTGTATTCGGCGTTTTTGAGTTTTCGGGGTGTTTGCTTTCGGTTATAACAGATGTTGCCTTGTCTATTTTATCACCGTCTTTATTTTTTGAATTGAATTTTGAATTTATTATAGGCAGTACAAAAACTGCCGCAATAAGCACCGCCGCAAGAATTGATGAAAAAACACCTTTTTTCATAAATTTCAAAGCACTCCCTGTCAAATTTCGTTCTTAACATATTTACATCAGTTTTAACACTAACTGTTTACACTGATTACACACTATATACCGAAATATTATACCATATTACGCAAAAAAAGTACATAGCAGTTTTTTTACAGTGTGGAGAG
>JBJFIB010000019.1:0-20522 GCA_051894195.1 Acutalibacteraceae bacterium
ATCGCCGCCGCTCTTGAAAAACCGTGTGACGATAAGTGCAGAATAAGGGCTGGAATTGCATATATCATAACATATAATTCGGGCAACGGACATACCTGTCTGCCGAAAGAAAAGCTCGTGACTGTTTCGGCGGATTATCTGAAACTGCCGTCTGAACTGGTTTCGGAAGTCCTGTCTGAGATGATTATTGACGGAAGTCTTGTCGCTGATACAATAGACGAAAAGGAATTTGTTTTTTTGCCTGAATTATACCGCAGTGAAACATATTCGGCGTCAAGACTTATTATGATGCTGAATTTTCCTCCCGAAAGAATAACGGGTGTTGAGCTTGCCCTCGATAGTTTTGAAAAACAGAATAACATCAGCTATGCCGCATTACAGCGAAAAGCAATAATTGAGGCATTGTCAGGCGGATTGCTTATTCTTACAGGCGGTCCCGGTACAGGAAAAACAACAACACTTAACGCTATAATAAGTCTTTTTAAACAGTGCGGACTCAAAGTTGCACTGGGAGCTCCGACAGGTCGTGCGGCACAGAGAATGTCCGAAGTGACAGGGTGTGAGGCAAAAACGATACACAGACTTCTTGAAGTTGAATGGGATAAAAACGACAATCCCGTTTTTAAAAGAAACGAAAGAAATCTTCTTGACTGTGACGCACTTATTCTTGATGAACTCTCTATGGTAGATGTAAATTTGTTTGAGGGCGTAATGCGTGCTTTGCCGCTGGGTTGCAGACTTATTATGGTTGGCGACAGTGACCAGTTGCCGTCAGTTGGTGCAGGAAATGTTCTCGGCGACCTTATTGCCTCGGGGAAAATTCCTGTTGTTCAGCTTACGGAAATTTTCCGCCAGTCAATGAAAAGCCTTATCGTCACAAACGCTCACAAAATCGTACACGGCGAAATGCCCGAAATAAGACGAACTGACGGTGACTTTTTCTTTATGACCTGTCCCGACAAAGAAAAAATTGCGGCGACAATAATTGACCTCTGTTCAAAGCGTCTGCCGACAACATATAATTATTCAGCTTTTGACGATATACAGGTTTTGTGTCCCGGAAGAAAAGGCGACCTCGGCGTTACCGAACTGAACAAAAAATTACAGCAGGCACTCAATCCGTCACAGGGCAGGCAGTATGAGATAAACCGTCCTGTATATACTTTTCGCTTGGGCGATAAGGTTATGCAGACGAAAAACAACTATGACCTTGTATGGACAAAAGATGACGGAACAGAGGGTTCAGGTGTTTTTAACGGAGATATTGGCGTAATTGTCGATATAAACAGAGCGATGTCAAGTGCGTGTATTCGTTTTGATGACAAATTTGTGCTTTATGATGAGGAATCTCTCAATGATATTGAACTTGCCTATGCAACAACCGTGCATAAAAGTCAGGGAAACGAGTTTAACGCTGTAATTATACCTATGTACTACGGTCCGCCTCAGCTTTATTACAGAAATCTGCTTTATACGGCAGTAACAAGAGCAAAAAAAATACTTATTCTTGTCGGTAATGTTTCAACACTGAAAAGAATGGTCGATAATAACAAGAAGACTATGCGGTATTCCGCTTTGAAAGCATTTCTTGAAAGGGGATAAGTATTTTGGTTGATTTTATGCTTTCGCTTTTGTTTCCGCCGAAATGCCCCTATTGTTCAAAGAATATTTCACGCAGTCTTACGGAATGTCCTGTTTGCAGGGCAGGTTTTCCGAAATATCCTCAGATTAAAACTATCCCGTCAGGTGAAATTTGTATTGCACCGTTTTTCTATGATACATCAGTCAGAAGTGCAATAGTTAACTATAAATTCAGAGGCAGAAAATTCAATGCGAAAAGTCTGTCACTTGCTGTCAGCGAAACGGTTGAAAATGTCTATAAAGATATGGATTTTGAGATTGTTTCTTGCGTGCCGCTGTCGGCGAAAAGACTTCGTGAGCGTGGCTTTAATCAGTCGGAAATAATTGCGGAAAAGGTTGCAAAGTATTTTGAAAAGCCATATGAACCTTTGCTCAGAAAAATAAAGAACAATTCCGAACAACACAATCTTTCCGCAAAAGAAAGAGAAAAAAATGTAGTCGGTGTTTATTCCGTGATTGACGAAACAAAGGTCAGCGGCAAAAAAATACTTCTTATTGATGATGTTGCAACAACAGGCAATACACTTGCCGAATGTTGCCGCACGCTTAAAAACAGCGGTGCTGAAAGAATACTTTGTGCCGCCGCCGCAATAGCACAATGAGAGTGGAGTGTGGAGAGTGGAGAGTGGAGTTATAAGTTGCGTGCCATTGGTTTGATGTGCTGAATTTAATTTATAAAGGTGGTTTTATAATGGAAGTAGTATGTTTTCACAATCCGAATGAAATAAACGGATATTTAAGTAACTGGTATAAGTCCGAATTTGAAAAAGACGGACAGAAATACACATCTATGGAGCAGTATATGATGTATCAGAAAGCGGTAACTTTTAACGATACACAAACTGCACAAAAGATTTTACAGACTTCAGACCCGAGTAAAATCAAGGCATTCGGTCGTGAGGTCAAAGGGTTCGACAATGTTATCTGGAACGGTATGCGTCAGATAATCGTATATGAGGGTTTGCTTGCAAAATTCTCACAAAATGCCGTACTCAAAAATCAGCTTCTTGCAACAGGAAACGATATGATGGCTGAATGTGCGGTACAGGACAGAATATGGGGCATAGGTCTGTCAATGAATGACCCGAAGCGTTTTGATATGAAAGAATGGAAAGGTCAGAATCTTCTGGGTTTTGCTCTTATGTCTGTCAGAAAAGCATTGGCACAATCCCGATGAAAGTTTATTTGACAAAAATCGAAAATAGCAAGGTGAATAAATATTTCGGAGAAATTCCTATGCGTGAATACTATTTTATTGAGTTTATTATCAACGGACAAAATCTTTATACATTATGGTACACTGACGATACAGACGGAGTTATATCCGAAAATTCAAAGGTTATTTGTTTTGGCAGCTTAAACAATGCGAAAAAATATGCCGAAAATATGCAGTTTTATATGACTGACTATGATATTTCGGTGTATAATCTTGATATTATAAGCAGATGGACGAGAAAGCCGACTTCTGATATTGATTGCAATATGTTTTTGGATTGGTGGAATATGTTTGATGACATATCAAAGTCCATAGGAATTTCGTACATAGGCAATTTCGATGTCAGGGATACTGTGAATATATACAATAAACTTTTCTATGGTTCAAATGTATCAGCCGTACGAGGTGACGGGGAAATTTATATGCCTGTTTGGACAAATGAGGAACTCGAACAGCTTAAAAATATCCTTGAAAACGGAATCAGTCTTTTAAAAATTTAACCGTAAAATAAACTTCGTTTTGAATGTGAATTTATGAGCAAAAGAATTATATCTTTAAAAATTTTCCTTATTGTGCTATAATTGTTCTTGACATTATGTAAGCCTGTCGGCAGAAATTATATGAAAGGGTGTTGAAAATGGGTTTGGATATTGCTATTGACCTCGGAACATCTCGTACAAGAATTTTTTTACAGAATAAAGGCGTTGTTGTCGATGAACCGTCAGTAATTACTATAAATCTTGAAGATGACAGCGTTGTTGCGGTAGGACAGGAAGCATATATGATGCTCGGAAGAACATCGTCAAGAATAAGTGCTATGTATCCTCTCAGCGGAGGAGTTATCTCGGATTTCGGTCTTGTTGAGGCTATGATTGGTTCAATGATGAAAAGGGTTGTATCGTCAAAAATCGGTATGCCCCGTGCAGTTGCCTGTGTGCCGAGTGAAATAACCGAAGTTGAAAAAAGAGCCGTTGTAAACGCAATAAGCGGTGCAGGAGTAAGGCGTGTATGCCTTATTGAAGAACCTGTTGCGGCGGCAATAGGTGCAGGACTTGACATAAACAGTCCGCACGGCTCGTTTGTTGTTGACATAGGCGGCGGAACCACCGATATGGCTGTTATTTCACTTAGCGGTATTGCCGTTTCACGCTCAATCAAGCAGGCGGGAAATGTTATGGACGACGAACTCATAAAATATGTCAAGAAAAAATACAATATGCTTATCGGAAAGCGTATGGCGGAGGACGCAAAAATTAAAATCGGCAGTGTAGTTTCCGGCTGTGTCAGCGGAACATACAGAATAAAGGGCAGAAATCTTCTGACCGGTATGCCGATGTGGGTTGACCTCAGTGCTGACGAAACTGTTGAACCGCTGAAAGATATTGCCGCCGCTATTGTAAGACAGGTACAGGATATTCTCGAAGAAACGCCGCCTGAACTTATCGGAGATATTTATTCCGACGGTATTGTGCTTACAGGTGCAGGTTCTCAGCTTAAAGGCATAGATATGCTTATTAAAGCCGCAACCGATTTAAAGGTTCGTGTAGCAGATGAACCCGATTTGTGCGTTATAAAGGGCTGCGGAGATGCAATCAGATATATTGATGCACTCAATAAATCCGACCGTGGCGGTATTAACCCGATAAGCGACCAGTATTGATATGAATATACGAAAAGACCCTGTGTCGCTTGTGGTGTTTATGGGATTGATTGTTTTTGCACTTGTTGTGGGATATAGTGCGTTTTATCAGCCGATGGCACAGGAGGTTAAATATATACCATATACCTCGTCTGAAATTTCAGAAATTGCACAAAGCAGTGTATCTGTTCAAAAAAGCGAAAACACACATTTCAGCGGCGAAAAGCTGAACATAAACCTTGCAACAGAAGAAGAACTTGCAGAAAATCTTGACGAAATAGGCACAACTCTTGCAAAGCGAATTGTCGATTATCGAACGGAAAACGGCGGTTTTTCGGATATAACCGACATTATGAATGTAAAAGGCATAGGCGAAAAAACCTTTGAAAACATAAAAGATAAAATATGCACATAAAGTCAAATTGAAAATTGAAAATGCAAAATTGAAAATTTTTATAACCGAAAGTTAGTGCATTGAAATAAATTTGTTGCAACATTTAGTTGCTGTGTAGAATTATTGCAGAAACTTATGGTGCGGACAATAACTTAACGGTAACAAAAACTTTGAACGCAAATTGGGTGCGGCAGCTTGCCGCCGGAGGCACTCCGCCAGCTTGCCGCTAAAAGACTGGGAGATGTAAATGAAATGAAGTTGTACGAAAAAACGCTTGAAACAAAGGAAATATTTGACGGCAGAGTTATTCATGTTACCGTCGATAAGGTTGAACTTGAAAACGGAAAAACATCAAGCCGTGAGGTTGTCGGACACCCCGGCGGAGTATGTGTTGCGGCACTTACCGAAAATGATGAACTTCTGTTTGTAAGACAATTCCGCTATCCGTATAAGGAGGTTTTGCTGGAATTGCCGGCAGGAAAACTCGAAAAAGGACAAAATCCGCTTGAAAACGGCAAGCGTGAACTTCTGGAAGAAACGGGTGCAATAGGCAGGGAATATATGACTCTCGGAAAGCTGTATCCGAGTCCGGGTTACTGCGGTGAAATAATACATATGTATTTTTGCAGAATTGACCACTACGAACAGCAGAAGCTTGACGAGGGAGAATTTCTTAATGTCGAAAAAATACCGCTGACAAGGGCTGTTGAAATGGTGCTTAACAACGAAATTCCCGACGCAAAAACACAGACGGCGGTACTCAAAACGGCAATGCTGATGGATAAACTTAAAAGATAAATCGGGGTAAAACAAAATTATGATAAATCCGATAGTGATAATAGTAGCGGCGGCAATTCTTATGTCCGTGCTTGTGGTGTATGTTCTGAATAAACCGAAAATCCCCGTTATTACCGGAACACTTATTTTTATACTTATATGCTTTGTGGTTATGACATATATGATAGACAATGCAATATCATATGCGGGAAACAGCGGCAGATTCGACGGGTTTGTGAGTTTCATAACAATGTCGGATACAATGTTATATACACAGCTTGAAGCGTCATTCAGAACATTTATGATTTTTGATATTGTGCTTTTTGCGGCATCAATGCTTTCACTCGTTCTGGAAGCGGCACATATTCTTAAAAATTACAACCAGAAATAGATGTCAAAAAATGAGGAGGCAGGAATATGAAAAATATCGGTGTTTATATTCACATTCCTTTTTGCGAAAGGAAATGTCCCTACTGTGATTTTTACTCGGTAAAAAGCGGCAGAACGAATATCGACAGATATACTTCGGCAATAACCGGAAAAATCTATAAGTGGGGCAAAACACTTGAACGAAAGGCGGACACTCTTTATTTCGGCGGCGGCACACCGAGTTATATCGGTGCTGACAGACTTGCACTAATTGCGGATTCGGTAAGGCTGTCTTTCGGATTTGAAAATGCCGAGATAACTGCGGAAATAAACCCGACAAAAGAAGATTTCGATTTTGAAAAATTGCTTAAAAGCGGCTTTAACAGGGTTTCTATCGGTGTTCAGTCGGCAAATGATGAAGAACTGCAAGTGCTTGGACGACTTCATACGGTTCGTCAGTCCGATTTTATTATAAAAAAGGCACAAAGTGCAGGCTTTGAAAATATTTCACTTGACCTTATGATTGCAACACCCTTGCAGACAAAGGACAGTCTTGAACGCTCAATAGAATTCTGTGCCGAACATAATGTTCAGCATATCTCCTCATATATCCTTAAAGTTGAGGAGGGAACACCTTACTGTAAGATAAAGGATTTACTCAATTTGCCTGATGATGACGGTCAGGCTGAAATGTATCTTTTTGCCTGTGAAAAGCTGAAAGAATATGGCTATCATCAATACGAAATTTCAAATTTTGCGAAAGACGGATTTGAAAGCCGTCACAATCTCAAATACTGGAATGACGAGGAATATCTCGGTATAGGACCGTCAGCACATTCCTTTGTTGACGGAAAACGCTTTTATTATCCGCCGTCAATAGACGCTTTTATGAATGAAACCTATGTCAAAGACGGCGATGGCGGCAGTGAAGAAGAATATATAATGCTGCGTCTGCGTCTTGCAAAGGGAATAAACAACGACGAATTCAAGGAGCGTTTCGGACACAAAATTCCCGACAAATATTTCAGAAATGCAAAGAAATTTCTTGATACGAATTATATTATCATTGACGACAACAGCATAAGGCTTACAACTAACGGTTTTATTGTTTCAAATTCGATAATTTCAGAAATCCTTGCATAATCAAATACTTTATGTTTTCACATCAAACCTGTATTATGCACAACTCCACTCTCCACTCTCCACACTCCACACTAAAAAGGGCGTGTTACTCAATTTGTACGAGTAACACGCCCTTTTTGTATTTTCAGAAAGTATATGTCAGCAATCAGTCAGCATACTTGTTTTCTGTTGCATTCCATGAATACATCTTGCGGAGTTCTGCACCAACTTTTTCGAGTTGATGTGATGCTTTGAGTTCACGGGTAGCGTTGAAGTGAGCTCTGCCGTTCTTGTTTTCTGCAATCCACTTTGTAGCAAATGTACCGTCCTGAATTTCTTCAAGAACTTTCTTCATTTCAGCCTTTGTTTCAGGAGTGATGATACGCTTGCCTGTTTCGTAGTCGCCGAATTCAGCTGTATCTGAAATTGAATATCTCATCATTGAGAAACCGCCTGTGTAGATAAGGTCAACGATAAGTTTCATTTCGTGGATACACTCAAAGTAAGCGTTCTCCGGTGGATAACCAGCCTCAACGAGTGTTTCAAAGCCAGCCTGCATAAGAGCTGTAACGCCGCCGCAGAGAACTGCCTGCTCACCAAAGAGGTCTGTTTCTGTTTCAATCTTGAATGTTGTTTCCATAAGAGCTGCACGAGCTGCACCGATACCTGCACCATAAGCAAGAGCGATGTCAAGGCAGTGACCTGATGCGTCCTGATATACAGATACAAGAGCCGGTGTACCCTTGCCTTCAACATACTCTGAACGAACTGTATGACCCGGAGCCTTAGGAGCAATCATAAATACATCAACATTTGACGGCGGAACAATCTGCTTGAAGTGAATGTTAAAGCCGTGAGCAAATGCAATAGCCTTGCCTTCTGTAAGGTTAGGAGCAATATCGTTCTTGAATATGTCAGCCTGCTTTTCGTCAGGAGTAAGAATCATAATGATGTCGGCTTTCTGTGTAGCCTCAGCTGTTGTATAAACTTCAAAGCCGAGTTCCTTAACATGATCCCAACGCTTGCTGCCCTTGTAAAGACCGATAATTACATTTACGCCGCTGTCACGAAGATTAAGAGCGTGAGCGTGTCCCTGGCTGCCGTAACCGATGATGGCAACAGTTTTACCTTTGAGTTGATTGATGTCGCAGTCTGCCTGATAATAGATTTTTGGCATTTTAAAGACCCCCAAAATATAAAATTATAAAATGTATATGAAATTCGTTAAACCGTCGATTTTCTTGCGGCACAGGAATCCTTTTCGATTGCAACCGTGCCGGTTCTGACGATTTCACGGATACCATACGGCTTTAATAAATCCGTAAGTGTTTCAAATCTCTCGATAGTGTCGGCAAATTGAAGCGTCATTGTATTGAGAGAAACATCAACGATTTTTGCGTCCATAAGCTCGGCAATTTTCATTATGTCAAGCCTTTGTTTTGCGGGGCAGTTGACTTTTATAAGCGAGAGTTCACGGCTTATAAATTCGCCCTGTGCATAGGTTCGTACCTTTATTACTGGTATTACCTTGTTAAGCTGTTTTTCAAGCTGTTCAATAATATATTCATCACCGTCGGCAACTATTGTCATTCTTGAAATGTTGCTGTCCTCAGTAATTCCGACGGCAAGACTGTCAATGTTAAATCCTCGTCTTGAAAACAATCCCGAAACCTTTGAAAGAACACCGGGATGATTTTCTACAAGAACTGAAAGTGTGTATTTCATATTCGGTATTCTCCTTATTTAGACGGTGTTTTCGGGCTTACATTGCACACGAGTACAAACGGCTTGTCACTTTTCAGCATTTTTCCGGCATATTTTTCTGCGTCCTCGTTTGATGAGGCATAAGCGGAATCAATGCCGTAAGCGTCGGCGATTTTTGTAAAATCCGGAACAGCGTCCAGATCGGTTATTGCATAACGGCTGTTGTAGTGAAAGTCCTGCAATTCGTGAACCATACCGAGAACGGTGTTTCTCATCACTATAATTTTTATGTTAAGATTATTTTGTGCTATTGTTGCAAGCTCATTGAGCGACATCTGAAAAGAACCGTCGCCGCATACTGCAACAACATCTCTTGACGGTCGTGCAAGCTTTGCACCTATTGCGGCAGGAACGGAATAACCCATTGTACCCATACCGCCTGAGGTAAGAAATCTTCCGTCTGACATTTTGTAGCTGTTTGCACACCAAATCTGATTTTGTCCGACATCGGCAATAAGTATTGCCTTTGAGCGTAACATAGACGAAAGTTTTTCAAGAAAGCTTTTCGGTTCAACAAAGCCGTCAAATTGTACAGGCGGTTTTGCAAATTCCTGTTTCCACTGTGAAATGAGTTCTTTCCAATCGTCAGGAGCAGTGTAGTCAACGCCCTTTATCATTGCGTTGATTACATTTTTTATATCACCAACGATAGGAATTGTTGTTTTCATATTCTTGCCTATTTCGGCAGGGTCAATGTCGATATGAATTACATCAGCGTGTTCAGCAACCTTTTCGGGTGCAGCAACGGCTCTGTCGCCGACTCTTGCACCACAGAGTATAAGCAAATCGGTTTCGTGAACGGCTCTGTTTGCCGCCTTTACACCGTGAGAACCGAGCATACCGATATAAAGCGGATCTTCCGACGGCATAACGCCGATACCCATCATTGTTGAAACAACGGGAATACCTGTTTTCTTGACAAATTCCTGAAATTTCAGCTTTGCACCTGATGTAAGCACGCCGCCGCCGGCACATATAATCGGGCGTTTTGATTTCTGCAAAAGCTCCAACGCACGCTTTATCTGCATCGGGTGACCGGAAACACTCGGTTTGTATCCGATAATTTCAGCTTTTTCGGGATATACAAATTCTTCGATTTCGTTTTCCTGAATGTCAATCGGAACATCAATAAGTACGGGTCCGGGTCTGCCCGTTGAGGCAATATGGAAAGCCTCTTTGAATACTCTTGGCAGTTCGGAAGTGTTCTTTACAAGATAGCTGTGCTTTACAAAAGATTCGCACGCACCTGTTATGTCCGCCTCCTGAAAGACATCACGACCGAGAACATCACTGCGTACCTGTCCCGTAATTGCAATCATCGGGATTGAATCCATATAAGCAGTGGCAATACCTGTAATGAGATTCGTAGCACCCGGACCTGAGGTTGCGACGCATACACCAACGGTTGTTTTTGCTCTTGCGTAACCGCTTGCGGCATGTGCGGCATTCTGCTCCTGACGCACAAGAACAGCCTTTATCTTTGAGTCATAAAGTTTATCAAAAAACGGGCATATTGCAGCACCCGGATAGCCAAAGACGACTGAAACCCCCTCATTTTCGAGGCATTTAACCATAATTTCAGCACCACTGATCATACAATTCCTCCTTTCAGAAAATATAAGTTTAATGTAATAGTTATTAGGTTAAGAAAACTGTTGATATAAAATTTATTGTTCAACAGGGTGAGAACCATATCCTGCCCAGCCAACCTGACCATCTGCATATCCTGTTTTTCCATCCATTGTTAAACGGCACCACTGGTGTGTCCACTCGCCTTTATTGACATGTTCCCAGTTGTAACCCATACAGGTCAATACCAAGCCCAATGCACTGGTCGAACCGGCACAAGTGTACACACCTTTGACGAATACACCATACGGAGTACGATAATCACTGTCATCGGTAGTGTATTTAGCCCTTGAAGAATATCCTGCAACGATTTCAGCTGCTGCCTGAACTTTTTCCAAATCGGTTGCGTCTTTTGGAGAATTTGATTCAACATAGTCAGCTATTTCCTGAGCGACCTTAAGTGCCTGATCTCCTTTTGTTGTATCTGCATAGGATGCTCCGCAATTAGTACATGTATAAGTGACATTTCCAGTATCTCTGTCAGTTGTACCGCTGTCATAATTATGTTTATCGTTTTTTGGTATAGATTTCGTTTTAGTTTTACCGCATACAGTACAAGCGTAAACCATTTCTCCTTCTGTTGAGCAACTTGCCTTTTTAGCAACAACACCTTTATCATAGGCATGTTTGCCTGTCTGGGCTATGTCAGTGTTTTTTGTTTTGCCACATACGGAGCAGGTAAAAGTTTTTACACCATCCGTACCACAGGTAGCCTCTTTGGTAACTACTCCATCATCATAGAGATGTTCGTCGGTTTTGGATACAGATTTCGTTTTAGTTTTACCGCACACTTTACAGGTGTATTTTTTTGTTCCTTCCTCTGCACAGGTCGGTTCTATGACAACGATTCCGCTGTCATAGGTATGCTTTCCGGTTTTTGCAATAACTTCTGTCTTTGTCTGGCTGCAAACTGTACAGGTATATGTTTTGATGCCATCTTCACTGCAAGTGGCAGTTTTTGTTATGATTCCTTTATCATAAATGTGTTTGGTATGTGAAACTGATTCTTCTTTGGACTCTTTTTTTGATTCTTCTTTTGATTCCGTTAAAACAGAAACATCGCTTGAAGAATATTGATTGCTCGTAACTACCGATTCGCTTAAAGAGTCATCTGCGGATGTTTGTTTACTGCATCCTGCAATCATAATACTGAGAGAAAGTAAGGAAACAAGAAAAAATATTCTTGTATAGCTTTTCATAAATATCATCTCCGTCATATTTTTAAACAGCTGATGTATTCAACATAATAAAAGAAGATTTTATTCATATTGCTTTTACAGGAGTCTTATTCTAACTGTTACAATCATTCAGATCAAAAACAATTATAACATCAGCATACACAAGGTGTCAAGCGTACTTATGTGCAAAAATAACAATTTTTGTCCGATTTTCACGAAAAAAGAAAAATCAGTTATGAGTAAGGAATAAGTCTGAACATAAAAACAGATTTTTATACCGTTGACCGATAAAAAATCATAGGGTATAATATAAACATATAATTGTTCGTGTGTTAATAACAGTTTCTGACAAGAATTGAGAGGTGTGATTATGAACAAAAAACGCATAGCTTTAATATCTGCAATTTCAGCCGTAGTATTGATTATTATAACACTTGTGTGTATATTTGTTTGTAGCCTGAGCTACAAATTATCACAGGACAGTCAGCAGCAATATAATCAAAGATATAAAGTATATGATTTTACAAATGAGGATATTCTTATAGAATACGGTCAATATGTTGAGCCGTCGTATTACTATGGAAAAAAATCCGATGAATACAAAAAAAGCGACGACAGCAGCAACTATACCTCTTACATTATAACTGTAAAGTCTGACGGTACATTTACAAAGCAGTTATATGTGTCGGTAAATGATAAAGAGCGTTTTGGCAAACCGCCTTGCTTTACAAAAAAACTCACTGAAAAAGATATTGAAAATCTTAAAAATGAGATTATAAAATCCGACATAAAGGTTGTTGCGGATAAATCTGATTATGGCGAAGAAAGCAGACCTATATTCTATGACAAATATATGTCTGACAACAATAAGTTTGTAAAAGTTTATGCTGACGGCAACGAATATACGGTTAATGATTTGGGTGCAAATGAAAGTATCGAAAATCTGAGTAATTATCTTCTTTTGCTTATGAGTGATGATGAAAAGTCGGAATTTGAAAAAATGAAGAATGATTATTATGATGTCAGTGATTTTGTTTATGATTTTGAAAATACCGATAATAAGCCGATGATTATGTATTCGGAAGAACTGTTTAATACGGAAGATCCCGTGTCGGATTCGTTTTTGGTTTCAGTAAGGCTTAAACCAAACGGAACTATTACAACAATAGGCAGATACCCGATGAATAATCCGGAATTAGCTGCCCGTTTTATGAAATACGAAAAGGCGGCAAAGGGAAGAATATCCGATAAAGATATAAATGATATAAAAAATGCCGTTGTTGAAAGCGGATTTATAAAATACGGTGTTCGGCTTGATGCTGGATATGAACCGCCTGTCAGTGATGTCAGTGACAAGGGAGATAACTATATCTGTAAGTATATAACGGTGATTTTTAACGGACAGACCTATTATGCGATTGATGACGGAACAAACCCCGAACTTACAAAACTTAAAGAAAAATATCTTGATACGGTGCTGAATTATCGTACTGAATGAAATGTTTCAAAAATTTATGGAAAGTGGTGTTGTTATTATGAGTATAAACAAACTTATAAATGCGGCTCAGGAAAAGGAACTGCCGGATTTAGTCCTTAAAAATGCAAAGATTGTAAATGTCTTTACAGGAGAAATAATAAGCGGCGATATTGCAATTACTGACGGAGTAATTATTGGAGTAGGAGAGTACAGCGGCAAAAATGAAAAAGACCTGTGTGGAAAATATGTCGTTCCGGGTTTTGTTAATGCACATGTTCATGTTGAGTCTTCAATGGTTACGCCGCCTGTTTATTCTGTGGAAGAATTAAAATGGGGTACAACAACAATAATTACCGATCCGCACGAAATTGTCAATGTAAACGGAAGTGTTGCACTGAAAAATGTTCTTGAAGTCGCAAAGAAATGTCCGACAAATTATTATGTTATGCTGCCGTCGTGCGTGCCTGCAACGCCGTTTGAACATTCAGGCGGAGTGCTTAACGCCGACGACCTTGTTAAGTTCAAAAATGACGAGTGTACTCTCGGACTGGGTGAAATGATGAATGTTCCGGGTGTTCTTGGCTGTGACAGCGGAGTTATTGACAAGCTGAACGCATTTGCCGATATGATTATTGACGGACATTCGCCTGTGCTGTCGGGAAAAGAACTCAACGCCTATGTATGTTCGGGAGTAAAAACCGACCATGAAAGCGTAACCTACGAAGAAGCCGCCGAAAAACTCAGATGCGGTATGGCTGTGCTTGTGCGTGAGGGTTCGGCAAGCAAGAATCTTGAAGCTATTATTTCGGGAGTAGTCAAAAATAATATTGATACTTCAAATATGGCGTTCTGTACAGACGACAAGCACCTTGCGGATATACGAAAAGACGGTACAATCAGATTTAATGTAAAGAAATCTGTTGAACTCGGTTTGTCGCCGATAAAGGCAATTCAGATGGCTACGATAAATGCCGCAAGAATTTACGGACTGAAAAATATCGGTGCTGTTGCCTGTGGATATAAGGCTGACCTTGTTGTGCTTGATGATATTGAAAAATTCAATGTGCTTGATGTATATAAAGACGGTGTGTCTGTTTCCGAACTCAGTACGGACTGCTGTGCTGAATATGATGAGAGTATGCTTAAATCCGTAAATCCTGCACCGCTCAAAGCTGACGCTTTTGATATTCCGCAAAAAGACGAATATAATGTTATCGGAATTGTCGATAATCAGATACTGACCGAAAAATTCAGAATGACCGATGAGGAAATAAGCGACGGACTGAAAAACGGTACTGTGCGGAAAATTGCCGTTGTTGAGCGTCACCACGCAACAGGAAATTGTGCGGCGGCTTATATCACAGGCTACGGACTGAAACACGGTGCAGTTGCAACAACTGTTGCCCACGATTCGCACAATATTATTATCATAGGCGACAACGACGAGGATATGAAAATTGCCGTTGACGAGCTGAAAAGAGTAAACGGCGGTTATACAATAATAAAAGACGGCAAAGTTGTCAGTACACTGCCGCTTGAACTCGGCGGTCTTATGAGTATGAAAAGTGCGGACGAGTTTATTCCTATGTTGGACAAAATTATAGCTACCGCTTACGAAATGGGTGTAAACAAAAATATTGACCCGTTTATTACGCTGTCGTTTATGGCTTTGCCTGTTATTCCGAAAATAAGGATAACCGACTGCGGACTGTTTGATGTTGAAACCTTTTCATTTACAGAATAAGATAAAGGCGGACAGATAAATGCAGTGGCTGACTGAAAATTTTGCAACAATCATTGTATGTATTATTCTTGCATTTTGTGTGTTTTTAGCGGTAAGGTATCTTGTAAAGCACAAGGGCGGCTCTTGCTGCGGCGGTTCGGGCTGTTGCGGCAACTGTGAGGAGTGTATGCATAAATGCAGAAAGAAAAAACATTGATTATTTACAAATAAAATGTTGCTTTTTGTTTATAAAAGTAAAATATGGCAAAAAAATGACTATGATAAAAAAATATGTTGATGTTTGAAAGAATATAAATTATAATATGATTAGGTGGATTAAAAAGAAATTTTCCTGGATAAAAAAATTTAAAAAAACAGAACGGAGATTGACTATGAAAAATGTACTTTTTGTCGCATCGGAATGTTATCCGTTTATTAAAACAGGCGGACTTGCTGATGTTGTAGGTGCACTTCCCAAGATGTTCAACAAAAACGAATTTGATGTAAGAGTTGTTATTCCGAACTATTTGTGTATTCCGTGGGAATACCGTCAGAAATTCAGGTATATAACAAGCTTTTATATGGATCTCGGCAAATTGCCTCAGCATATTTATGTCGGCATTAAGATGTATGAACAGGAGGGCGTAAAGTATTACTTTATCGACAACGAACACTATTTCGGCGGAGATAAGCCTTACGGTAACATAAGACAGGATATTGAAAAATTCTGTTTCTTTGACAAGGCAGTTCTTTCAATGCTGCCTGTAATCAACTTTAAGCCTGACATTATCCACTGCCACGACTGGCAGACAGGTCTTGTGCCTGTTTACCTCAGAACACTGTTCAACAATAACGGATTCTTCTGGAATATAAAGACAATAATGACAATACATAACCTTAAATTCCAGGGAATATGGAACCTGAATATGTTCAAATATTACACAGGACTTCCGGATTATGTATTTTCACCGTCAAATATGGAGTATAAGGGCGACGGCAATATGCTTAAAGGCGGCATAGTTTTTTCAGACTATGTCACAACGGTAAGCGACTCTTATGCAGGCGAAATTCAGATGCCTTATTACGGCGAGGGTCTTGATGGACTTATCCGCAAAAAGAACTATGCACTCTGCGGTATTGTAAACGGCATTGACTACAATGTATATAACCCTGAACACGATATTCAGATTTATCAGCATTACAATACCAATAACTTCAAAGAAAACAAGGTTAAAAACAAGCGTGGACTTCAACACGAACTCGGACTGCCTGTTGATGACAATAAGTTTATGATAGGCATTATTTCACGACTGACTGACCAGAAGGGTATTGACCTTGTGAACTGGGTTATGGAGAGAATTGTTGACCCGAATACTCAGTTTGTCGTTATCGGTACAGGCGACGACAAATACGAAAATCTGTTCAGACACTATGAGTGGAAGTATAAGGACAGAGTTTCGGCTAATATTTTCTACTCTGATAACAGGGCTCACAAGCTTTATGCTGCCGCTGACGCAATGCTTATGCCGTCAAGATTTGAACCTTGCGGACTTACACAGCTTATTGCACTCAGATACGGCACAGTTCCGATTGTAAGAGAAACAGGCGGACTTCGTGACACAGTACAGCCTTATAACTGGTATGACCAGTCGGGTACAGGTTTCAGCTTCAAGAACTATAACGCTGATGAAATGCTTGCTGCAATTAACTATGCAAAAACAGTATATTTCACACAGAGGGATAATTGGAACGGCATTGTATGGCGTGGAATGAAACAGGATTTCTCATGGCACAGATCAGCAGGAAGATATGCTGAACTTTACTACCGCCTTACAAGATAAATTTATCTTACCATTATCATTGAACTTTGCAATAACCGTCTTGAAAAAGGCGGTTATTGTTTTGTGGGCAAACTGAAATAGCACTAAGGAGAAATATTATGATTACTAATTCGGGAGCTTATGCAGTAGGAACAGAGGTGTTTTCGATAGTTGACGAAAGCCGAAAAGAAGTTCTGGGCGACGCAAAAGGAAACAGAAAAATTACCATAAGAATGTATTATCCTGTCAATAAAAGTGATGTACTTAACAAAACAAAAGCCAAAATATTCAGTGACAGAAAAGCATCGGCACTTTCAAAAGCGTATCATATCAGGGATTTTTCAAAATTCCCGAATGAAGCGGATTATTACGATAATGCCCAACCGCTAAAAAACAAAAAGTTCCCGCTGATTATCTACAATCACGGATATAATGCTTATGTCGAATGTAATACATTTTTGTGCTGTGAGCTTGCGTCGAACGGATATATTGTTGCGTCAGTCGGTCATGCATATGAGGCTATCGAAAACGACTATCAGGACGGCAGCTTTGATTATTATGACAAATCGTTGAATAAAAAAGTCACTACGCCTTATATACCGGCTGTCTTTGCACAAATGAAAATACTCAACAAAAAACTTGACAACAGACAGGCTTATAATGCTTTTGACGCTTTTCAGAGAAAGTACTGTTCTTTCCTGATGAAACGCTCTGAGGAATGGGGCAAGGATACGGCGGCGGCTCTCGTAGAGATTAAAAAGAGATACGGCGAAATAACGGATTTTTCAAACGGTATTGCTGCAACAGGACATTCTTTCGGCGGTTCAACGGCCTATTGGCTTTGTCAGTATAATGATGAAGTTTCTTGCGGAATAAATATTGACGGTGCATTGTTCGGTGAATATTCGGGAATGACAATGAAGAAACCGTTTTATCAGATTGGCTGCAAAGAAAATCTTAATGTTGAAACAAAACCTTTTTTAGACACAACGGCACCTGTGTATTACACTCAGTTTAAATATATGAAACACATAGGCTTTACAGACGCAAAGTTTTTTGTGACGATGAAAATGCTTGTAGGAAAACTTGACCCTATGGAAATGTACGGCAAACTCGTTAAATGCCACTTGAATTTTTTTGATAAATATATGAAAAACAAGGATATAACCTTAGATGACAAGGTAGATATATAAAATATTTGCGGAAAGGAAGATTTGATTTGTCTTTTAAAAACAGAGGATATGTTCAGGCGGAAATTTCAAAAAAGGCTGAAACAACGGTTTTGCAGGGTCACCCGTGGATTTATGACGCAGAAGTCAGAAATCTCAGCGGTGATGTAACTGACGGCGACCTTGTCGATGTGGTTTCTCAGAAAGGGAAATATGTCGGAACAGGCTTTTACAACAGCAATTCAAAAATCAGAATAAGACTTATTTCGACAAACACAAATGATAAGTTTGACAGTGCTTTTTTTGAACGCAGAATAAGATATGCGTGGGATTACAGAAAAACTGTTATGGGTGGCGACCTTAACTGTTGTCGTGTTATTTTCGGAGAGGCTGACACTTTTCCGGGGCTTACGGTTGACAAATTCAACGATATTCTTGTTGTGCAGACTCTGTCACTCGGAATGGAAAAGCGAAAGGATATAATTTTTCCGTTGCTTTATAAGGTGCTTAACGAGGACGGTCAGAACATAAAGGCAATCTATGAGAGAAACGATGTTTCAATAAGAAAACTTGAAGGTATGACTGAGGGCAAGGGGTTTTATCAGCTTGACGGAGTTGAACTTCCGCAGACAACATCAACAATTATTACCGAAAACGGCATAAAGTATAATGTTGACTATGAAAACGGTCAGAAAACAGGATTTTTTCTTGACCAGAAATACAACCGTCTTGCCGTTTCAAAGCTTGCAAAGGGCAGACGGGTTCTTGACTGTTTTACTCATACAGGTTCGTTTGCACTCAATGCTGTAAAAGGCGGTGCAGAACATGTTTGTGCCGTTGATATTTCTGAGGACGCTGTCGAAATGGCAAGAAAAAATGCTGTACTCAATGGCTTTGAGGATAAAATGAGTTTTAAATGTGCAAATGTATTCGACCTGTTGCCGACAATGCCGCCGACTGAAAAGTATGATTTTATTATTCTTGACCCGCCGGCTTTCACAAAGTCACGCTCAACCGTTTCAAGTGCGATGAGAGGCTACAAGGAAATAAATCTCCGTGCGATGAAACTTTTGCCAAGGGGCGGCTATCTTGCAACCTGTTCGTGTTCACATTTTATGCAGGAGGAGCTTTTCAGAACAATGCTCAGGAGTGCCGCACTTGACGCACATGTTTCACTGCGTCAGATTGAGGCAAGACAGCAATCCCCAGACCACCCGATTCTGTGGAATGTTCCCGAAACGAATTATCTCAAATTCTATCTTTTCCAGATTGTATGATAATCAGAGTGGAGAGTGGAGTGTGGAGAGTGGAGTGTGGAGAGTGGAGAGTGGAGTTGTTGTGACCACTGCTGTTTTCATTGAGTTGAGTTTGAGTGGGTTTAAACAAATAATTACACATTACAAAGTAACTACACTCTCCACACTGTTATGATTTTTTGTGTAAAATTGTCATTATTACCGAAAAACAACAGAGAAAAATATAATTTCTTCTAAAAATCCATTGAAGATAATGCGGAAATGTGTTATTATATGTCTGTTTGCGAAATTTTTTAAAACAGAGGGGATAATAAAATGGATTACACATTTTTGCTTGGACTGGCTATTATTCTTGCATCAACTAAGATTCTGGGACTTATATCCCAGAAAGTCAATATGCCGCAGGTTGTCGGAGCGTTGCTTGCGGGTGTAATTGTCGGTCCATCGGTACTGAATATTATTCAGGAAAATTCGTTTATTGACCAGATTGCAGAAATAGGCGTTATTATGCTTATGTTCCTTGCGGGAATATGCACGGATTTTTCGGAACTGAAAAAAACAGGTCTTGCATCATTTGTAATAGCACTTATCGGTGTTATCGTTCCTATGGCGGGAGGTGCCGTTACATACGGAGCGTTTTTTGGATTTGATTTTTCGGATTCCGCACATCTTTGCCGCACGATTTTTGTAGGCGTTGTGCTTATGGCGACATCTGTCAGCATTACGGTTGAAACCCTGCGTGAACTCGGAAAGCTCAAAGGCAGAATGGGTACGGCAATTCTCGGTGCGGCAATTATTGATGATATTATCGGAATTGTTGTTCTTACGCTTATTACGAGTATGAGCGACGGAAAGGGCAGTGAAGGAACCAGTCCTCTGGAATCTATCATTAAAATTGCACTGTTCTTTGTGTTTGTCGTTGTTTGTGCATTTATTGTAAAGCTTGTTTCAAAAATTCCCGAAAAGTATTACAATAAAAAGCACCGTGTGGCAATTTTCGGACTTGCCTTTGCGTTGATTATGTCCTATTGTGCCGAGCATTTCTTTGGAGTTGCGGATATTACAGGTGCATATTTTGCGGGTCTTATATTCTGCAACTATTCGCCGAGAGATTATATCGACTCAAAGGTCAGCGTAACATCATATATGTTTTTTTCACCTGTGTTTTTCGCAAGTATCGGCATAAAGACCGTGCTGAGCGGTATGGACAGTACAATCCTGTGGTTCTCGCTTGTACTGCTTGTTGTGGCAATTCTGTCGAAAATTATCGGTTGCGGTCTTGGTGCAAAAATATGTAAATTCTCGAATAAGGAATCGCTCGCAATCGGTATCGGAATGGTGTCAAGAG
>JBJFIB010000020.1:0-20257 GCA_051894195.1 Acutalibacteraceae bacterium
TCTTTTCCTGACCTGCTTTTGTCTTTGGCTCGATAGCAACACGGATAACAGGCTCCGGGAATTCCATTGATTCGAGTACAACAGGGTGTGCCTCATCACAGAGTGTATCACCTGTTGTTGTATTTTTAAGACCAACTGCGGCAGCGATATCGCCGGCATAAACGGTTTCAATATCCTGTCTGTGGTTAGCGTGCATCTGAAGAATACGACCGATACGCTCGCTGCAACCCTTTGTTGAGTTATAAACAGAAGAGCCTGCGTTAAGTGTACCTGCGTAAACACGGAAGAAGCAGAGCTTACCTACATACGGGTCTGTTGCAATCTTGAATGCAAGAGCTGCAAACGGAAGTTCATCAGAAGATTCAACCTTAACTTCTTCGTCAGTTTCCGGATTTGTACCGCATATTGCAGGAATATCTGTCGGAGCAGGCATATAGTCAACGATAGCGTCAAGAAGTTTCTGAACGCCTTTGTTACGGTAAGATGTACCGCATACAACAGGAACCATTGTATTGTCGATTGTTGACTTACGGATAACTTTCTTGACATCCTCAATGCTTGGTTCTTCACCTTCGAGGTATTTTTCAAGGAGATCCTCGTCCTGTTCGCAAACATGCTCGATAAGGTCTGCGTGATATTTTTCAGCGAGTTCCTTCATATCCTCAGGAATTTCCTCGACTCTCATATCCTGACCCATATCATCATAATATACATCAGCCTTCATTTCAACGAGGTCGATAATTCCCTTGAATGTGTCCTCAGCACCAATCGGGAGCTGAATCGGAACAGCATTACATTTAAGTCTGTCTTTCATCATCTGAACAACACGGTAGAAGTCTGCACCCATAATGTCCATCTTGTTGACATAAGCCATACGAGGAACATTATATTTGTCAGCCTGACGCCATACTGTTTCAGACTGTGGCTCAACGCCGCCCTTTGCACAGAGGACTGTTACGGATCCGTCAAGTACTCTGAGTGAACGCTCAACCTCAACTGTAAAGTCAACGTGTCCGGGAGTGTCGATGATGTTTATTCTGTGTTTTCCTTTGTCATGGTTGCTTCCATACCAGAAGCAAGTTGTGGCAGCGGAAGTGATTGTAATACCTCTTTCCTGCTCCTGTACCATCCAGTCCATTGTTGATGCACCGTCGTGTGTTTCACCAATCTTATGGTTGATACCGGTGTAGAAAAGGATACGTTCTGTTGTTGTGGTTTTACCGGCATCAATGTGAGCCATGATACCGATATTACGAGTCATTTCAAGTGATACTTGCCTTGCCATTTGTATCCTCCTTAATTTTTAGTGGCGGCATAAAAGCCGTAGTATTAAGCTGCATTGTCATACTGCGTTTTGCAGTGGTGATTACCATCTGTAATGAGCAAATGCTTTATTTGCTTCTGCCATTCTGTGAGTTTCTTCACACTTCTTGGCAGCACCGCCGACGCCGTTGACAGCATCAAGGATTTCTCCGGCAAGTCTTTCCTTCATTGTCTTTTCAGATCTCGCTCTTGAATATCTTGAAATCCAACGAAGACCGAGTGTCTGTCTTCTCTCCTCACGAACCTCCATAGGAACCTGATAAGTAGCACCACCTACACGGCGAGCCTTAACTTCGAGAGTAGGCATAACATTTTCCATTGCCTGTTCAAAAACCTCAAGCGGTTCTTTGCCTGTCTTTGTGTTGATGATGTCGAATGCACCATAAACGATTTTCTGGGCTACGCCCTTCTTTCCATCATACATGATGTTGTTAATAAGACGTGTTACAAGCTTTGAATTATAAACCGGATCCGGCAAAACATCTCGTTTTGCGACATTACCTCTTCTTGGCATCTTACTTCCCTCCTTCACAGTAATGATATCATAGGTACTCGAAAGGACTTTGCTTCCGTAGGCCATACAGAGAGGCATAAAATATATATAAAAATACATCTCTGTATTGCATAATCATTAAAACATTAAATCCTTAAGAATGTTGTTCTGAAATCAAAGTTTTCAGATTACTTTTTAGCGGCACCGGCTTTCGGACGCTTTGCACCATACTTAGAACGAGCCTGCATACGCTTAGCAACGCCCTGAGCATCAAGAGTACCACGGATTATATGGTAACGAACACCAGGGAGATCCTTTACACGGCCGCCACGAATCAGTACAACGCTGTGCTCCTGAAGGTTATGTCCTACACCGGGGATATAAGATGTAACTTCGATACCGTTAGAAAGTCTTACTCTGGCAATCTTTCTGATAGCTGAGTTAGGTTTCTTAGGTGTAGCAGTTTTAACGGCTGTGCAAACGCCTCTCTTCTGTGGAGAGTTCTGGTCAATAGCTGTACGCTTTTTTGAGTTCCAGCCTTTGAGCAATGCAGGAGCCTTTGCTTTCTTCTCAGATACTTCTCTGCCCTTACGAACTAACTGGTTAAATGTTGGCAATTCATCGCACCTCCTTGCTTAAAGTATATATGCTTAACGGACAAAGTAAATATTGCCCGAAAAACAACGGTTTTATACGCTTTGTCGCATTTTACTGAAAATATTTACATCATTACAGGTAATATATTCTCTTTAACGACAAAATCTCACAAAGTAGGTCATTCGCCTACAATTTAAGATTGTAGCATATTCCGCTGTATTTTGTCAAGCATAAATATTCGCTTTTACCCGATATTTTCTAAGTTTTTTCAGCATTTTTTCTTTTTTTGAATAGCACTTTAAACGGTAAAAGTTATGTGAGATAAGATAAAAAAACAGCCGCCGTACCTATGCAGACCCGGTACGGCGACCGCCTTAATTTTTCAGGAGAATGTTTCAGTAATTATTCGGCTTTTCTCTTACGGTTTTTTGCAAGGAGTACAACAGCACCCGACACAGCCATAGCTGTTAAAGCTATCATAGCGAATGAGTTGTCGCCTGTTGGTGGTACATCATTGTTGTTTGTTGCGTTGTTGTTGCCATTGTTCGTGTTGTTGTTTGTATTGTTATTGTTGTTATTGTTGTTTGAGTTGTTATTGTTATTGTTGTTGTTTGGTTTTTCAGAAGAATTTGTCACTTCATAAGACGGCTGAATTACATTTGCATTTAATTCTGTGTCATAAGGAACGATGATATAATCAGAGAAATGATTTGTTGCAAATACATAGCAACCGTCAAGATAAACTGCGTTCATATCTACCAGTGTATTGTTTTCAAAATCTTCATAGAATACTCTGCAATTTTCAACATCACAAGGAATTGAAACAGTAACAAATCCTGTCGGCTGTACTGCTTTGTTGTCTTTATTAAGAGAAATGTTATAACAGAAAACAGCGTCAGGAATCAGCTTGCTTGTTGCTTTTTCAACAGAAAGTTTTGCACCGTCAGGGAAAGAACCTTTTACTTTTATACCAAATTCATCATTTTTGAGTTCAGGTTTTTCTGCGGCTGTACCGATTGATACGAATTTATATCCGTATGCTTTGCAGTACAAGTCAGCATAACTTCCTGTATAGCCGTTAAATATATTTTCCTTAGTCCATCCAGATGCAATCGTTTCAAATGCTCTTAATCCGATATACTCTATGTTTTCAGGGAAAGTTACTTCTTTTACTCTGTCCTTCCAATTAGCAAAGAAAGCATCTTTTCCGATTGATTTTACATTTTTGCCTAATATTAACTTTTCAGGCAAACTGCAACCCATAAAAGCTCCTTCACCTATCACTTCTACACTTTCGGGAATTGTCAAAGTAGAGCCAGTGTATTTGAATTTATAAAACGATGAAAATGCGTAATCACCAATTTCCTTTACCCCATCAAGTACAGAAAATGTTGCTTCTCTGGAATGAGGATAAAATAACAGCTTAGTTCCGTCTTTGTTGAACAAAACACCGTCTTTTGATGAATAAACGGGATTGTCTTTATCAACATTTATATTTTTTAAATTATCTGGTGGAGTTTGTTGCGGGTAAAGAGCTAAACCAATTTTTGTAACACTTGCCGGAATAGTAATGCTTGTGTATTTACCTCCGATAAAGGCATATTTACCTATTTCCTTAACGCCGTTCTGTATTGTTACTTTTTCCAAATTATCACAAGCATAAAATGCTGAATCTCCTATTTTTTCAACACTACCAGGGATAGTTATGCTTTGAAGATTATTACAATCAATAAACGCTCTTTCACCTATTTCTTTTACAGTGTTCGGGATAGTTAAACTTTTAAGAGCATAAGCATGAGCAAATGCATTTTCACCTATTTCTTTTACAGTGTCAGGAATAGTGTAGCTGCTTGAATCCTTATCAATATACAATAACAGTTTAGTTCCGTCTTTGCTGAACAAAACTCCGTCTTTTGATAAATAGGCTTTGTTGTTTTCGTCAATATCAATAGATTTTAATGTTCTATCGAATGAATTTGGAGATATGCTTGTAACACTTGCCGGAATATAAATGCTTGTGAATTTAACTCCGCTAAATGCACCATCACCTATTTCTTTAACACCGTTTTCAAGTGTTAATTTTTCCAGATTTTCACAACTGCTAAATGCACAATCGCCTATTTTTTCAACGCTGCCAGGAATAGTTATGCTTTTAATATTATAACAACAAGAAAAAGCACTATCACCTATTTCTTTAACACCGTCTTGAAGTGTTATTTTTTCCAGATTTTTACAGTCACTAAATGCATAATTGCCTATTTTTTCAACGCTACCAGGAATAGTTACATTTTTAAGATTTAAAGGTTCTTCCATAAAATCAACACAAAATGCACCATCACCTATTTCTTTAACCGTCATTCCGTCAATTTCAGACGGTATAGTAAGTTCGGTGTTATTGCCGTTATATTTTGTGATCGTAACCGTACCGTCACTGTTCTTTGAATACTCAAAATCTCCTGATGTAACGGGTTCTTCACTCGGTTCTTCTGTTGGTTCTTCGGCTGAATCGTCAACAACCTCATAAGTTACAGGCCAGTAAAAGTAAGCGTGCTTATCATCTGCACCGCTGAGTTCGTGAGCCACTGAACTTCCCTCAGCAAGAGCGTCGTCTGAAATTTTTGTTGTATCAAATGTTACTTTGATTACATCTGTTTCAGCAGTAACGGTAACTTTGCAGTTATGCTGACTGTTCATTGTACGGTCAGCAGGTTCGCCGTTAGGGTCTTCCCACTCATAGTCGCCCCAGTTGTAATCCCATGAACCGTCAAGACGAACCTTGAACTCATATTCGCCGGGTTGCTGACCTGTGATTTCGGCTGAATATGTACCGTCGCTGTTGTCGGTCATAGGAATGTCCTTTTTCCAGCTGTCACACTCTGCAAAAGCACCTGTGATACCAACGGTGTGTTCGGATAAATCCGTTGACGACAAAGCCGACACCCCAACAGTCGCAACTGCACCTACGCTTGCAATCATGGCGGCAGAAAGCACTACCGACAGACTTTTTCCGCATATCCTGTGCGGAATTCTTGTTTTGTTTTCCATATTTTTTACCTCCTATGGATTTTTATTGAGGGGCAACAGACTGAATTTTACCCCTCTGTATATTAAGACGACAAAAAAAATCAAAGGTTCAAAACATTTAAAAAATTCTTTATTTTTTTTGAATTTTTTAAACACTGCTTTTCTTTCACCGACACAAACGGACTGTATCTTCACATTATAATATGTTATAACAAATAAATAACCGTAAAACTGAAAGGTGAGAAACTGATATGCTTTTGTTTGTTATCGGATTGTTCATCGGATGTTTAATCGGAGTAACCGTCACGGCACTTTGCTGTGCATTTTCAAATGCTGACAAATATCATACGGAAAAATTCAGAAAAATCAAAAACAAACGCAAAAAATAAAAAATCAGCCTGAGTATTTGCAAATACAGATACTCAGGCGTTTTATATTTTATACATTGTGTAATTTGTTCATTACATATATAAAATTCGGATAAAAAATAAAAAAATATTTGATTTTTTATAAATTTTTTTGAAATTTGTTGCACTTCTGTTGCACTTCCTGTTGTAAAATATATTTCAGAACAGCAATCCGACAAATTTTTCGGGATTATAAAAAAAATCATTAGGATTTTGTCAGCATTTTGTCATAGTCAGTATGATATTATGCATTTGTAAGAGATAAACAACCATAAATTTTCTTACAGCAAGACAACAGTCAGTAAAATAAAATCCGACTGACAGGCTGTTTCTGAATATCCGGTAATATGCTGATTTTGTGCCTCGGAATACGCACATTACCGAATATCCCCCAAAGCAAATTTTAAAAATTCAGGAGTGAATGTAATGGCAAAATCAGCTATCTCTACATCGTCATTGACCAAAACATACGGTGTTCAAAAGGCAAATGACAATGTAACAATGACTATCGAAAAAGGCGACATATACGGTCTTATCGGCAGAAACGGTGCAGGCAAAACAACACTTATGAAAATGATTCTGGGTCTTACACTTCCGTCAAGCGGCAGCTTGACAATCAACGGCAGTACCGACCTTGACAGCGAAAGAAAGAAAATCGGTTCTATCATTGAAGTACCGGCGTTTTTTGACAAAATGACGGGATTACAGAACCTTATATATACCGCAAAGCTTTACGGTATTAAAGACTGTGAAAAAAGAGCCGAAGAATGTCTTAAAACAGTAGGTCTTTATGAGGTTAAGGATAAAGCGGTAAAGGCTTATTCTCTCGGTATGCGTCAGAAACTCGGTATAGCAAATGCACTTATCAACGACCCCGAAATACTCATTCTTGACGAACCTGTCAACGGTCTTGACCCTGTTGCTATTGCAGAGGTAAGAAAAATCCTCCAAAAAATCAACAAGGAAAAAGGCACAACAATCCTTGTTTCTTCACATATTCTCGGCGAAATGCAGAAACTTGCCGAAAAATTCGGATTTATCAGTAACGGTAAATTCTTAAAGCAAATCTCTAAAAAAGAAGTTGAGGACTCAGGACTTGACCTTGAAGACTATTCATTAAAATTGTTAGGAGTTGATTGATATGAAGAATGTTTACTCTGCCGAAATGTACAGGCTCACGAGAGCGAAAGGCTCTTATATTACATTACTGCTTTATGCTGTTGCGGTAGCTATCAATGTTGTAATTGCAATAAGCAAAGGTGACGCATCTATTGCGTTGGCGGGCGAATCATTTTCATCTATATTCTTAATGCTCGCCATTGTAGGAATTACCACAAGCACATTTGAAAGCAATACTCTTAAAAATATACTTTCAAGCGGCAACACAAGAAAAGAAATTTATCTTGGCAAGCTTCTCAGCACATTTGCCGTTACATTGGCTTACATAATCGTTGCAATCATCGGTGCTGTTGTCGGATTTGTTGTTTATGCGATTATGAACGGCGGCTTTGACGCATCACACTTTGGCGGTACTGACGCCGGTTTCGGTGATGTTATAATTAAGATTTTGCTTGGTTCTTTAACAATGGTTCTCTTTGCGTTGCTGTTCTTCGGAATTTCAATGCTTTTCCGCACAAGCAAAATAAGCTACAATGTATGTACATTTGTTGCTATTCTTGCTCCGTTTATTCAGGGAATAATTGCCTCAATGACAAAAATCAGCCTTATTTCCGAACTCAACCTTACACTTGATTTAGGTACACAGCTTACTGCACCTCAGGTAAGTGCTACTGTATATGTAAGTACAGGAATATTTATTGCATTAGGTGTAATCTTCAATGTTCTTGCATATATGAGAATGAAAAAGACAGAAGATTGATATAGTACCATAATTCCCTCTTCAAAAAATGTCAGGACGGCTTTAAAACTGTCCTGACATTTTTTTGTTATTCAGCAACAAGACATCTTATGTCGGATTTCTTGACCTTGCGTGAAAACAGATACGCAAGTGCAAAGAATATAAAACTTATGAATATCACAGGGAACACAACGCTGAACAACGATTGTGTGATTTCAAAATGAACAAGTCCGATAGATTTTAACATCAAAGCCATAATGTTATTCTTTAAAAATCCCGTTATGACTACTCCGACAACGCCGCCGATAAATGCCGTAAACAAAAACCTCAACGCAAACTGAATTCTCAGTTTTTCAGATGTAAAGCCGAGTGATTTCAAGATACCGTTGTCTATTTTCTCTTTTGCAATAACCTTTCCGCATATAAGTGCAACCGTAATTATTACAAACACCACTGCAACAAAATACATCAGCACTGACAGTGAATTTACAGCCGTATAAATCAATTTAAAACCATCACTGAAAATCTGACTGTTGTCGTTGCATTTTATACGATTTTCATTTTCGCCGTATTTGTCGTTTATATCCGATATGATTTTTTCATTATAGCTTGTGTCACCGAGTTTATATTCATTCCACAAATAATCAATATCGTATCCGAGAGTTTCTGCGGCGGCACTGTTAATTCCCACGCACATTCCCGCATCGTTTGCGGACTGAATAATTCCGCTGATGATAAACTCCTTGCTTGTGTCATTAAATTTTACCGTTACTTTGTCGCCTATATTTTTTCCGAGTTCATCGGCAATAAGTTGTGTGACAAGTATTTCATTGTCATATTTACAGGTTCTTCCGTAAATTACATTTTTGAATTGTGACGAATCCGACGAAATATTTGTCTGATATTTGTTTCCGTCAATATTGAAATATTCCATAGCGGATTTATATTTTTCTTCTATTGTCGTGTATTTGTTGATTATGTTTTCAACATCTTTTTGCGAAATATCATCATCATAAATTTTTACTGAAATATCAGTGTCCAAAGATGTAAATATCATTTTTATTGAATCGTCTGTTATCCAGCCGCCGATAACCGAAACCATCGACAGAAAGAACACCAGTATTACTGAAATAAGCATAACACCGACATACTGCTTTATGTTTGATGTAAGCTGTCTTAATGCAATCCAGAAATTCATACACTTTTTATGTATCGGCATTTGCAGACGGCTTGAAAAATATATGCTGTCACGACCGCCTGAAATTGCACGCATAGGTGTGATTTTTATGATTTTTCTTGTCTTGAAATATATAAATCCGAGAACAAATACAAACACACCAAGTAATATTACCGCACAAGGCAAAAGTACAATCTCACTTGACGCAAGAAGTCCTGTAACGCTGACAAGAATACCGTTTACAAGTGCAGTAACAGGTATTGACAGCGGAATACCGATTAACATTCCGATTGCCGCCGAGAGAATATACTGTGTGATTATTACTGACCTCAGTTGTCCCTTTGTAAAGCCGAGTGCTTTAAGTATTCCGAGATTTACATAATCCATTTCAATGCTTGTCGAGATACTGTGGCTTATTATAATAAGAGTTACAATAAGCAAAATTACCGCAAACGCAATAAGTATTGCCGAAAATATCTGATTAAGCAGCATTGTATAATTTTTTGACGCAGATAGTCCAAGCGTTAGTGTTGACGAAATGAAAATATCATTGACCTTGCTTTCAAATTTCTTGTATGTCAGTGTGCTTTTATCGCTCTGAAAAATATTCGTTGTATTGTATTTATACATAGCCGAATTTTCGTTTTTGTCAATATCATTACAAAGTTTATCAAAATCATTCTGCGATATAAAAAGCTGTTTTATTCCGATTAAAGCCGCACCCAAAAAAGGTTCTTCAATAAAGCCTTTTATTTTGAAATTATACTCTGTGTCATTATCTTTGATTGTCACCAAATCGCCCTTGTTGCAGTTGAATTTGTTTTTATAGCTGACAGGAACATAAATTTCACCCGCATTAAGCTCAGGCGGATTTTCAACAAAACCATTCAGGCTGTCGTTATATACATTATACGGGTGTTTTTCAGGCTCGTAAACGCAAAAGCTGTTATTACTGCTGTTGTTGGTATCTGTGCCGTTCACAGAAACAAACGCCATTATGGACTTTATGTTTTCAACCTTTTCGACATCTTCCAATTTTTCGGCTTTTTCTGTAAGATTTTCAATCGGTTCATTAAGATTTTTGTCAAATGTCCAGCACACCATATCACCAACGCCGACTTCTTCGATCGCCTCGTCAAACCTTGCATCAGAATTGATGTTCACCGATATAATTGATGAAATTGATATTGAAATAATCATCATCATTACAAGTATTCCGATAAAGCTGCCCTTTTGACACTTTATGTTTGCTTTGATAAGGGTTAAATATTTCATAATCTGCACCCCCTTACCATTCCATAGACGACAGCCACGCATTTATCTGAGTTTCCCTTGATTTTGCCTGTGACTGTTCAAACGGTGCAAGCTTCATTTCGCCCTTGATACTGCCGTCTTCAAGATAGAGTATTCTTGTTGCCCTCATAGCCGCACGGACATCGTGTGTTACCATAAGAATACTCTGTCCCTTTTTGTTAAGGTCTGTAAGAATGTTGAGAACATCAACCGTATTCTGACGGTTCAATGCACCTGTCGGTTCATCAGCAAAGACAAGTGACGGCTCGTTGATTATTGCTCTTGCAACGGCGGCTCTCTGCTGTTCACCGCCTGAAACCTGTGACGGCAAGTGGGTTTTTACCTTTTCAATGCTTAAAGACTTCATAAGCTCATCAGCTTTTTTCTTAACATCTGATGATGATTTATTCTTGTTCAGAAAGCCTGTAACACATATATTTTCATAAAGCGTAAGATTGCTTACAAGGTGCATTTGCTGAAAGATAAATCCAAATTCAGTCTGACGGATTTGTGCCATTTTCTTTTCGTTGTACTTGCTTATTTCTTTGTCACGATAAAATACACTTCCGCTTGTTATGCTGTCCATACCACTCAAACAGTAAAGAAGTGTGGATTTTCCCGAACCTGAGGCACCCATAATTACAGTAAAATCCTTTTCGTAAATTTCAAGATTTACATTATCAAGAATATGTATTTGTCCACCGTTGTTTGCAAAGCTTTTGCACAGGTCTTTTGCCGATAAAATAACGCTTTTATTTTCTGCCATTATAATTTTCCTCTCTCTGATAAATTTTATCTTATGAATACAGTTTATCAAAGAAGTTATTAAGAAATCTTTAAGAATTACAAATAAATTTCAATATTACTTCCAGTCCGTCGCTTTTATTTTCAAGGCGTATTTCTCCGTTCATCTGTTTCATAACATAATTTACAATGTAAAGTCCAAGTCCCGAACCCTGATTATTACCAACATTTTTTCCACGATAAAATTTTTCAAGCACAAACGGCATATCCTCGTCGGGAATACCTTTGCCGCCGTCTTTGATATGTATTTCATAATTTTTTTCGTTTTTCTCTGTCCATAATCTTACGGGAGTATCGGGGCATACTTTTTAGCATTGTTGATGATGTTTTCAAGCACCTGTACAAATCTGTTACAATCAACTTCAAGCTCGGCACTGACAACATTTCCGCTTATTTTCAGGTCACTGCACTCAACCGCCATTTCGTTTACGGTTTTTTCTATAAGCGGTTTTATCGAAATTTTTTCTTTTTTAATCTGCAATTTATCAAGGTCAGAAAGAGAATGTAAAAACAAATCATTCGTCAGAGCCGTAACCTCGTCGCATTTTCTCATAATGACGGACAAATAGCGTTCACGCCTTTCAGCGTTGCTGTCCATATTAGCCTGTAATGCCTCAGAATATGCACGGATTGACGCTATGGGTGTTTTAATATCGTGCGACAGCGTTGCAATAACCGTTTTATTGTTGTTTATCGCCTCTTTTTCACAGAAACGAGCCTTGATTATTTCCCGCCTCATATGGTCAAATGCCCATGTAAATGCACCGAAAAAATTCGTACGCTTATAATCAAGCGGCAAGTCAAGATTTCCCTTTGCTACTTCCGACGCATAATCGTTGAGAACATCAAACGGTCGTATTATCTTAACATAAACATAGGCAAAAACTATCAGCAAAAACACAACCGAAATGCCGTATATTGTCCATAATATAAAAACCGACTGATTGTAGTTAAAGTTTATTTTGCTGTCGGTCAGCGACTGTTCAAATTGCCTTATTTGACTTTGTGCAGGTGACACACCGTCAATTTCTGTCAGCTTTTCTATTTCATTCAGCGACAAAATCTGCTGTCGTACCTCATAGTCATTATTGTTTGCTGTGAGATGTATCTGAAAAGCTATTGCCGCAAGTGTTATAATCACAAAAAACACAGCTGTTATTGATATTATGTTTTTCTTAACTGATTTTTTCATTATACTTCCTCAGCTTTCGATAGTATAGCCTATGCCCCAGACGGTTTTTATAATTGTCGGCTTTGAGGGATTTTCTTCAAGTTTTTCTCTCAGCCAGCGGATATGCACGGCAACCGTTGAAAGTTCAATCTCGCTGTATGCACCCCATACCTCTGACAAAATCGTTTCTTTGCTGACGGTTTCGTTCATATGCTTTGCAAGAAACACAAGCACATCAAATTCTTTAAGTGAAAGACTGATTTTTTTTGAATTACGCATAACCGTTCTGTTGGCGGTTGAAATTTCAATTTTATTTTCATCTGAGCCTATTACATATTTTTTGTCATTTTTCTGAAAGCCATAGGTTCGTCTTATCAGCGAATTAACCCTTGACAGCAGTTCTTTGAGAGAATACGGCTTTGGAATATAGTCATCTCCGCCTATGTCAAGACCTATGATTTTATCGTCTTCACTTGTTCTTGCACTCGCAAAAATAACGGGAACGCTCGAAACCTTACGCAATTCTTTGCAAATTTCAAAGCCTGTTGTATCAGGAAGATTTATGTCAAGAATTATAAGATGAAAAACATTATCTTTCATAAGTTCAAATGCAATATCACTGTTTTCGGCACAGGTTACACTGTAACCGTAATCTTCAAGCATATCTGATGTAATCATTGAAAGGTCTTTGTCATCATCTATTATCAGTATATTTTTATTGTCGCCCATATTTTCACCCTCGTTTTCTCTTGTTGTTTTGATTATATCAGAAATTGCATACTAAGAAAATCCCTTATTACGAACACAGAAAAAATTTCGTGATTGCATAATTTTTTTGATTACAAGCATACAAAATTCAATGGTGTGCAATTTTCCGGACAATTTTAAAATAATTACAGAAAACATTTGCCTTATTGACGATATAAATGTATAATCCCATATTTAACAGTTATAAAAATAAAAAGTCGCTAAAATCCGATTATAAGCGAATTTCAGCAACTTTTTATATACAAAAGGAGTAGTAATGTTTTTAATCACAAAATTTTAAAATTCAGTCAGTATTTAAACTTTTTTGAAATTTGTTAAAAAACACAACTTGAAAGGTAATAACCAAATAACCGTAAAGATATTGTTTATAATTTATTTTAAGATTTAATAAATGGCTTAAGTTTTATTTTTAGGTGTGTAATATTAGAATATTTTACACCATATTCTCTTGCTCCTGTTGCGAGTTTTGCAATGTCTTCTTCATCTCCTTTTGAAGTTAAAATTTTATCTGTTTCTGTTCCATATTTCTTAAACAAGAAATCATAGAAACCAAGCCAGTATAACATAGAATAATTTATTTTTGTTTTAAACGGTTTATTGATATGTGTCGAAAAAAGGCGATTTATAATATCACACATACTCTTTAAAGGTCTATTATTTATATCTAACACACTATCTGGTCTTACAATAAAATTAAAATAGCCACTTTGCCAAGGAACAAGAACATATTTTGCGTGTTCTTGAATTTCCGTCTGATTATGAAACCTAACCAATAAGTTATAGCATCTATCAGTTAATTGAACAATTCTTCCTGGCAATGCTACTGTTTCATTTCTGTGGTCTATCATATTTTCTTTTAGCAAGACTATTTCTTCGGCATTTTTAAACCCTGAATAAAAAAGCAAAATTAATAATTCTACATAATCTGCTCTATCTGGTTCTAAACTACTGTGCAGTTTAGATATAATATCTCTCACATTATCAAATGTAAAACTTTCTTTATTTTTAGAAAGCTCGTTAATAGCTTGTGTTCCTTTCATTCTTTTATCATACCAAGGATTTCTAATTAGTTCCACTGTTTCGGAATAGAAATTAAAAATTCTCCTAAAACTGACAGCAAGCTGGTCATACGATAGATGGTTGGTCATATATGGTACATCTACACCATATTTTGCTATAGCGTATTCATTAACCAAACCAAATAATTCGTCAACATTCATATCAATGAGTTCTTTTCCTATTTTTTTTTCATAAGCGTATAGTTCAGGCTTATCTATATTTGACCTATATAATTCCATAGATGTACCCTTAACTTCTTCACTAGAATAGAATTTGTCCAAAAGTTCTTTTGTAGATATTTTACCCATAATAACACCTCAAACCATTTTATTTTTAGTATATTCAAGCATATAATTAGTATATAATGTTTTATAAATTGCGTCAATAGTTTTTTATAAATTATTTTTATATTTTTAAATTTTCTATTACACTTAATTTTTCAAAATAATAAAAGAAAACATTTGCCTTATTGACGATATAAATGTATAATAGTATAAATGGCTAAAAATCCGAAAGGAAGATAAAAGTATGAAACTTATTACCAATTCAATCAAAGGAACAGTAGATGTTCTTCCCGCTGAAAGCTATAAATGGCAGTTTGTTGAAGATATTATGAGAAAACAGGCTCAGTCTTATGGCTTTAAGGAAATAAGAACTCCTGTTTTTGAACACACCGAGCTTTTTAACCGTTCGGTAGGCGACACAACAGATGTTGTTCAAAAGGAAATGTATACCTTTGAAACAAAAGGAGGAGAGTCCGTTACACTTCGTCCTGAGGGAACAGCAGGGGCTGCCCGTGCCGTACTTGAACACGGTGTCTATAATGACGGCTATCCGATAAAGGCTTATTACCTGACCTCTTGCTATCGCTACGAAAAACCGCAGAAAGGCAGACAGCGTGAATTTCATCAGTTCGGTATGGAAGTCTATGGTGCACCGTCATATTTTGCTGACGCTGAGGTAATTTGTGCGGCACATTCGATTTTTGAGCGTCTGGGTGTTCGTAACATCAGCCTTGAAATCAACTCCATAGGTTGTCCGACCTGCCGTGCAAGATACTATGACGCACTTAAAGAATATTTTGCAAAATATAAATCCGACCTTTGCGACACCTGTCTTTCAAGGCTTGACAGAAACCCGATGAGAATACTCGACTGCAAAGAACCAAAATGTTCTGAAATTGCCGCAAATGCACCGACTGTTCTCGACTATATATGCGACGACTGCCGTGCACACTTTGAGGGTGTAAAGAAATGCCTCGACGCTGAGGGCATTAAATACACAGTAAATCCTAAGATTGTAAGAGGTCTTGACTACTACACAAGAACCGTATTTGAATTTGTTTCAAACGACATAGGTGCACAAGGTACCGTATGCGGCGGCGGTCGCTATGACGGACTTATTGAGGAGCTTGGCGGTCAGCATACACCGTCACTCGGCTTTGGTATGGGCATTGAGCGACTTCTTCTCCTTATGGAAAGTCAGGGCATTGAAATTCCAGAGCCGCCTGTCTGTGATCTCTATGTTATCGGTATGGACGAGGACTCAAAAATCAAGGCTTTCAAAATCGCTGAGGAAGTAAGGAAAGCGTCACTTATTGCCGAATGTGACATTGTCGGCAGAAGCTTTAAAGCACAGATGAAATATGCCAACAAAATAAACGCTAAGTTCGTTATGGTTATCGGCAGTAATGAAATGGCTGAAAATAAGGCTAAAATAAAAAATATGCAGTTGGGCAAGGATTCACAGGAAAACAAAGAAACAGAAGTTCCGCTTGACGAGAATTTCTTTAATGCGTTTTTGTCGGTTTATATCGAAAACACCAATTCCGACCTTATGGCACAGCTTGACAGTATGAAGGACTGACGACAAAATAAATCAATTTTATACTATTTTTTTGAGTAATGGATATTGGGGCTTTGCCCCAAACCCCACAAGGACTACTCGCCCTTGACCCCGGCAGGTGTGAGCGACACCTGCACCCGCAATTTTTATCCGCTATTTTAACGATAAATAGTATTATAATCTAATTTAACAAAAAGGAAGTATTCACTATGGCAGAGTTTATGACAGGTTTGAAAAGAAGCTGTTACTGCGGCGACCTGCGTTCTTCGGATATCGGCAAGGAAGTCGTTGTATGCGGCTGGACACAGCGTCAGCGTGACCTCGGACAGCTTATTTTCATTGATTTAAGGGACAGAACAGGCATTGTACAGCTTGCCTTTGACGATTCAACCGACAAGTCGGTTTTTGAAAAAGCCGCTAAGGTTCGTTCTGAGTATGTACTCGCCGCAAGAGGCGTTGTAAGAGAAAGAAGTTCAAAAAACAAGGATATTCCGACAGGCGATATTGAGATTGAAGTAAAAGAACTGCGTATTCTCTCGGAATCCGAAACAACACCGTTCGAGATTATCGACAACTGTCCGACAGCTGAATCAACAAGGCTTAAATACCGTTATCTTGACCTCAGAAGACCTGAACTGCAAAAAAATCTTATGTTCCGTCACAAAGTCGCAAAAGTTACCCGTGACTACTTTGACGAACAGGGCTTTATTGAGCTTGAAACACCTATGCTTATAAAGTCAACTCCTGAGGGTGCAAGAGATTTTCTTGTTCCGTCAAGAATACACAAGGGTTCGTTCTATGCACTGCCGCAGTCACCACAGATGTACAAACAGCTTTGTATGGTGGCAGGCTTTGACAGATATATGCAGATTGCACGCTGTTTCAGAGATGAGGATCTTCGTGCCGACCGTCAGCCTGAATTCACTCAGATTGACCTTGAAATGTCGTTTGTCGATATGGAAGATGTCCTCGAAATCGGCGAGGGCTATATAAAGCGTCTTTTCAAAGATGTTATGGATATTGATATTCCTACGCCTTTCCCACGCTACACATACAACGAGGTTATGGAGCGTTTCGGCTCGGATAAGCCTGATACAAGATTTGAAATGGAGCTTTTCAATCTTACAGATGATGTCAAAAACAGCGAATTTGCCGTATTCAAGAACGCAATATCAGGCGGCGGTTCTGTTCGTGGTATTACCGCCAAAAACGGTTTCAAGACCTATACAAGAAAAGAAATCGACAAGATGACCGAATTTGTAAAGGGCATAGGTGCAAAGGGACTTGCGTGGATAAGAATAAGCGATGACGGCACAATGTCGTCAAGTTTCGCAAAGTTTATGAGCGACGACGAGATGAAAGCAATCCTTAAAACAGCCAAAGCTGAAAACGGCGATGTTGTTATGATTGTTGCCGACGCTGACACAAATACCGTACTTTCAACACTCGGTGCTGTACGCTGTGAGGTTGCAAAGCGTCTTGACATAATCAAAGACGGCTATAACTTCCTTTGGGTTGTTAAATTCCCGTTCTTTGAATTCGACAAGGAAACAGGCGAATGGATTGCCATGCACCACCCGTTCACTTCACCGACAGACGACTGTATGGACAAGTTGGAGGGCGACAAGGGCGAAGTTTACGCAAAGGCATACGATATGGTTCTTAACGGAATAGAGCTTTCGTCAGGTTCAATCCGTATCACAAACCCCGAACTTCAAAAGAGAATGTTCAGTATGCTCGGACTCAGTGACGAAGAAGCCTACGAAAAATTCGGATTTCTTACTGACGCATTCAAATTCGGAGCACCACCGCACGGCGGTATGGGTATCGGACTTGACAGACTTGTTATGCAAATGCTTAAAGCACCTACATTGCGTGATGTTATTGCATTCCCGAAGGTTCAGAATGCAAGTGAGCTTATGACCTCAGCACCGGCAGGCGTTGACCAACAGCAGCTTGACGACCTCGGAATTGCAGTAGTCGAGCCGCAAAAGCAATAATGAGAGTGGAGTGTGGAGTTGGTGTAGCCGTCAGCTTACTGTTAATTTAACAGTGGCGGCACACTATCAACTTTCCGTTGGTGACACTTCTACGATATTTGCGACATTTTTTAAAAATTTGCGACACTTTTTTCAGAACTTGCGACACTTTTTTCGGAATTTGCGACACTTTTTAAAGTACAGCAATCCCTGAAAACCGCATAAACACTGGATTTTTTATATTTATGCGACATTATTACAATTTTTTTAAACTTCTTATGTAAGAGAAAAATAAAAATTTTATATATAAAGAAACTCGCAAAAAAAATGTCATTCTGTCGCAAAACGGCTGAAATCCGCATAAACACTGAGTTTTTTATGCGACACTTTTACTTTGAAAGTGTCGCAGTACTGTCTCACAGACGCAAAAGTGTCGCACACAAATTGCGTTCAAAGCTATTGTTACCGTTAAGTCTTTGTCCGCAGCGTTAGTTATTGTTATCATTCCAAACAACAACTGAATAGTACGATAAATTCAGTTCAACGCATATATTAACTCTATGAACACTAATTACGAATTACGCATTACGCATTACGAATTTATTATACGGGTGGTGATTTTATGTGGATAAGGTCGCAGGATAAAACAAAGCTTTATAATCTGCACAATGCACAGTCAATAACAATTTCAAAAAGCTATGGCAGTCGTGACCGTGACGGCAACAAATTGAATTCTGCAATCGTCTTACAGCACACTTCAACAAATGCCGTATCACTCGGTCTTTATGCCTGTGAAAACGACTGTGTTCGTATTCTTGACGATATTGCAAGATTTATGACCGAACACAACAGCGAAATTTTTGAAATGCCATAAGCGGCGGCGGAGTGCCTCCGCTGTCAATTTTGCGTTAATACTTTATCATAACCGTCAGTCTTTGTCCGCACCATTAGTTATTGCTATCATTCCAAGTAACAACTTAACAGTTCAGAATAATCATAAACAAAACAAACACCCGACAGCAGTATTTTCACATACTCTGTCGGGTTTATTCATATTAAAGTCATTTTTCGGATAAAATCATATCAGCAAACAAACTAATCTGCCGCATAACTCCACTCTCCACACTCCACTCTCCACTCTCATAAAGTCTTACTCTTCGTCGCTAAGACCGATAACGGTGTCAATCGGCAAGGATAAAACAGTGCCTTTTGCGTCAGTTCGTATGCCACATTTTTCGCTTATTGACTGCATTATTTTCAGCTTGTTCTGAATGTTGGTGACGATAAGCACAATTTCCTTTTCCTCCTGTACGCCGAACCCCCAAGATTTCATAACCTTTTCATCACCTATGCGGCGGCTGTGAAGTACCGTTCCGCCCACAGCACCGGCTGATTTTGCCGCATTCATAACCTCGTCACTGTAACCCTGATTTACTACGGCGGCAATCATAACGCTTTTTATATCTGACACAGATGTAGCCTCCTTTTGTCCGGAAATATTTTCGGTGTTTTCTGAATATTGTTCAAACATTCTTACGATAAATTTGTTTGCACCCGAAAGTGATATTGTAAATGCAATTCCGCTGTTTACTGTTCCGATTTTCAGCTCTTTTTTGAGTTTACGCATAAATTCATCGGTCATATTTTTCGGCAGTATGGAAATAAGCATTGTTTTGTCAATACTTCCAAGTCCGAGTATATCCATCATATCGCTTGACGCTGTACCAACGGCACTTAACGCATAATGCAGTGGCAAGGCGGCATTATGAAACAGCTTTGTTGCCTTTTCGGAAAGTTTCGGGCTGGTTATCAATATCAAAACACAAAGCGGAATTTTTTTATTGTCTTGTTTATCCATTCAATCACTCCCCAAATTCAACAATTTCATCACTGTCAATCGGAATATTATCCGCAACATTCTTCTGTTTTACATAAAGCTTATATTTGTATTGCAGTCCCATAATCTGAACGGCAATAAGCGGTGTTAATGCTACAAGTGCAATAACGCCGAATGCGTCAGTCATTATATTTCCGCCGAGAACCTCACACGCACCTATACACAATGGCAATAAAAATGTTGATGTCATAGGTCCGCTTGCAACTCCGCCTGAGTCGAACGCAATACCGACAAAAATTTTCGGCACGAATTTTGACATAATAAGTGCAAGTATATATCCCGGTATTATTATCCACTGGATAGGTATGCCTGTCAATATACGCAGCATAGCAAGCCCGACGCTGACCGAAACACCAATCGAAAGACACAAATTCATAGATTTTTCGGACACTGCACCATTAGTTACGGAATAGACCTGATGATTGAGTATCTGAATTGCGGGTTCGGCTTTTACGATAAAATATCCGATTAACATACCGATAATGACAATCAGCCATTTGTTTTCACTGCCTGCAAGACTGCTGCCGAGCAAAGTTCCGACAGGTGCAAAGCCTACATTGAC
>JBJFIB010000021.1:0-20241 GCA_051894195.1 Acutalibacteraceae bacterium
AGAAGAGATATTTCAACTAAAATCAACCTTCTGCCAATGAACTACTTTGACCGCAGACAAACAGGTGAAACGCTTTCCATTATTTCAAATGATGTTGATACCCTTTGCACAAGCCTTAACCAGGTTGCTACCCAGATGGTAACTTCAATCTCCACCATTATCGGTGTGCTTTATATGATGTTCAGCATCAACTGGATGATGACACTTATCGCTTTGTTTATTCTGCCTATTTCATTGATATTCATATCCATAGTGTTTAAGTTTTCTCAAAAACACTTTAGAGCTCAGCAGGACTACCTTGGCCATGTTAACGGACAGGTTGAGGAAACTGTTGGCGGAGTTAACATTGTTCAGGCTTTCAACAATGTGGAAAAGAATAAAGAGGAATTTGAAAAGTCCAACGATATGCTGTACAAGTCGGCATGGACAAGCCAGTTCATCTCAGGTCTTATGGGGCCAATTATGAACGGTGTGGGCAATGTTGCATATGTTGCAATAGCAATTCTTGGCGGTTACCTTGCAATTCAGAACACAATCACAGTTGGTGACATTCAGTCCTTTATTCAGTATGTAAGACAGTTTACACAGCCAATTCAACAGCTTGCACAGGTGAGCAATATGATGCAACAGATGTCAGCCTCTGCCGAGAGAATTTTTGAATTCCTTGACGAGGAAGAGGAAGTGCAGGAGGCAGAAAATCATTGCAAAAAACCGGACGGACATAACATCACCGTTGATGATATTACAGGAGATGTAACCTTTGACCATGTTAACTTTGGTTATAGCCCTGACAAAATCATCATTCACGACTTCTCTGCAAAGATTAAGCAGGGACAGAAAATCGCAATTGTTGGTCCAACAGGTGCCGGCAAAACTACTATGGTTAAACTCCTTATGAGGTTCTACGACCTTAACGGCGGTCATATCCTTGTTGACGACCACGATATAAATGACTTTGATAGGAGAGAACTGAGAGAGCTTTACGGTATGGTTCTTCAAGATACCTGGCTGTTCACAGGTAGTATTATGGAAAACATAAGGTACGGCAGGCTGGACGCAACTGACGAGGAGGTCAAGGAGGCGGCAAAGGCGGCTCATGTTCACGGTTTTGTAAAGCATCTTCCGGACGGCTACAACATGGAGCTTAACGAAGAGGCATCCAATGTAAGCCAGGGACAGAAACAGCTCCTCACAATTGCAAGAGCAATTCTTGCCGACCCGAAAATCCTCATTCTTGACGAGGCTACAAGTTCGGTTGACACAAGAACCGAAATTCTTATTCAGAAAGCTATGGACAATCTTATGCAGAACAGAACGAGTTTTGTCATAGCACACCGTCTGAGTACAATCAAAGACGCCGACACAATTCTTGTTCTCAACAACGGCGACATTGTAGAGCAAGGCAATCACAACGAACTTATGTCCAAAAACGGTTTCTACGCCAAACTCTACAACAGCCAGTTTGAACCAGCCTAAGCAGGCGGAGTGCCTCCGCTGTCAATTCGCGTTCAAAGTTATTGTTACCGTTAAGCTGGCTGCTCCGCGGGATTAGTTAATGTTATTATTCCACGCAACAACTGAATGTTACAACAAATTTATTTCAACGCATAAACCTATTGTCCGAACAATAATTCCTCATTCCTCATTTTAACTCCACTCTCCACTCTCCACTCTCACAATAACTCCTAACTAAAAAAACTTCCGCTGTTAAAGTTTAAAAGCCTTAACAGCGGATTGTTTTATATATTCAATGTTGTTTATTTTGTAAGACCATTGTTTTTTAAGATTAACTGGATTTTTTTATAGCACGGGTAACAGACCCACAAATAGCACTCCATCTTAACTCTTTAATTCCTTCAAGTGCTGCTGATTTCAATGCCTCGTTAAAATCACCTGTTTCTATGTAGGTAGTAATTCCGGCGGCAACTACACTTAAAATTTTTGGAGCCAATGATGTCATTTTGTCAACTGATTTTGTTGATACTGCAATTATCATATTGACTGCTTTTGATATTACAGTAGTTTTTGCAATAGAAATAGTAAATAATATAACACCTGTACCAATAGCTACATCTTTTAATATCTTATTGAATTTATCTTCATACTCCTGAAACTCTTTTACAGTAGTTTGTCCGTTGTCACCAAGTGTAAAAATATATTTTTTGTTTTGAAACAACTCGTTTAAATCAGATAACTTATATCCGAAATAAATATTTTCCTGAGAGTTATATTCTATTTCTTCAAGATATTCCTTTGAAATATAAACAGCGTCAACATTTTCAACAAAGTAATCTTCACTATCAAGTTTATCAACTAATTCCGTATAAACTTCATCTTTCAGATAAGTTAAAAGGTTTTCGTCATTTAAACTTTTAAATTCAGGTACACTTTCATCTTTGATTTGTAATTCAGAAACCTGTTTCGGTGCAGATGATGTTGATACAGTATCCGATGATGAATTTGATGTTGTTATTGTCTGTGATGAACAGCCTGTCAGCAAAGTGAGAACAAGTATTAAGGCAATAAGTCGTTTCATTTTTCTTTGCCCCCAATCTCAATTATATATATGTGTTTTCGTTGTGGCTCTTTTTCTTTTTATAAATAATAATAATTACCACTGCGACAACGACCAGACAAATAGCGGACAAGATAATGAGCAACAATGGTGTAATATGTAATTCCCCTGTTGTATCACTCACGGATTCACTCGGAGTTGGTTTTTCAACATCTGTAATGCTTTCTGTCTGAGATTCGGCAACGGATTCGACAACAGGTTCTGATTCAGTAACCACCGGTATCTCAATATTTGCCGCTGTAATCAATTTGCCGTCTTCGGATATTGTTGCACCCATAGAAAGCTGTTTCTTAATCTCAGGAATTTCAATACCGGTTGTGACATACGCTTTTAAAACATCATCATTACCAACATAGATTTTCTTTACTGTGTGTTGTTCTGTGTAACGGTTGCTGACGGTAATAGTGTATATTCCTTCGTCGGTATATTTATCTCCGTCTTTTGCTGGGTGATTGAACCTGACATCTTCTGTCAGACCGTTAGCACCTTCATTCATAACTTCTTTCTTAATATCAATGTCCAGATAGCGTGATTTTGCTAAATCAAGGTAAAATCCGTTTTCCGTTATAGATGTGTTCAGTAATTCAGCTTTTGTTTCTACATCAAACGGATACACCATACAATTACCGTTGCGTACAGAAAAACGAAAATAAATACGATAGTTATAATATGAGGGAAAAGGATCCCAACCGAACAGATTAAAGTTTGTTTTACTGATTTCATAGTCCAGAGCGATTTCGTAGTCGCCTTCTTCAAAAAGTTCGACCTTTACATTTGCTTTTGTTTTTGCCTTAGCTGAAAGATAGTCAGTATAGATAACCGGATCTTTTGTTTGGTTCTGATAATCGGTATGGCGTATAATCAGCGTTCCCTGACCAAAGTTTGTTTTCTTTACATCGAAGTATTCGTCATAACCGTTGGAGTCACTTCCTATGGTGAGTGATTCATCACCGTTAAGTTTGTTTATATCCTGTTCCAGATTAAACCAGAGAGTTACCTTATCACCGACTGTTTTCAAAAAAACCGGATTTCCGCTGTCGTCTTCGGTTACTCTTGTATAACCGCTTAAAAAGAATTTGCCGAGTGTCCAGCCAAAATGCGGGTCACTTTCAGCAATCTTATTGTTTTCTGAATACCCTGTATCATTACCTGCATTAACGGTATTTCCAAGATAGTATATTGTTTCATTATCGGTTTCGGTTGCAAAGACATTTACTGATGAAAAAATCACAGAAACAACAATAAGAAATAGCAGTGAAATTTTTAAATTGTATTTTTTTCTCATATTTGTTTACCTTCTGCTGTTTTATAGTTCTTTGTTTTCTGTTTGTCCGTTGATTTTGGAGTATTTTTCGACAAGCTCCTGCATAAGAAGATAGATGTTTTCGGCGGAATTTCCCTTTGAAAATGTCTTGATTGCCTGTTTCATCTTTTCAAGCTCGCTTTTGTCCGAAAGAAGTCTTGTTATAGTCTGAGTACAGGTTTTGTCCTTTTCAAGACGCACAGCCATATTGTTCCGCACAAGAAAATCAGCGTTCTGCTCCTCCTGACCCGGAATAGCCTTGAAAATACCCATAGGAAGTTCCGACGCAATAGCCTCGCTTACAGTAAGACCACCGGGTTTTGTGACGATTATATCCGCCATATGCATATATTTTTCGACCTCGTTGGTGTAATAGAGAAGTCTTGTCGGCTTTGAGGGTTTCATATGCTTTGACGCATAAGATGTTGACTTTGTCTTTTGTTCGCTTTTAAGCTGTACAATGGTGTTGTTGAGCGTGATTTTGCTGAGATAGCGGTCGAATGTTTCGTACAGCTTTTCGTTTTTTCCGGTTATTACGATAATCTGAAAATCACACGGCGACTTTACTATTTTGTGGTAGATTTTGAGTACATCAGTAACGCCAAAGCTGCCTGCCATAATCAGCACTGTCGGAATTGACGAGTCAAGTCCCTCGCTTTCAAAGGCTTTTTCACGGTCAATGGGTTCCAGAAATTCCTTTTTGACAGGTATTCCGTAGGGATAGAGTTTTACACGGTCAACACCTCTTTCAAGCATCTGGTCAACCATTTCACGACTCGAAAGAATAAATGCGTCAACGCCTTCGCTGATATATGTTTTGTGAACGGCAAAGTCAGTAATAATGCTGATTATCGGTATGTTTATTTCTCCGGCTTTTTTGAGTGATGTGACAATTTCCGTTGCAAAGGAGTGAGTTGTAATGACAATGTCGGGGTTGAATTCATCAACAAGCGGATAAAGCCTTTTTCTGAGCTGATTTGTAGCTAAGTTTACAGTTTTGTTGATAGCAGTGTCCTTGTCTGACGCCTTGTAAACGGTGCCGTAAACCTTTGGAGTTTTTGTAGCCATATATACATAGCCTTCCGTTACAGCCTTGTTAAGAAAAGGACTTACATATTGAAGTGTATCTGAAATCATAATCTCAGAGTCGGGACTCTGTGAAAGAATATATTCCTTTAATGCGTTTGCGGCTCTCATATGACCGCCGCCGGTTGTTGCAGAGAGAATAAGAACTCTCATAAAACCATCCTTTCGTTTTTATTTTCTGTGATTATTATACTTGATTTTGAATAAATTTTCAATAAAAAGCAAAATAATCCTGTTAAATTATATTGATAATGCAAGCATTTCACATAAATAACAAAATAAGAAATATAAAGGAAACATCTTTGTTATATTTTTTGCCCTAAATTAAGAAAATGTTACTTTACTTTTGATATGATTTTGTTGTATTATTATTGATGATACATTATATTGTTTAATATACCTGCGGAGGTTAATGCGTATGGATAATAATAAGAAAGATATGACACATTCGGACGGCATTAAGACCAAAACCGAAGATGAAGTTGTATTTGCAGGAAACGCAAAGGTATCTTCCGAAGAAGACGATAATACCGTGACTTTTGCGTCTGTCAGCTCAAAATCAAACGACAAAAAACCAAATCCGTCAGACAGCAAATCAATAGCCCAAAACAAAACCGCTGACGACAAAACTCAGGTCTTTAATATTCAGGATAAAAAGTCCGACGCCGGTAATAATGCTGATGACGGTGTTGTTTTTGCAAGTGTTGACAAAAATACTCCCAGACACGCTGCCGTAAAACAAAAAAAGAAATTCCCTGTTGTTCCTGTCGTAATTACGGCAGCGGCAGTTCTTTGCGTTGGTGCAGTCGGTGTTGTTCTGGCTTTCGGTATGAATAAGGACACCGTTCCTGCGGTAACACCGGAAAGTTCACATCTGACGGTTCCGTCGGTTCCGACAGAAAGCAGTAAGGGAAGTGAATCGTCACTTTCGTCATTACCACAGGCGTCAGCCGACATCAAGGAAATTGATACAACAGATATTCTTTTCGGCAAGGGCGTAACGGTTGAGGGCATTGACCTTACAGGCAAATCACTCAGCGACTCCTACGAAATGATGCAGGATACACTCGAAAATATCCGTGACAATATCAATATTTCAATATCCTGTGACGGAAAGAGCTTTACGCTTACTCAGGACGATTTTTCGTTTGATACCAATGTTGCAGATGTTCTTGTTCAGGCTTATCATTACAGTCGTGGCGAGCTTGTAACGCCTACCGTACAGACAACAAGCAATAACGGCTCAACGGATTTCAAAATAACATCAGTTATCAACAATTCTTCAATCAAAAAGGCAGTCAAAAAGGCGGCAAAACAATTCAATGTTGACCCTGTAAACGCTCATGTCGTAACCTTTGACCCGACAGCTGTTGAAAAATTCACTTATGCTGACGGTTCAAACGGATACCTTGTTGACCAGAATCTTCTCGAAAGCAAGATTACCGATATACTTTCAAGAGAACAGAAAACAGGTGCATTTTCCGTTGAAACAACCGAAACACCATATAAGGTAACTCTTGCCGACATCAAGGCAAACACAAAGCTTATTGCATCTCACGAAACAACAGCAAATAATGTATGGGCATCAAATCATAATATGGAGCTTGCAATAAAAACCGCCAACGGTACAGAAGTAAAACCGGGTGAAACATTCTCGTTCAACGGAATGACAGGCGACACCACTAACGGTTCACTCGGATATGTTCCGTCAACCGCAATCGTAAACGGCAGATATGAACAGCAGTATGGCGGCGGTATCTGTCAGGCGTCAACAACACTTTATATATGTGCATTAAAAGCCGATATGGAGGTTGTCGAAAGACACGCTCACCAATTTCCGTCATCTTATGCCGACAGAGGTCTTGACGCTACCGTTGACTACGGAAACCTCGATATGAAATTCAAAAATACCGGCAAATATTCACTTTATATTGCTACATATGTATATGACTCAAACGGCGACGGCTGTGACGAGCTTATGGTTGAAATGTACGGTTCACCTTTTAAGGATTTTGATGAAATAGTTCCTGTCGGTTGGGTTACATCAGCCGGTTCGTCGTCTTATTCCGCAAAGGGTGCAAAGGTTTATTTCAAGGACGGCGTAGAAATAAAGCGTGAATATCTCCCTGAGGGTTCATACGATTATAAATATGATTCTTATGATTCGGCACTGTCAAGAATTCCGAGTGACCCGTCGTTTGGTCCGAGAGATGTAAGTCCGACAATGCAGACTCCAACAATATATTCACCAGGCGGAAACGGCAGCAGTGCCCCTGCACCTTACGGTTCAAGAGGTAATGTAGTTGTCAGTACGCCGGAAACAACAGTCACTTCAAATCCGTCAGATACAACAACTACACAAGATACGACAAACACCCAAGATACTGCAAACACGCAGGATATAACAAACACGACAGACGACACGCAGACAACAACAAGTTCACAAGTGCAAAACTGAACATAAGCATAACAAAAAGCACTTTCGGCTCAATGTAACCGAAAGTGCTTTGATTTTTTTGTGGAAACTTATGTACAAGTGTTTTACCTGATTTGAATACCCAATCAATAATAAGGATAAGACAATGAAGAACCGGCATAACACAAAGTACAGCTGCCTATTGAAAAACACGCAATAAGCGTTATTACACTGGTTGCACAGGCAATAATACCGCATATAAGACCAGCTGTTGCCATTCCGTTTCTTGGCAGTCCTGCCTCCTGACTTTTGTTGGCGGATACAACCGAAAATATAATTGCGAGTATTGCGGCAATAAGACCTAAACCGTATGGCAGCATATAGGCAATAATACCGCACACCAAAGATGCGGTTGCCATATTCTGTCCGGGGTCAACGCGTTTGTTCGGGAAACCGTAATTTTGTTGATTGAAGTTGTTTGGCTGATTGTAGTTGTAATTCTGCTGATTGAAATCATTTGGCTGATTATAGTTGTAATTATGCTGATTGTAATCTTGCTGATTGTAATTATTTTGCTGATTATAGCCGTCAGGTCGGTTGTAGTTATTCGTCTGGGTAGTGTTCGGATTGTTAAAGGAGCCGTTCGGATAGTTTTTGTTATTAAAGTTATTACCATTGTTATCCATTATTCGTTCCCTCCTATGAAAAGATAAATTATTCATTCTATAATAATGCTATCACATAAACTACTAAGTGTCAATAAATAAATTCATATATTCAGTGCAATCGCATAAAAACAAGTAAAAATATGTTATCATTGATATATGTGTGTTAATAACAGTGCTGAAAATTTTGCTGTTCTTTATAATTTTCAACGCTTGACACAGGTCACAAACTGTTGTATAATAAAAATACAAGGTGGACTACCTGATAAACGGTTAGTCCCCAAATATGATTTTAAGAGAAGTAGCCGTGCAGCTGGGAACTTGGGCGGTTACTTCTTTTTTTATTGATAATGTTCACGCAAAGACTTTTTATAATTATAGCTAATGGCTGAATTTTCTTGTAAAAGTACAATATATATTCGTGTAATTTTTTTATGACAAAATGCAATATATAGTTGACATTGAGTAAAGTATATGTTACTATATAGTTACAGGAGGTGCAAAATGAAAAATCTGAAAATTAAAATTGCCCGACTTGAACACGGTATGAACCAGAATGACCTTGCAAAAATTGTAGGAGTTACAAGGCAGACAATAGGACTGATTGAGTCGGGTGAGTACAACCCGTCATTAAAGCTGTGTATTGCAATATGCAAGGCGCTTGACAAAACACTTGATGAACTTTTTTGGGAGGATAACAACAATGACTAAGAATAATGAAAATTTTGACGAACGCCAGCAGATTGAAAGAGGAAAGGCTTTTCAATGGGCTTTTATAACATCATTTATATTGTTGGCATTGTTTTGTATAATTGAGAACACATTTGAAATATGTCAATTCAGTACATATTTTATATTTATAACAACATTCTGGATTTCGTTTTCCGTATTCAGCACAAAAGTAATTTTAACCGACGCATTTTACGGCATAAAAGAAAAAGCCTCCCGAGTGATTTTTATAATATTCGGAATAGCAGGACTGTTTATGCTTGTTGTTGATATTATTGAAATACTGAACGGTGAATCCTTAGTAACAGGCAATAAATTGAATGACATTGTTGCAATAATGATAGAAAGTGTTTCAATGATTGAAATGTTCATAGTATCAGAAGTAAAACGCATAAAAGACAAAAAACTTGCAGAAGAATAAATATAAACATTACCTCATAAACTGAGAAAATACGGTTTGTGGGGTATTTTTCTACGATAAGTAGCGGTTGAATTATCGGGCAAATTAAGCTATAATTGATAAAAAAACAGACAGGAACTGATGATATGAAATATACAACCTTGCTTATGGACGCAGACGATACTATTTTTGATTTTCCGGAATGCGAATATAACGCTCTCAAAAATGCATTTACCAAAAACGGCTTTGACTTTACTCAGACATTATATGAAAAATTCAGCGAAATAAACGACAGCCTGTGGAAAAAATTTGAAAAAGGCGAGATAAAGCGTTCAGATTTGAGAGTTGAGCGTTTTAAGCTGACCTGTGAATATTTTGATATGTGCAGTAATACCGAAAAAATTACCGAACTTGCCGACACCTATGTAAACGAACTCTCACAACAGGCAATACTTATTGACGGTGCTTATGACGCACTCGAAAAAATCAGCCGTATATGTGATATTTATATAATCACTAACGGACTCAGCGTTGTACAGCGTGGAAGATTTGGCAAAAGTCCTGTTACAAAATTCTTAAAGGATATATTTATTTCTGACGAAACAGGTGTTCAAAAGCCGCAAAAGGAATTTTTTGATATTGTCTTTGAAAAAATACCCGAAAAGGATAAATCAAAAATTCTTGTTGTCGGGGATTCCCTGACTTCTGATATGCAGGGAGGAAAAAATGCGGGACTTGACACCTGTGTGTATGACCCGAAAAATAAAATTTCAATGCCGAATGATTTATGCGACTACAAAATTACATCTCTCATTGATGTGTGCAATATAATAAAGGGGACAGAACTTTGAAATTTGTTGTTGAAAACGATTGTGACGGAATAACGGTTCAGAATTTTCTGAGAAAACGCTGTAATGTTTCCGCACGACTTCTGACAAAGCTGAAACGAACCGAAAACGGAATAACCTCAAACGGCGAGCATATAAGAAGTATAGACATACTTCACATCGGTGATGTTGTCGAACTGAAAATGCCCGACGACGAAAACTATATCACACCTGTAAACATTCCGCTTGATATTGTCTATGAGGACAGCGAAATTATCATATTCAACAAGCCGCCGTTTATGCCTGTTCACCCTGTAAGAGAACATCAGCTTGACACGCTTGCAAACGGTGCCGTATATTACAGCGAAAGCAAGGGCGAACATTATACTTTTCGTGCAATAAACCGCCTTGACCGTGATACTTCCGGACTTGTGCTTGTCGCAAAGAGTGCTTATTCGGCGGCATTTTTGCCGAAAACAGTCGATAAAACCTATTTTGCACTGTGTGAGGGAGAGCTTTTCGGCAGTGGCACAATAGATGCACCACTCAGACTTAAAGAGGGTCACACAATTCAGCGTGAAACAGGTGAGGGAGGAGTAAGAGCCATAACCCACTGGAAATCCCTTTGCGTTGAACACAACCATACCTATCTTGAAATCAAGCTTGAAACAGGTCGCACACATCAGATAAGAGCCCATTTTGCAAGCATAGGACATTCGCTTGCGGGAGATGATATGTACGGCGGCAGTCGGAAATATTTTGACCGTCAGTGCCTTGATTGTGGTGTTCTGACTTTTATTCACCCCGTGACAAAGCAAAAAATGACAATAAAAAAGCCGCCTGAAAACTGGCTTGAAATTCTGAACAAAAATTTCAGCTAAAAAAGTGGCGGTCATAACAACTCCTGCGGCAAGCTGCCGCACCCGAATTGCGTTCAAAATTATTGTTACCGTTAAGTCTTTGTCCGCAAGATTAGTGTATTGTATAATTTCACGCAACAGCTTAATGTTACAACAAACTAAAAATTCAACGCACAGACTTACGGTCACACACATTCCTAACTCCTCACTCCTAACTAACTCCACTCTCCACTCTCCACACTCCACTCTTAAAAATAAGTAAATCATATATAAAAAATTTAAAAATAACTGTTCTTATTTAAGCAATAAGTGCATATAATTTATTATAATCATTGTTTAGATACTACATATTATATTAACATTTTTATGCAAGAACACAAATCAAAGATGTGCTGTTATTTCAAAATTACGGTTGTTTATTGACAGGGATTTTCTAAAATTCAATGAATACATAATAAAAGCGTTTCTGAAAAAATAAAATCGGGAACGCTTGTACTTTTTTCGGCACTCGATTTTTTCACAGTCGGTATTTGTATGAATATAATATAATGTGTTGATTTTTATAAACAATGATTAAATCGCTCTATATGGGACAAAATAACATTGTCAGCACATCAAATCAAAAATTCGGAGCGTGAAAAGATATGAACATCAGACGAGGAGATATTTATTATGCTGATTTAAGCCCTGTTATAGGTTCAGAACAGGGCGGAATAAGACCGGTACTGATTATACAGAATGATGTCGGCAACAGGTTCAGTCCGACCGTTATTGCTGCGGCAATCACAAGCCAGAGTTCAAAGGCAAATCTTCCCACTCATATAAGGCTTTATGCCGACCACAGCGGTCTTGCAAAGGATTCGGTTGTTCTGCTTGAACAGATACGGACTCTTGACAAACGCCGTCTTAAAGAAAAAATGGGTTCTCTCAGCAGCTACGATATGTATAAGGTTGACGAGGCGTTGTCGATAAGTTTCGGTCTTGGTATGGAGGAAGCAAGAAAACAGGCTACATAACAAAATTCAATTTACGCTTATTTTGTTATGTGCAAAGATAAATTCAAGGACATACTAAAAAATAAGGTTTTAATTTGCGGCAGTAACGGTAATTCTGATATTTTTCGTTACTGCCGCAACAATATTAAGGCAAAAATTATTTTTCTGTAAAACAATTATACTAACGCTCACTTTATGATGTACGATTATCGTTTTCGTACAAGCATAATTTACAAAATTCTGAATATGTTTTGTGCAATAATACTTATTGCCGCAGGAGGCAGGAAAGTGACACAGACAATATATGTTGATATTCTTTTTTGCCTGAATTTTATAATAGACTACATCATACTTCTGACAGTCAAAAAGTTTTTATCACTCGGTTGCGGAAAAAAAAGACTTTTGCTCGGTGCGGCAGTCGGCGGATTATGCTCGTTTGCGATATTTTTGCCGCCTTTGCCGTCGGGTTTGTCAATGGTTGTCAGTATGCTGACGGCATGTGCTGTTGTTGCGGCGGCGTTTTGCCCTTTGAACAGAAAAGTATTCATCAAAACATCAGCGGCATTTTTTCTTATCAGTTTTTGCTATTGCGGTGCTATGATAGCGTTGTGGATTGTTTTTTCGCCGAAAAACATTGTGATAAGAAACAACAGCGTTTATATTGCCGTGTCGCCGATTGTGCTTGTAATAACAACGCTTTTCTGTTACATAATCCTGCGTGTGATAATGAGGATAACAGGAAGGGGAGTGCCAAAACAGCTTAAATGCAGAGTTGTGATAACCTATAACGGCATAACAAAGGAGGCTGACGGTACAGTTGATACGGGTAACACTCTGAAAGAACCTTTTTCAGACGAATGTGTAATTGTCGCAAGAGAAGAAATATTCAAAGATATGTTTGACGCAGACGACTGTATGAAAATCACAGAAAATTCAGACAACAGAGTTAAAGGAGTGCGGCTTGTGCCGTTTAATTCTGTCGGAGGAACGGGAGTTATTCCCGCAGTTAAACCGGACATAATAAAGCTGAAAATCGGTAATGAAGAAACAGAAGTAAGTGCCTATCTTGCTTTTTGCAAAGGAGAAAATATGACAAGCGGAACAGATATGCTTGTGCCTGCCGAGCTGATTATGAAAGGGAGTTGACATTATGGGCAGTGTTAAGAAAATGTCAGATAAGTTTATGTCCGGGTGGCTTGCGTTCAAAATGATGATTATGGGAGATGACGGGGTTTACTACATAAACGGTCCCGAAACTCTTCCGCCGCCGCTGAAAAGCGTTGAAGAAGCCGAAATAATGAAGCGTATCGAAAACGGTGATGATAACGCACGGGAACCGCTTATCACACACAACCTCAGACTTGTTGTATATATCGCAAAAAAGTTTGAGTCGCCGTCGGTAAATGTTGAAGACCTCATCTCAATCGGAACAATAGGACTGATAAAAGCCGTCAACACATTTTGTCCGTCAAGAAACATAAAACTTGCGACCTATGCATCAAGATGTATCGAAAACGAAATACTTATGTATCTACGCAAAAATGCACAGCAAAAAAACGAAATTTCAATAGACGAGCCGCTTAATGTTGACTGGGACGGCAACGAACTTCTCATTTCCGACATTCTCGGCAGTGACAGTGATGTCGTCAACATTAAAATTGAACAGGAGTCCGAACAAAATCAGCTTATGAAAGCCGTTATGAAACTCAACAAGCGTGAACTTCGCATAATGGAATTGCGTTTCGGTCTTAACGGACAAAAAGAACACACTCAGAAAGAGGTTGCGGATAAACTGGGAATTTCACAATCCTACATCTCACGCCTCGAAAAGAAAATCATTTCCCGCTTAAAGCGTGACCTCGAAATGACAGCCTGATTTCAGAGTGGAGTGTGGAGAGTGGAGAGTGGAGTTAGTTAGGAGTGAGGAGTTAGGAGTTGTTGTGAGAGTGGAGAGTGAAGAGTGGAGAGTGGAGTTATAAATAATGCATAATGTAAAGTGCGGAGGTTTGTGTCGCTAAAATATGAAATGGCAGCGGAGTGTATCCGCTGCCATAATGTTTTTGTGGGGATTATTTTATTCTGTTCTGAGGGCGATTACAGGGTCTTTCTTTGCGGCTTTTTTAGCAGGTAGCAGACCGCCGATAAGTGTAATAATTGTGCTTATTGCGATAAGTATAACAGCCGCCGGTAATGAAAGAACCGCATTGACCGTTGCACTGCCGACTAATGCGTGAATAATTGCATTTATCGGAATTAACAAAAGCTCTGAAATGCCTACGCCAAGAATACCTGAACATAGTCCGATAATAAGCGTTTCAGCATTGAATACCTGAGAGATATTGTGCTTTGATGCACCAATCGCACGGAGAATACCAATTTCCTTTGTGCGTTCCATAACCGAAATGTGTGTGATAATTCCAATCATAATGCACGAAACAACAAGCGAAACCGAAACAAACGCAATAAGCACATAAGAGATTATGTCCACGATTGATGTTACCGAAGAAATCATAAGTGCTATATAGTCTGTATAGGTGATTTTGTTTTCTTCTGTTGCTTTATCGTTGTATTTTTCGATACAGTTGGATATTTCGTCTTTATCCTCAAAGCTGTCGGCATAAATGTTTATTGCTGACGGAGCATCATAGCTTACTTTGCCGAATTTATCGAGGTTATCGTTATAATCACTGCCCGAAATATATTTGTCATAGATTGAGAGTAAAAAGTCATTATCGGGTGTTTCTTTAAGCCATTTGTCCATAGCGGCGGCTAAGGTTTTTTCGTCCATAGACTGTGCGTTTGAACCTGTACCATAAGAAGTATTAGCATTTTGATTATTCGGGATTGTGCCGTTGGTGGTATTTGCAGCCTGACCGTTTGGAGTTGTGCCGTTAGCAGTCTGGTTGTTGGCTGTTGCGTTATTTGCGGCTTGATTTTCAGCGGCTGTACTGTTTGGGGTTTCGGCGTTCTGTTTCTTTGAATTGTAAAGAATCATAGTGTACAGTGACGCTTTGCCCGAAGTGCTGAGAGATGATATATATTCTTTTGCGTTTTCAATCTTTGTCTTGTCGTCATCAGCCTTGAACGGCAGTCCGTTAAGCACATTTGTTTCGGGAGTTTCTTCCTGTGCCTTTACAATTTCACTTTTGTTTGTATAGTCGATAAGATAGTTTGTGAGTTTATTTGTATAAGCAACGGTTGAATCAAGTGCAGTTGTATTTGCGTTCTCTTTCGGACGGATAACGCCTGTAATTTTCAGCTTAATGCTGTTGTCAAGGATTTGCTGTTGATATGCAATATCATCACCGATATACTTGAATGTTCCGTCACTGTTTTTGATATAGCAGTCGCATGCAGGAACAAGGCTGAATTCTTTTTCGCATATATCCTTGTAGTTCCAACTTGGAATTTCAGCTTCTTTGCCGTCGGCAAGGTCGTCTTTGATTTTGTCGTATTCGTCTTTTGTGATAAATCCGAGCTGATAAAGAATAGAAGTCGGAATTTCATTTCTCTTATTCAGAACAAGTACAACCTCGTCATATTTTTCAGGGAAGTTGCCGTAGAGAACCTCATAATTATCTGTAATAACATGGCTTATGCTTTTGCCGTCAGCGTCGGGGATAAGTTCCTCAAAATTCTTTGCGGCGTTTGAAGAATCAAACATTGATTTCATATTTTTCATCATAGCGGCGGAACTCTCAAACGGATTTGAAGAAGATGATGACTCCTCGTTTACATCAACATCTGTATTTATGACATTTCCGTCTGAATCCTCAGCAAAGACATTGAAGTTTACATTATAAGAATATACAATTCCGTTAGAACCGATATGTTTGTTAATTTCGCTTTTCGGGTCGTCAAGATATTTCTTGAAAGCCGTCAGGTTGTTTTCCGTCACGCTTGAATTGAGAGAATTGCTGAGTTCAAGAGCGGTATTGTTGGCATAAACGCCGTCACGATTTTCTGTTTCCTTAGTCATACTGTCAATCATATCGTCACGGGTTGAAATTATGCTGTTGAGGTCAATGCTTTTTTCAGTGATTTGTATAGGGTAGGAGGTCATTGTGTCCTTTTGAATATCGCTGATATAAGCATTTACACCTGTTGAAAGTGCAAGTATGAGTGCAATTCCGATAATACCGATAGAACCCGCAAAAGATGTAAGCAGTGTACGACCTTTTTTTGTACGCAGATTGTTAAAACTCAGAGATAAAGAAGTCAGGAAAGACATTGAGGCTTTTCCCATATTTTTATGTTCAGGTTTTGGAGTTTTCTTGCTGTCGGGTTCAAAGGGATTTGTGTCGCCGATAATTTTTCCGTCACGCAGCTTTACTATTCGTGTAGCATACTGTTCGGCAAGCTCAGGATTGTGTGTTACCATAACAACAAGACGGTCTTTTGCGACTTCTTTCAGCAAGTCCATAATTTGTATGCTTGTTTCGCTGTCCAAAGCACCTGTCGGTTCGTCGGCAAGAAGAATATCCGGATTATTGACTAATGCACGGGCAATAGCTACACGCTGCATCTGACCGCCGGACATCTGATTAGGTTTTTTATGAAGTTGATTGCCGAGTCCGACTTTTTCGAGAGCCTCTTTTGCACGCTTTTTGCGTTCGGATTTAGACACACCCGAAATTGTCAGTGCAAGCTCAACATTTGAAAGCACCGTCTGATGTGGAATAAGGTTGTAACTCTGAAACACAAAACCGATAGTGTGATTTCGGTATGAATCCCAGTCCTTGTCCTTGTACTGCTTTGTTGAAATTTCGTTGATAATGAGGTCGCCCTCGTCATATCTGTCAAGACCGCCGACAATATTCAGAAGTGTTGTTTTGCCCGAACCGCTCGGACCAAGTATTGCGACAAATTCATTGTCACGCAAATTCAGGTTTATGCCGTCAAGTGCTGTCTGTACCAAATCATTTGTGCGGTACTGCTTTTTGATTTTCTTTAATTGTAGCATTGATTTTCTCCTTTTTCCTTTATTTTTGCATACCCTCCGATAATTTTTGTTCCGCAGACATTCCTGTGAAAAGCAGAAATGTTGTTATAATAATAATGTCATAAATTTCAAATGTCAAGGGATTGTTCCAATACTGAACAAAAAGATATTTCCCCCGATTTTGTCGGGAGAAATACCTGAAAAATCATTGAATTTTTATACTGATGATTTTCTTTTTGTTTTTGCGGCAAGGAGTGTAAGAGCCATCATAACCAGTGCAAAGCCGAACACTATTCCAACGCTGATAAAATACTGACCAAGGTCGAAAACCTCTCCGCAAGCACCGGCGGCAATGTTTACGGCTCTGACATACCAGTATGACGGCAAAAATCTTCCGACGCTGAGAACACCCTCACTGAGTAAATCCTGACTTACGAATACGCCGCCAAGAAAACTCATTCCAAGACCTAAAACATTTGCAATCATATTGAGTGCTGTTGTGTTTTCAAGAATTGTTGAAATGAACAGCGTAAGCATTATTGAAAATACCGTATATACAAACAGGTTAAGAACCATAAGAAGTCCTGTTGATGTGAACATCATATCGCTTAAAAATACAAATCCGCCAAGTGCAAACATTACGAAAACAGCCGTTCCGCATATTGCCGCACCTATTACTAACTGCATTGTCTGACTTGAAGATGTAATTGCAGAACAGTTTGTACGGCTGCGGATTTTTTTGTTTGTCATAGCCATAAACGATGGTGCAACCGCCATAACGATAACCATTACCATAATATATCCGAGATATGAAAAATACAGATAGCTTGTGTCTGCGGGTTCAGCAGTATCGTTGAATGAAAGTGTTTCGACCTTAACTTCATCTGACAGTTCGTCTGAAACCTTGTCAAGAGCCTGTTCGACACTCATTCCGCCGGAAATATATGCTGAGGCATATTTTACATAGGAATCAAGCTGTGAATCCATAAATACGGCATTGTAGCTGTCGGGTACTTTATAATTTGAAAGTAAATCTTCCGTGTTGCCGTTTGAAAGATTTTTTTCGTAGCCCTCTTTTATGTTCAGGACATAGTCGGCTGTACGGTAATAAAGTGCATTGAGAATATCGTCTTTGTTGTTTTCAATATCAACGAGATTATGATTTTTGCCTATGTATTCGGTCAGCTTTTTGCTTGATGCTGAATTGTCCATATCTATAACGCAAACATTCAGCTTGCTTGCGGAAAACTGTTCTGTCTGAGATGTGCCGACATTAGACATAATTACCGCCATTATAAAAAATACAACTATATATATGAAAGCTATGTTCAGATGTTTCAGAACTATCTTCATAAAAGCCTTAAAGACTTGCATATTTTTTCCTCCTTGTAAGCATAAATCCTCCTGCAATAAAAATTACAGTCATAATAAGAAGTACAACAAGATGTCCGGTAAATATTCTGTAATCGTCATAGATGTTCAGACAGTAAAGCATATCGGCAATTCTTGCGGTAGGATTAAGTTTGTTTATAATCGGTGCATAGGTGTCGATAACTACTTTAATATCTGATGACATAAGTCCGCTGCAAACATAGCTTGTCATTGTAACAGCCATACATATTGCGAATTTTATACCTGATGACATTTTGCCGATTGAACCGACAAAGAAACCGAATGAAATACCTGTTATTGAGCCGATAATTGCCGAAAGATAAATCATAGCGATTTTATTTCCGAGATTTACACCCAGAATAAGAATATATGTAACCGCAATTACGCTTAACGATATTGCAATCATACACTGTGCCAAAAATAACGCAATTATGGAAATAATCTTAGGTGTAGGGGAAAGGCATTTTCTTGCACCGATTTTGCTGAGGTTGCCCTGAGTCTGCGTCGCAATAAATACGCCCATATTTGCGGTATTCATCGCAATCATAGCGATAAGCGAGAAAAAGAACGACACAAAAACATCCATATTACCGTTTGAAAGTGAGATGTTTTCATTGACGGTCTGTTCATTTGAAAAGCTGTTTATTACATCTTGGAGTTTTTCGGGATTGTTTTTTGCGGTTTCCGTGATAATATCCTTCTGAATACGATACTGCGTAATAAATTCGTGAACTATTGTATTTGCAATTCCGCTTTCTGAAACAGACATTGAAATATCGTCATTTACGGTAATTATCGCATAGACATCACCGTCTTTAAGCATTGACTGTGCCTTTGATTTGTCGGCATAGGTAACATCAAACAGCGGTTCATCAGACTTTGAAATTTCATCAAGCACTGTCGAAAAAATTTTGTCGTCCTTTTCAAAGACAACCGCAACGGGAATATCATTAAAATGTTCAGTTTTTTCGCCAAGACCGTTGAACACCGCAAAGAAAATTGTAATCATAAAAAACGGAAACAGAACAAACCACATTATAATTTCTTTCTGTTTGATTGTTTCAAGAATACTGTATTTTAAATTGTGAAAAAACATAAATCAGCCCTCCATATCACGAAGTGCCTTGCCTGTAATTTCAAGGAATACATCATTGAGTGTCGGCAATTCGGAATAAACTCTGCCGACTGCGACATTATTTTCCGCAAGAATACCGAGAACATTGACAAGATTGTGTTTTCCGCCACTGCATTTTACATTGAGTTTGCCGTCGCTGTAATCGACTTCATAGATGTGTTCGGACTCACACAGCTTATTCTTGATTTTGTCGCTGATATTTTCGGTTTCAATCGTGATTGTTTCGGTATTTTTAACCATTTTTTTGAGTTCTTCCTTTGTGCCTGTTACAAGATTTTTGCCCTTGTCGATAATTGCAATTCTTGAACAAATCTGTTCGACTTCTTCCATATAGTGAGAAGTGTAGATGATTGTCGCACCGTTTTTGTTGAGTTCCTTTATGCCTTCAAGGATTTTGTTACGGCTCTGCGGGTCAACCGCAACGGTAGGTTCATCAAAAATTATAAGTTTCGGTTTGTGTGCAATTCCGCAGGCAATATTAAGTCGTCTTAAAAGACCGCCTGAAAGCTTTTTCGGCAGAAACTTCACAAAATCTTCAAGTCCTACAAAACGGATTGCCTCATCAACATATTTCTTGCGTGTCTTTTTATCCTTTATGTAAAGTCCGCAGAAGTAGTCAATATTCTGATAAACATTAAGCTGTTCAATTACCGCTACATCTTGCATAACAACGCCGATTTGTTTTTTGATGTCATAGCTTGACGGCGTCATTTCTTTTCCGAAAACCTTTATACTGCCCTTATCAAATGCAAGCAAAGACAGCAGACAGTTGATTGTTGTTGTTTTTCCCGAACCGTTAGGACCGAGAAGTCCGAAAATTTCGCCCTCCTCAATACTGAGATTAAGGTGGTCAACGGCGATAAGCTCCTTGTATCTTTTAACAAGATTTTCGATTTTTACAATTTCAGTTCCCATA
>JBJFIB010000022.1:0-3957 GCA_051894195.1 Acutalibacteraceae bacterium
TTCTACATAAAGACAATTATTTGTCTTTTTCATCAGCCAACACTTCCTTTATTTTTTGAATTTTTCTTATATAGTTACTATACAATAATTTTTATAAAGTGTAAATGTCTGTTTTAATTTTTTAATAATATTTCTTACTATACATCTTTTATGCTAACCCGTCAATATTATGCCAAAAGTATTTTATACTAATCATATAAAAATTTAAAATAAAAATTATTAAATGCCTATAAATATTACATTTTTGCATATCTATTTTACCTTATACGAATGAAATATTTTATGATTTTTTGATAAATTTAAAGAAACGCTGAATAAATAAGAATTAAAATTCTGCGATTATAGCTCGGCTACAATTTATATTTCAAGTTTGATAATAGTAAGGTGATATTGACCGATATTCTGTTGTTTTGTGAGAATATTACTCTAAAATAATATGCTTATCTCGTAATTTTCAAGATAACAAACTTTCGTAAATCCAAAACAAATTTTTATGTAATAAAATGCGTATGACAGATTGTGAAATAGCCCTTGGTTTTTTTTCTGCTCCTTATAAAACAAAAAGAGTAAATTTAATTTGTAAAAAACATCAAAAATTTTTTTATTTTTTGTGCAATATATAAATTTTATAGCAAGGCACAAAATATTTTTCAAAAATTCTACCTTTCGAGGTCGAATTTTTTGTTTTTCTGGAAGTATAGTGAAAGGGGTTTCTATTTTCTGTCTATACACTGAGTGTATATTTTCAAGACAAAAATCACAACTCTTTATCTTATACATCAAAAGGAGAGGATATGATGTAACTATAAACCATCAAAACAAGGAGCATTTTTATATTAACAAAAGGAGAGTATGAATGTACGAAAACTTACAGATTTACCGAGGAAGCACCTTTGATTGCAGTATTTCGCTGGTGGACAGAAAAAGAAATACTTATCTGCTTGCCGAAGGTGAAAAACTGATATTTGGTGTCAAAGCCAGCCTTAAAGTTAATTTGGAAACCAATAAAAAGTCGGAAGATATTATCAGAAAAGAACTGACGGCTGATGATGAGATCGCCGGAAAGTATCATTTCAGGCTTACTCCGGAGGAAACAAGCTTACCGAATGAACATTACTATTATTATGTGGCAATCGAACTGGCAGATAATGATTATTATCAGATTGCACCATATTCGCACTTTGATGTGGAACACCCGATCACATTAAGCTATGACAAGGGCAGAGAAATTTGCTGTCAGGTTCCAAAAATCATGAGAAGAAAAACCTGCAAAAGTACCAAGGAACAAATACTGGACTTTATTAAATCTGTTTACAGTAATAATAATACCGTTCCGGTCAGAATCAGAAATTTTGATAATCTGGATATTATTACGGTCAACAATCAGCTTGACCATAACCGAATCAGCAGTGAACAGATTCTGAACATTATCGGGGAAAAAGCAGACTGTTTTGACAGTGAAAACTATATTATTATCGGGTTCAATCATACACTCGGTTCATCACAGGATAGCTGGCAAAGTGATTATAATGCTGCTATCCGTCAGGTATTCGAGGACCATTTCTTTGATTTAGAAAGCTATATGAAAGAGTTGATATACTCAGAGAATAATGAACTCATTTCCTGTAAAGCACTGCAAATTGCGAATATTGAACCGTCTGAAAATGATTTACAACGCATTGTGTTGTTGCAGTATCCGGAATGTATCCTGTCCGATGACACACATTTCAATGATACCGGATATGATGTTATTGCACAAATTTTGACAAAGGAGGTCAATCAATATGCCATGTAAACATAACTCGTTTCTCAACTCTGAGTACGAAGATACCAATCTTGAACGCCTGGAAACCGATCAGGCATTATTACGAATCAAAGAATCTGTTAAAAAACTGAACGCTGACACCAATGCTGCCCTCAACAGTGAGGTTGAAACTTTGACAAACAGCATCTCCACCCTTTCAGAATATACACAACAGCAGCTTGAAACTTCTGTGAATGAAATCACCGCACAACTCAATGCAGACTCCGCTTCTGTCAACGGCAGAATAAACTCTACCGTTACAACATTGAATGAAACCATCAGCTCCGAAGTGAGCAAGGTTAATGACCGCATAGACAATATCATTGCAAACAGCGTTGAAACCGAAGGAAACAGTGAACTGATTGATATCCGGACAGGTGTAAACGCAACAATATACAGTAGTGCCGGCAGCTCCGTCAGAGAACAGATGCGTAGTTTAAAAAACCAAACTGATTCGATTTTTCAGAAATTTTATCATGTGTACAATCTTCTTGATGTTGGTTACACTAGCAATAATGTCAATTTCCAATACGGCGACGCTGCGAATGGTTCAGGCAGAATTGTTCCGGGTACAAAAAAAATTGTGATATTTCCTGTTGTTCCGGGAACAGTATATTATTTTACACAGCTTTCTTCCATCTATCATAATATCGCCCTGTATAATATAGATATGGGGTTTATCTCAACACTATATAATTATCATGACAGCCACGGTAACTGGAATATGGAGTGGTCGATTCCGGAAACTTGCCATTATATTGGTGTAGTTATTGACGACGAATATAAAGACACCGCTTATTTTGGATTACGATCAAATTACAGTAAATGGTCAGACGGTTATAAATATGATACTGATAACATACAAAAGATATCAGAAGCCATTAAAAACCACAAGCTGATTACATACAGAGAATCTCTTACTTCGTCAGACAAAATTGAGTTAGATGTATCTGATATTAAGCAAAATTACACTTTCTCGTTTACTGCAAAAATACCAGATGATTTTTCTTCCTTGAAACTTGGACACGGTATCAATGCACTTTATTCGGGAATGTATGTTGAAATAACTTCTCAGGAAGTAAAATTTTACAGATATCATTCATCTGATATACTTGTCAATTCGTTTACACATGGACTTAATATCCAAAGCTTTATCAATGTTACGGTAAGAGTATTACAGGATCAGAGTTCAGAAGTAATCGTAAACACATTATCGGGTTCGTTTAAGTGCAGCAATAAATGGCAAGGCTCGAAAGATACTATTGCTGCACAATTACACGATTGTACCCTTAGTGACTGTACTTTAAGTTATTATTGTTCAGATTATGATAAAAAAATATGGGCATTCGGTGATTCGTACTTCTATGATTACAGTACTGACAGATGGCCAAAAATTGTTATTGACAACGGTTTTACCGGTGCAATGTTTGACGGCTTTGGTGGAAGAACCTCTGCTCAGGCTTTGATATCATTGAATAAATGTCTGTTATTTGGTTGTCCGGATACCATTCTTTGGTGTATGGGTATGAACGATTCGGATAAAGACAGTTGCGTAAACGACGGCTGGCAGAATACGCTTGATACCGTCAGAAGTATCTGCGAACAAAATAACATCAGATTAGTTTTGTGTACTATCCCAACAACTCCCACTAATAATCATAATTATAAAAATGAAATTATCAAAAACAGCGGTTTGGAATATATAGATATTGCAGACGCTTTGGGAGCTGACGGCACAGGCAGCTGGTACGACGGATGCTTGTCTGCCGATAATATACACCCTACCGCTAAAGGAAATAAAGTTATTGCTGCAAAAATAATGTCTGATATGCCTGAGATGCTCAAATAATCAACAAATCAACAAATCAACAAATAAACAAATAAACAGAATATCCTCACAACGATTCATCAATCTGTTGTGAGGATATTTTAATTTGGAACATAAAGCAATAATATGGATAAAAAATTATTTATGATTATTTATTAACCGTTTAAAACGCCTGATACAGAACTTAACATCCTGTTTCCAGCTTTTTTTGCCGTATTTTTTTATGATATAACCGAATTTTTTATTTTTATAATCGTCCCAAAATTGATTGGCTCTATAATAAATGTTGGGGTAAGCAAATAGAGCCAAAAAAGTTTTTTAAAAA
>JBJFIB010000023.1:0-19618 GCA_051894195.1 Acutalibacteraceae bacterium
GGTGTTCGTCGTCACGGAAATAGTCACGGCAGAATTTAAGATCAGAAAGCGTCATTGCAAAGCCCATTGAATCAAAATATTTTTGCATTTCGTCGTCGTTCCACTTTGTAAAGCCCTCAACAACGGCAACATTTGCGGGAACAGCCGCTTTCATATCGAGAGAATCAGGCTTTTCGAGGGAGGCAAGGCGTGATTCAACAGGGTTTATAAGATAGTTCTGTATCTTCCGGAATTCTTCATCTGTTATATTTCCCTTTACGGCAACAAGTTTTGCACTTACAACCTGCGGTCTTTCGCCCTGTGTCAGAAGCTGTACACACTGTGCGGCGGAATCGGCACGCTGGTCATACTGTCCCGGCAGATATTCCATCGCAAAAATTCTGAAATCACTGTCCTCGGGCAGTACCTCATCATATACAACATCTGCGTTGGTTTCGCTGAATATTGTATTTTTTGCCTTTTCAAAATTTTCTCCGTCAAGACCGCTTATGTCATAGCGGTTGATAATTCTTACTTTTTCAATGTTTTTCAGACCGAGATTACTTCTGAGGTCAGCCGAAAGATTTGACGCCTCAACATCAAAACCCGGACGCTTTTCGACGAAAATTCTTTTTACATCAGCCATTTCTTCCACCATTCTCCACGCACATCATTATCCCTTTGCACCGAGCTTTGAGCGTGGTATTTTTTTCGGTACAATAATTGATATAATCTTATCATACTTTATATTATTTTTCAAGCGTAATACAGGTGTACATCAGCCTTTAAAGCCTGTATAGGAGTATTTGACTGATTTATTGACAGGTTTAGAATAATTATGTTAATTAAAACGAAAAAATTATATATAAATTATCATATATTTATTGAATTTTTATATTTAAAGTGATAAAATATAAGCGGAATATTAAAATTTAAAATATATATGCGGCTTTACTCTGTGAAAATATAATATATGACAAAAGAAAAAAAGAGGAAATCACAAATGAACAGAACAAAAAATACAAAAAATCACCGTTACAAAGCAACGGCTGTTCTTGCGTTATTGTTGGCTGTGTGTATGGTGTGTACATTTATTTTTCCTGCAAGTGCGGCGGAGGACTCAATGCCTGATGACACAGGCAGCGAAAGCTCAGTTGTCGAAGTAAGTACAACAGAGGACTCAACATCTAACTACGCAAGCGGCGAAAGCTCAGTTGTCGAAGTAAGTACAACAGAGAACTCAACATCTGACGACTCAAACAGCGAAAGCTCAGCTGACCGGATAAGTCAGCCGGAAAATAAAGTGGCTACATTATCAGACGACACAACTACGGATAACGGCAATCAGGGTACGATAAGGGACTATCTGGACGGTGACTGGGCATACATAACCGAATTCAAAATGAAAGACGACACCGCCACCGATAGCAAAACATCAGTCCGCACAGGCACATCACCCTGGGACGCTGATGACAATGCTGGCAACGACAGCACAGACACAAACAATGTCCTACGCACCTTTGATACGGCAACATATACCGTTCAGTTCAATACAAAACTGCGTGAAGCCATAGCAAGACAGGATGTCGGCGGAATTAAAGAGGGACGGCTTTATTTTGAATTTGTACTGCCGCTGAGCGAGGAAGATGCACGGTTTGAAACAGACTCGATGGGTTGGCTGCAAAGCTCGCAGAATATTAAATATGAAACAGTAACGGCTGATGTTAATCTGGACGGTGAAACAAAAAGCTGTATTGTACTGCGTGGCAGTTATACACTTGTGCCTTCGGGCAGCAACGAGGCGGCAATCGGTGCTTCTACAAATGAGATTCCCGTTGTCATAAGAGCGTTAAGAATGCACAACGGAGATAAAATCAAGCCGTACTTTACCCTTTGGCTGCAACACAATAATGTTGGTGCAACATATAATGCTGATGATGACCGTCTGCCTGCTACTATCGTTACAGGTACAAATACCGACTGCCCGACGGTTGATACTTACGGCAATAATGAAACAGAAGAACACGGCGTGGAGGCACAGACGGTCGAGGGTACTGAAATTATAATTTCGGCAAGACTGATGTTGAACATCCAGGTTACAGACATTCTTGTCAACAATACAAAAGTCGGAGCCTTTGATTTTAGCACAGGCGACAAGAACGACGCCAATTACGACAGAGGTAAGGTCAAAGGTCGTATGATTCTTTACGGAATTCTTATTGAAGCCCGTGGAAAGTCGTCCGATCAGGGTATGCGTGGTATGGAAATTCCGGATACAAACGGAACAATCACTTTTGACCTTGAAATGTACTCTGAATACAAACAGGAAGGCGACGAACTACCGGAAAAAAAAGAGGATTATCAGCCATTGTTCTGGGCAGGAAGCAAGAATGACAAAAGTGACAATATAGAAGGCAGAAATTTGTCGGTAAGCAACAAAGCAGCGGGATTTGTTCCTTTCTCAGGCTTGAGAGAATTTCCTAATGAATTGCATAAAACAAAAACCTGTGAGGATAGTGGTACATGGACATTTACGGCGGACAAAAGCAATAAATCTCTTGTTCATGTTTCAGTGAGCGGCTTTGCCTTTGGCACTCATTTTCCGCATCGTACGGCATCTTCAGGTTCAGAGAGTGAATATACCTTATATAACCCGGAGATAGTAAAAGGTGATTATTGGAAGATAGACCGTGCGGTTTTTTCCGCAGGCAAAATGGCACTGGTTCAGCCTTATGTAAACAGTTCAAATGTTGAAATCACACAAGAGTACGCAGACGGTCAGTTTTACATTAGGCTGACTGACAGCAATATGTCTTTCAAAGGTGATACTGTAGCTCAAATGAATAACGATGATGACACTGTCTGGATTGCACAATATCTGAAAAAGCGAGGAAATATTATTTGCATGATATTTTACAATAAATATCAGGGAAACTATGATGAGCCGCTGACCGACGGATGCTATGAAACGGATAATGATTGGGCTACTGTCGGAACAGAACTGTCCTTACAGGTTCGTATGGATCACGACGGTTCGGAGGATGAATATGTCGGTATAGCAAGTGATAATATAATAAAATATTACGGAAAGTTTTTTGACCCGACCGGGTGTCGTCTGACGGGTTGGGCAACAAGCGAGGACTATGCACTGTGGGGTGCAAAGCCTGACAAAACAGACTGGGCGAATGACGAGGAAATGAAAAAAGCCACAGCTGACGATTTGGTATGGTTTACAAGTCTTGACGATTTAAAAGCAGAAGGCTATCTTCCTGTATCAACAATGTTTGAATCCAGACGACAGTTGAATGAAGCTGATATGAACCACCTTCATTTTTATGTTGACGGAAAGATTAAAGCAGACTGCCCGACCAACAAGGTATATATGATTACGAGAAATTCTTATGCATGGTGTAAGGCAGATGTTGCAGATGCAGTTGCTGTATATTTAAGTAAATCAGTTGATGATCTTACAGACGATGACTATAAAAATTATGTAAAGAACAAGCTGCTGACGCATAAGCCTGGACAACCGAATACCGGCAAATATTATAAACAATCAGGAAGCAGCGATTTCACAGAAGATTTTGAAAGTGCATTACCTTTTTGGTATAATGACTATTACCATACAGGTACTACCGGTTCGGCATGTGCCAATGCAAAAGCGGCGTCATATCCGAACGGCGTTTACACCCCGGGAACCGGTATAACATATTACGAGGATTCCTGTTTAGTTATGGGCTATAAAACATCTATTACCAAGCAGACTGCCCAGTGCGAACAGGACAGCACCGCTCCAAAGAAAAATTATGATATGAACCAAAATCAGCGTACTGTTGATTACGAGCTTAATGTCCGTGTTGACCGTACCGTTGACAATACGGGCAGTTCGCCATCAGCCGCTGTAAATATATCTTTATATGTTGAAGATACACTCCCGTCTTCCCTTACATATATAGACGGTTCGGCACGGCTCGGCGGTACATACGGGCAAGACCCGAAACATCAGAACCCCGGTACAATCACAGACGGTCAGCAATTCAGTTCTGTTGGCAGTTATAAGGAAACTGTCACAACAAATGATGACGGTACAACTACTATCCGATGGGAATTTCCTGCAACTTTGGATATGAATCAGGTTACATGGACTCAGCCTATTCGTTTTTCCTGTTCTATCGGCACACAGGGTAATGAGGAAACCGATGTAAAGCATAATCAGGTCATTGACAACACTGCAAAGGTATGGGCTGACGGTGACAGTTGGCGAGCGTTCAGCGAAGCAAACGGAAATAAATCCGTTTTCGGAATAACAATCACCAAGACAAGTGCACTTTCTCTTTCTAAGGTTTCCGACAGACTTGTTGTAGAAAAACAAGATGATATGGGCTTTACAATGAATGTCGGAAATAACAGCAGCACTGAGAGAAGTAATACCATTATTGCCGAAACAATACCTTACAATAATTTAAACCGTACTCATTTTAACGGTGATCTGGCAGTAAAGGAATTTTCTATGGCAGTATTTAACGATAGCGGCAATTTAGTAACACATAATTTTCAATTCTATTACTCTACCGATCCTAAATATGCCGGCAAACTGGGAACAGACTATCAGACACTTTTAGAGGAGTATCAGAAAACAAATTCCGGTGCAACTATGTTGGATTGGTTGTCGGCAAACGGCTGGACAAAACTGGATTTTAATTCTTCAACTTCTGATGTTGCGGGACTGAACCTTTACAGTGCGACTAATCTTCCGAATCTTTCAGGCGGTACTCAGATAACAGGCATTGTCGCCTACGGCAACCTTGCGTCTTATGCTACAATGAAACTTCATATTACATTAAATCTCCCGAACGGTGAGGGCGGCGACTATTTAGTAAACTATTTGTCACAGGATAAGCTGTCAAGCTATGCACGCTCACAGATTGTAAGACGCAGCATTGAGGGGCTTACATGGAATGACGCAAATATGAACGGTATTCAGGACGATTCTGACAACAACCTGATGTCAGGAGTAAAAGTTTCACTGTTGAAAAAGGTGGATAATGAATATATCCCCTGTTATTATCCGAACAGCACTATCCCGATTAAGATTGAAACAGGAAATATGGTAAGCGTTTTATCAAGTGCAAGCGATATTTCAACATACGAAAAGGGCAGATATAAATTCACCGACTTGTCGGAGGGTACTTATGCGGTAAAATTCGAGGACGGCAGCGGCGAAATTTCGCCTTTGCTTGCGTCACCTGTTAATGCGGTTAGTGATGACACAAAAGATTCAGACGGTGTTGCAACTTACAGTGATGACAAGGCAACGCTTTACCACACATTGATTGAGGGAATTGTGATGAAACCGACAACGGAATTAACATACGGCATTGAAGAATCAAAATATCACGACAGCGGTTTTTATAATCGTGGTGCAAAGCTGCCCATAACAGGAACAAGCGGAAGATTGCCATATTATCTGACAGGTATTATTGTTATGCTTTTGCCGCCGACAGTTCTTTTAGGCTTTAAGCTGTTCAGGAGAAAACACTCGCCAAAACACTGAACAATAAACACACACTAAAAACTCAAAAAACAACACCCACGCTGATTTATGAATTCCTGTAAATCAGCGTGGGTATTTTTGTGAAATTAAGCATAGGTTTTATTGCACAAATAAATTTGTAGAATTTGGAAGAATAGTAGAAAAAAGGAAATCCCCTTGTTTTAGAAATTAAATATGATAAAATGAAAATGAGGCTGAATACATTTTTTCTAAAATTTTAAGGGGGTATTATTTATGAAAAAAGCAGCAAGAAGAATATCGGCAATTCTTCTGTCATTTGCTTTGATTGCGGCTATGATGATTTCAACGGCTGTATCGGTATCGGCTGTAAATTACAGCGGCTCATCATCATATCAGTCAGGCAAATATTACAGAGCGTTGAAAAATGTAAAATTGACCGGTAATCAGAGAACGGACATCGTTAATGTGGCAAAATCCCAGATTGGTTATCAGGAAGGCAGCACTTCCTCTCAGCTTTCAGGCGAAGTAAGAGGAAACGGCAACAAAACCGAATACGGCAGATGGTACGGCATACAGGATATGTGGTGTGCGATGTTTGTATCATGGTGTGCAAATGCAGCGGGTGTAAGCACTTCGGTTGTTCCTAAACACAGCTATACACCGTCAGGTTTAAGCTGGTTCAAGAGCAGAGGACTTGCATATTCCCGTGCAACAGTTGCAAAAGGCGGATATACACCACAGCCGGGTGATATTATCTACTTCAAATCTTCAAGAAACTCGAACCCAACAAACCATATCGGTATTGTTACAGGCTATTCAAACAAAACAGTTTATACTGTTGAGGGTAACACAAGTTCTGCTACTATTTCAACAAACGGCGGTGCAGTAGCAGCAAAATCATATTCAATCTCAAATACATACATTGTATATATATGTAAACCGAATTATTCCGGAACATCAATAAAGACAGACAATTCTAATACGGGTAATTCTTCATCTTCATCTGATTCGACATCAACATCAACATCAGGTAACTATTATGCAAAGTGCAGTTCGTCATGTCAGTCAATTGTAGATGGACTTAATTCTATCGGCGTTGACAGCTCAAAGGAAAACAGAACAAAGATCGCAGCTGCAAACGGAATAAATAATTACTCCGGTACAGCCGATCAGAACACACAGCTTTTGACATTACTGAAAAGCGGCAAGCTTGTTAAGCCGTCGTCATCATCAACAACAACAGGCGGTTCAACTGCAAAGGTTACTGCAACTGCTGAACAGATGGCAGTAATAAGAAAGATTATCTATGCCGTTGAAACAGGCGGACAGGTTTACGGTAATGCTGATTACAGCAACTTTACTGAGGCATACGCAAATTCTTCGGCTGAACATGCTATCACAATAGGTGCAGGTCAGTGGTATGCAAATGAGGCAAAAACACTGTTGAATCTTATCCGTTCAACCGATAAGGCAACATTTGAAAAACTTGACACAGCCGGAATCGGCACCGACCTCGATACAAAGGACTGGTCAACATACAAACTGTCAAAAACTTCCGAAAAAGCTAAATGTATTCAGAGTATCATCAGCTCTGCTGTCGGAAAGAAATGTCAGGACAAACTTGTTGAAAACCAGATGAAAACTTATATGCAGGAAGCCGCAGATCTTGGCGTTACTGATGTTGACGCTCAGATGATGTGTGCAAATTTCAGACATCAGGGCGGTAAAGGTGCAGTTACACGCATATTAGGCAAGACAACAAAGCCATATACACTCGATAAATTATATGCTTCATGCAAAACCGACACAGGCAATCAGGTTGGTGCATACAAGAGCAGACAACTTATGGTTTATAATTCATTGAAGAAGTATATCACAAATTCATCTTCAAATTCTTCAACAACAACTCCGTCATCTTCAATAAAGCTGGATAAATCGTCGGCTACACTTACAGAAGGTTCTTCATTAACTCTTAAAGCTACCTGTTCAGGCGGAACGCCGCTTTGGAGTTCAAACAATGTTTCAGTTGCAATAGTAACAAGTGCAGGCAAGGTTACAGCCGTTAAAGCCGGCACAGCTACAATTACAGCTAAACTCAGCGACGGTACAAGTGCTGTTTGTAAAATCACCGTTACAAATCCGGCAAATTATTATCCGAAGTGCAGTTCTTCTTATTCATCGCTTGTAGATGCACTTAATTCTATCGGCGTTGACAGCTCAAAAGAAAACAGAACAAAGATTGCAGCGGCAAACGGAATTTCAAACTATTCAGGTACAGCAGACCAGAATACAAAACTTCTCACACTCCTGAAAAACGGAAAACTTATTAAAGTGGCAGTATCGGCTCCGATACCTACAATAAAACTTGATAAAACATCAGCTTCAATCAATGTAGGTTCTTCATTGACTCTTACTGCAACAGCTTCAAGCGGTACAGTAACATGGAGTTCAAGCAATACAGCAGTTGCAACAGTAACAAGTACGGGTAAGATTAACGCCGTTAAAACCGGTACAACTACTATTACGGCTAAACTCAGCGACGGTACAAGTGCTTCTTGTAAAATCACGGTTACAGCCGCTATAACTTACTATCCGAAGTGCAGTTCTTCTTATGTATCACTTGTAGATGCACTTAATTCTATCGGCGTTGACAGTTCAAAGACAAACAGAACAAAGATTGCTGCATTAAACGGAATTTCAAGCTATTCAGGTACAGCAGACCAGAATACAAAACTTCTTACTCTCCTGAAAAACGGAAAGCTCATTAAGTCTTCAACAACGGCTGTTACACCTACAATAAAGCTTGATAAAACATCAGCTTCTCTTAAAACAGGTTCTTCATTGACTCTTACTGCAACAAGTACAGGCGGTACAGTAACATGGAGTTCAAGCGATACCACTATCGCAACCGTATCAAGCACAGGCAAGGTTACAGCAGTTAAAGCCGGTACAGTTACTATTACGGCTAAACTCAGCAACGGAACAAGTGCTTCCTGTAAAATTACAATTACGGTTCCTATAACTTATTATAAGCAGTGCAGTTCTTCCTATGTTTCAATCGTAGATGCACTCGCTTCTATCGGCGTTGACAGCTCAAAAGAAAACAGAACAATAATTGCATCGGCAAACGGTATTTCAAACTACACCGGTACAGCAGACCAGAATACCAAACTTTTGACACTTCTCAAAAACGGAAAGCTCATTAAACCGGCAGCAGCCGCTTCTGCACCTACAATCAGCCTCAGCAAGACATCGGCAACAGTAAGCAGAGGTTCTTCAATAACTCTTACAGCTACATGTTCAAGCGGTACTCCTACATGGAGTTCAAGTGATACATCAGTTGTAACAGTAACAAGCACAGGTAAGGTTACAGCCGTTAAATACGGTACAGCCACAATTACGGCTAAGCTCAGCACAGGTCAGACCGCTACCTGCAAGATTACTGTTCCGGTAAGCTATTATAAGGCTTGCAGCTCATCTTATACTTCAATCGTTGACGCGCTCAACTCCATCGGTGTTGACAGCTCAATGACAAACAGAAAAAAGATTGCAACTGCAAACGGTATTTCAAGCTATTCGGGTACATCGGCTCAGAATACAAAAATGCTTGATTTGCTTAAAGGCGGAAAGCTTATTAAACCGTAAAATTTACAATGCCGAAAGGCAAAACATCATTATAAACCCAAGGGACTGTTGAAAATACAGTCCCTTAATTTTTGCACAAACTAAAAACCCACGCTGATTTATGACTTTGCGTAAATCAGCGTGGGCTTTTTATTAAGTTATGTTGATTATTTCGCTCTTTCTTTGTTTATCATCTCAACTCTTGAATACTTGTGGTCTTCAAGGTTTCTTGTGATAGAACGGTCATCTGCTTCTTTAAGGAGGTGTGCTCTGTTCTTTGCTGTTATATTCGGCGGGAGGATTGACGCAGGACCGTTGATACAGCCGTTCATACAAGCCATACCCTCAATCATATCCTCCTGTAATCTTCCGGCATTGAGAATCATAAGAGCTTTTCGGCAGTCCTCAGCACCGTTACACTTCATAACTTTGAGGTCAAGTTCACAGCCATGTTCTTCAAGGGCACGCATAACAGAGCCGGAAACACCGCCGCTTTGTGCAAAGCCCTTGCCGTAGATACTGCCGTCCTGAGAATTTTGTACGGCTGTTTCGTTTTCCGGTGAAATTCCCTGAGAGTCAAACATAGCAACGAGTTCTTCAAGCGTAAGAACATAATCCGCACTGTCTTTTACAAGACGGATTTCGTTTTTCTTTGCAATACACGGACCAATAAATACCGTAACACTGCCGGGGTGTTCAGTCCTAATGTATCTTGCGGTTGCTGTCATAGGTGAAACTGTCGGAGATATGTATTCAACAAGTTTCGGGAAATGCTTGTGTATCATTTCAAAGAATGCAGGACAGCAGGAGGTTGTGATTTTTCTTCCGCTACTGAATGCTTCAAGAAGATCGTGTGCCTCATGTTCGGAAACGGCGTCGGCACCGAGTGCAACTTCATAAACGCCGTCAAAGCCGAGTTTCATTATTGCGGATTTAATCATACCTATATTTGCCATACCGAACTGACCCTCGACAGCCGGAGCAAACATAGCATAAACTTCCTTGTCACTTCTGAGCTCTTCTATAACCTGAGTCATTGACGACGAGTCGGATATAGCACCAAACGGGCAGTTGTTTACACATGCACCACAGCTTATACATTTATCATATTCGATTTCCGCACGCTTGCTTTCGGCAGAAATAGTAAGTGCCTTTACGGAGCAAGAACGGATACACGGACGCAGAGTGTCTGCTATTGCGTGATAAGGACAAGCGGCAGCACATCTTCCACATTCCTTGCATTTGTTCTGGTCGATATACGCACCGTTACCTGTAACCGATATTGCACCAAACGGACAGGCAGCAATACATTTTTTTGCCATACATCTCTGGCAGTTTGTTGTTACGGTAAATCTTCCGATAGGGCAACCCTCGCAGGCAGCAGGAAGAACCGTTATAATTTCACCGTTGCGGTTTGATGAAAGACGCTTGCCGGTTGCAAGTCTTACACGCTCTCTTATAATTGCTCGTTCCTTGTAAACACAGCAACGAAAATGCGGCACTGAACCTTTGATAATATCGAAAGGAATTTGTTCGATATGATCGTCATCAAGTTCGTTGTTAAAAGCAAGTTCAGCAACTTTTTTGAGAGATTCATACTTCATTTGTTTTGCGTCATTATCATATCTCATTATCTTTCCACCTTTTGAACAGGATAATTTTTACAGCTTGAAATTTCGCAGGCAAAATCAAAACTGTTTTTCATAAATATTATATATGAAAAACTGCCATTTTTCAATCATAGAAAGCTATTTTAAAAGAAAAATTCTATCACAGACAGATATCCGGGCATTATTTTTCTTTATCGTGCATATAATTAAGTTAGGAATTAGGAGTCAGGAGTTATAAAAATTCCACACTAATTACGCATTACGCATTACGAATTACGAATTATTCTATAATATTCCAGTAGCCGTCAAGGGTTGCAAAATAGTCGTCGATTGTTTCGGGACGACGGATTTCAACAACCGAGCCGTCTTCACGCAGTAAAAGTTCAGCGGATTTAAGTCTGCCGTTGTAGTTGTAACCCATTGAAAAACCGTGTGCACCTGTGTCGTGAATCACAAGAATATCGCCCATATCAATTTTCGGCAACATTCTGTCGATAGCGAATTTATCGTTGTTTTCGCACAGTGACCCTGTAACATCATACATATGGTCGCAGGGCTGATTTTCCTTGCCGAGTACGGTTATGTGGTGATAAGCACCATACATTGCAGGACGCATAAGGTTTACCGCACAAGCGTCAACGCCGATATATTCCTTGTGAGTGTGCTTTTCGTGAATTGCCGTTGTAACAAGATGACCATAAGGTGCAAGCATATAGCGTCCAAGCTCAGTAAAGATTTTCACATCGCCCATTCCGGCAGGAACGAGGATTTCTTCATATGCCTTGCGGACACCCTCACCGATTACCATAATATCATTTGGTTCCTTATCGGGAGTATATGGAATACCTACGCCGCCCGAAAGGTTGATAAATCCGATATGAACGCCGGTTTCTTCTTTCAGTTCAACGGCGAGTTTAAAGAGTATTTTTGCGAGTGTAGGATAATATTCGTTTGAAACGGTGTTGCTTGCGAGGAATGAATGAATACCGAATTCCTTTGCACCGAGTTCTTTAAGACGGAGAAAAGCCTCAGTCATCTGCGGGCGTGTCAAGCCGTATTTTGCGTCGCCCGGATTGTCCATAATTGTAGTGGAAATCGAGAACTTTCCGCCCGGATTGTAGCGACAGCAAATTGTTTCGGGAATACCGCAGGTTTTTTCAACTGCATCAATGTGTGTTATATCGTCAAGATTGATTATTGCACCGAGTTCCTTTGCGTATTTGAATTCTTCAAGCGGAGTGTCATTAGACGAGAACATTATATTATTACCGTCAAAACCGCATTTTTTGCTCATAACAAGTTCAGAATATGATGAACAGTCTGTTCCGCAACCTTCTTCTTTAAGGATTTTGAGGATTGTGGGGTTAGGTGTAGCCTTTACTGCAAAAAATTCCTTGTAGCCCTTATTCCACGAAAAAGCCTGTTGAAGTCTTCTTGCGTTTTCACGGATACCTTTTTCGTCATATATGTGAAAAGGTGTAGGATATTTTTTTATTATCTCCCGAGCCTGCTGCTCTGTTATAAATGGTACTTTTGACATTATTCCATTCCTCCCGATATTTATAAAACATAGAATAATAGTATAACATTCAAGGCACTTTTGTCAACATAATAATGCATATTTACTCTCATTTTGCAAGAAAAAAGCATTATATGCAGAAAGAGGCAGCTTATGAAAAAAATTGTTTCACTGTTTATGTCACGAACACAGTATGATATAAGGCTTGTTGTGCTTTATATTCTGAATGTTTTTGATTATCTGTTTACGCTTGTGCTGATTTCGAGCGGCATATTCATCGAGGCAAATCCGCTTTTGTCGGTTAATATTGACGGTTTATGGGGATTTGTTCTTAAATGCATAGTTCCGCTGTTTTTGCTGGTTTATCTTCACATACGGTTTTCGGCGGACAAGCCAAAGCACGAAAAAGCCGTAAAAATACTTCTTGACTGTATAATCATATACTACGGAATTATCAATTTATTTCATATTTTCTGGCTGACAGTGACCTGTATAATCTTTATGTAAGTACCCTTAATAATTGAATTTGAGTTCATAAAATATACATCGAACAAGTCCGATTATATTGAATTTCATCACCTGATAGTGTATAAAAATACCGAAAAATAAATAACAAACGGGCGGATAAGTTTCCACCCGTTTGTTTGAAATTTGAGTTCTTATTTGGTTTATAGGTTGTTAAATTCCTAAAATTTCCTTTTTCTTGATTGTGAATTCCTCATCAGTAATGATACCGGCATCTAAAAGTTCTTTTAATTTTTTCAGAGATTCATACTGTTCTTCATAGGATATTGTCGTTTGTGGTAATGTTGCTGAGTTTGTTTTTTCATTTTCAGTAGTTGGATTATTATAATATTTGTCAATGCTTTATGTTTAATTTATGTTAAAATATGCAAATTTTCTCTGTTCAACATCAGTCATAAAATTTCCCTCCTGTTTTTATTTTATTATATCACAAAAATATCACATAATAAATAGTCCGGGTTTTAATGTTGCCTGAATTTTGTTATTATGATAAAATAAAGACATAAAATATTATGAAATTGTGGAGGACACTATGGCTGAAAAAAATCAAGAATTTGAAATGCTGAAACAGGAATGTTTACAATGTCAGAAATGCGATTTATGCAAAACACGCACTAATGTAGTTTTCGGAACAGGTGTTGACAATGCTGAGGTTATGTTTATCGGCGAAGGACCGGGCGAAAACGAGGATTTAAAGGGTGAACCGTTTGTCGGCAGAGGAGGACAGCTTCTTGACAAAATGCTTGCGGCTGTTGACCTTGACCGCAAAAAGAACATTTATATTGCGAATATCGTAAAATGCCGTCCACCGAAAAACCGTGACCCTTTGCCTGAGGAACAGGAACAGTGCATAGGCTGGCTGAGAAAACAGTTTGCAATACTTCGCCCGAAAATTGTTGTTTGTCTTGGACGAATTGCCGCCGCAAAAATCATTAAGCCCGACATCAAGATAACAAAAGAACACGGAATATTTTTTGAAAAAAATGGAGTGCTTATGATGGCGGTTCTGCACCCGGCAGCACTTCTGAGAAATCCGAACAACAAGCCTGCCGCCTTTGAGGACTTTTTGAAGTTACAGGAAAAAATAAAGGAAATATGCGACCATACCTATGACGAACAAAAATCTGAATAATTAAGCGAAATGCCCTTTCGGTTCAATTCTGAAAAACCGAAAGGGCGTTTTTGACTTTTAAAAAAATTTTTGAAAAGTCCTGAAATTTGTCAGTAAGTTGTCATAGTCTGTATGATAAGATAAAGACAGAAAAAACAAAACACTGAAAATAAAGTGAGGTGAACAGAAATGATGTTTTTCAAAAATGTATTTATCTGCTTTGTAAACTGGGACGGTATGTTATGAGATTGATGATAAATCTGATTTGACTGCTAAAACGGCATTGCATAAAATTTTGTAATGCTGTCTAGATTTAAAAAATTTTTAAAAGTTCTGAAATTTGTCAGTAAGTTGTCATAGTCAGTATGATAAGATAAAGACAGAAAAAACAAAACACTGAAAATAAAGTGAGGTGAACAGAAATGATGTTTTTCAAAAATGTATTTATCTGCTTTGTAAACTGGGACGGTATGTTATGAGATTGATGATAAATCTGATTTGATTGCTAAGACGGCATTGCATAAAATTTTGTAATGCTGTCTTGATTTAAAAAAATTTTTTAAAAGACTTAAAATTTGTCAGTAAGTTGTCATAGTCTGTCCTGTATAATGGAATCAAAGAAAAGAACGCAAACACTGACTGCAAGGAGGATTTTGTTATGAGTACAATTTCAACACAGACAAAAACAATGACAAGCGGATTTTTTGATAATCCGATAATAAAACAGCTTGCGGAAACAGACGAAACAAGTTCACAGAATGTCACATACAAAGGCGTAGCAAAAAAATGTGCATATTTCATTGTGACAGTGATTATCGGTGTTGCGTTGGCATTTCTGCTTAATGCGGTGCAGTCAGGTACATTTATATCTGAGGACGGAATTATTGTTGGTTACGCAGAGGCTTATGCGGCAGCAGCAGCGGCAATAATATTTATAATTTCACCGTTTGTTGCTATGTTTGCAAGACGCTCAATACCTGTAAGCGGTGCATTGTACTGCATTAGTACAGGATATATATATACATTTGCCGGAAATATACTTCCCGAATTCAAAAGCAGTATTTTCCTCGCACTGATAATTACCGTAGCAATTTTTATTTCGCTTATGCTTGCTTATACGAGCGGCAAGGTAAGAGTAACAAAAAAGTTTGCATTTGTCGCAAAGGTGCTTTTCGGAACATTGATTATAAGTTCCCTTTTGCTTGTAATAGCATATTTTATTCCGGGACTTAATCAGGCATCTATGCTTGTTTTGGCAAACCCGACTGTCAGCATTGTATTTTCCGTTATAGGCATAGTTATTGTATCAATGTTTTTACTCTCTGATTTTAAAAAGGTTACTGACGCAGTTGAAAACAATCTGCCGAAAAAATACGAATGGACAGCGGCTTTCGGAATTATCTTCTCTGTAATATGGCTTTTCATTGAGGTTGTAGGTCTTATTGCAAAAATACAGGATAACAACTAATAAAAAATAAAGCGGCAATCGGAACGAATGAACCGATTGCCGCTTTTTAATTTGATTTAAATTTTAAATATGCTTATTTATCTGTTGAGCTAACAGAGTTTTCAAAAAGTTGTTCAACCGTAACATCAAGTACACAGGCGATTGCGTAAAGTTCAATGTCGGTTACTGTTCTCGAAAAGTCCTCAATACGAGAAACCGAACCTCGACAAACATAAACGCCTCTCAATTCCAAACGGTCTGCAAGAACCTGTTGGCTCATTTTTCTTAGCTTTCTGTACTTTCGCACATTAGAACCGACTAAATTCATTTTTTCTCCGTCAATAATTCGTGCCAAATAAATCAACTCCTATAATATATTTTTGTCTTGACAAAGGACAAAATGTATTATAGAATTAAGTTACGGGAAAATTGTCTTATGACAGGACAAAATATGGGTTTAATAAGAATATGAAAAATTATAAGATTTATAAAAAACAAATTATGTTATGGTTTTTCTTGGCAATAGTTATTCTGCTTTTTTATCATTGTCCTGTTAAGGCAATTATCGGCATATCCTGTCCCGGCTGTGGTATGACAAGAGCATTAAAGTCTGCACTTTGTCTTAACTTTTATCAAGCCTTTAATTATCACCCTTTGTTTCCTTTAACAATAGTAGAATTGATTTACTTATTTTTCAGAAAATCTATTAAGGTGAACAAAAAAGCTGAGCTGACAGCAGGCATTATAACTCTATTCTTATTTTTAGTAGTATGGATATTCCGAGAATTTATTTTATAGGGAGGTGATACTGTGGCTTCAAATTTGATGGTTAATGTTCCTCAAAATTTCTCTATGGATGTATTCGCCCAAAAATTAGCTGATACATACAGAGCCAAAGGCTTTAATGTATCAGTTGCAAACATGAATGGCAGTTCAATTATTTCATTTGAAAAAGGTGTTGGCGGAATAAATATGATTTTGGGAATGGGTGAGGGCATAAAGGCAACCTGTGCATTGATGGGTAATACGCTGACAATCAATTATTCTGACGGAGATTGGACAGGAAAAATTATCGGACTGGTTGTTGGTTGGATTTTGTGCTTTATACCTTTTATCACTGCTATTGTTGGGTGTGTAAAACAATCCTCTTTGCCCAAAAACATAAACAATGATGCAACCATGATTATTTCAAGTATGTAAACGGACTTTGAGAAACAACTTACTGTTATTTTTCCTTAAAGTGAAAATTAAGGGGCTGTCTTAGTGTGACAGCCCCTTTTTAATAGAATGACGGGACAGCTCAAAATATGAACTGTCCCATTTTGTGTTTTTAAATCTTGAAATCAATTTCGTAATCTGAGCGGTTAATTGCACAGAGAATACCTCTTGCCGACGCCTTGAAGATACCGTGTGAGATACCTACGCCGAAAACGGTTTTGCCGTTCGGGTCTTTAAGCTGAATATAAGAAATAGCCTTTGAGTCGGAACCCTGTGAAATTGCATGTTCGCTGTATGAAACAAACTTAAAGCCGTCAATTCCTATTGTCTGCAAAGCCTTGAAGAATGAGTCGATAGGACCGTTGCCCTCACCGTAAATTTCAACATCTTTGTTAAGGCTTTCAATATGAACAGTACCTTTAAAGGTTGCATGGTCAGCGTCAATATTGTTGACAATATGCTTTACGAGCCACAGCTTTTGCTTGATGTCAATGTAGTTTTTGTTGAATACATTCATAAGCTCATCAGCGGAAAGCTCACGACCAATGCGGTCACATTCGGCTTTTACGAATGAACCGAATTCCGTATGCATTGCTTTCGGAATTTCATATCCAAAGGTGTTCTGCATAACGAATGCCGCACCGCCTTTGCCTGACTGTGAATTTATGCGTATGATAGGTTCATACTGGCGACCTACATCAGCAGGGTCAATCGGAAGATACGGAATTTCCCACTTGTTTGAATTGTGTTCTTTCATATAGGCAACGCCCTTGTTTATTGCGTCCTGATGAGAACCCGAAAATGCGGTGAATACCAAATCACCGACATATGGCTGACGCTCGTTGATTTTCATTTTTGTACAGCGTTCGTAAATTTCACGGTATTTCGGCAGATTGCTGAAATCAAGTTCAGGGTCAACACCCTGAGTGTACATATTAAGTCCGACTGTTACAATGTCGAGGTTACCTGTGCGTTCACCGTTTCCGAACAGAGTACCCTCAATTCTTTCTGCACCGGCAAGCATAGCAAGTTCGGCACACGCAACACCTGTTCCACGGTCATTGTGCGGGTGTACGCTGATTATTGCTGACTCTCTGTTCTTTAAGTGAGTAACAAAATATTCTATCTGGTCGGCGTAAGTGTTAGGAGTACACATTTCAACAGTGTTCGGCAGGTTGAGAATAACAGGATTTTCGGGTGTAGGTTTGAGAACATCCATTACAGCCTCGCAGATTTTAACGGAATTTTCTACTTCTGTTCCCGAAAAGCTCTCGGGTGAATATTCAAGACGGAAATTTGTGTCGCCGTCATAATTGTCAATGAGTTCCTTAATAAGCTTTGCACCCTCAACGGCAATATCAATAATTCCGTCCATATCCTTTTTGAAAACAACCTTACGCTGTAATGTTGATGTTGAATTGTAGAAATGCACAATAACATTCTTTGCACCCTTTACAGCCTCAAAGGTCTTGCGGATAAGATGTTCTCTTGCCTGAACAAGTACCTGAATTGTAACATCGTCGGGGATATGGTTGCCCTCGATAAGTTCACGGCAGATTTCGTATTCTGTTTCTGACGCTGACGGAAAGCCTATTTCAATTTCCTTGAATCCCATATCGCACAAAGCGTGGAAAAATTCCAGTTTCTGCTGTAAATTCATCGGGTCAACGAGTGCCTGATTTCCGTCACGCAGGTCAACAGAACACCATACCGGTGCTTTTGTTATAGTATTGTCAGGCCACTGTCTGTTTTCGAGTTTAATCTGTTCAAACGGAACATATTTTTTGTATCCTTCGTTCATTTTTTTACCTCCTGAAAATATTGTTTTAAAATCTGATGAAAATTCTTGCGTTAATTAAAAAACCCGTCCCAAGTCCTATGGACAAGGGACGGGCATTATGCTCGTGGTACCACCCTGAATTCAGACACAGTAAAGTGTCCCTCAACAAGCCTCAGACAAGGCTCTGGTCTTTAACGCAACCCTGCGTTCTGCCCTGTCATAATGAGCGGACAGAAAACTCCGGAATGAGCTATACATACAATCCCTGACATCACCTTACACCAACCGGTGATTCTCTTTGCACAAAAGACTGTATCTTGTTTCCTTCACAGTTTTTATTGAACTATTCATTTTATAGTATTATATACTCTCCAATCGAAATTTGTCAAGGCTTTTATCATCATATTTTGCATAATGAGTAAAAATATACTAAAAATAGTAATATCAACAATCTTGACAATATACCCACAGGGGGTATATAATAATTCATAATTCACAATGCATAATTCATAATTATCCGTGCAAAGCGTTAGTTTTATGCACGGCTTGTCAGATTGAAAATGGGGGATATTATGGAAGAAAAACAATGCTGTACTTGTAATAATGCGAAAGAAAATACGGAAAATTCACAGTGCTGTCACTATAAAAATACTCCACGCACAGAAGAAGAGCAAAAACTTTTACAGAACCGTCTTAACAGAATTATAGGTCAGCTTGGCGGCATTAAAAATATGATTGAGGACAACCGTTACTGCGGAGATATTCTTATGCAGATTTCAGCCGTTGAAAGTGCATTAAAATCTTTGGGGTATATAATAATGCAAAACCACCTTGAAACTTGTGTTACCGAACAGATAAAAAACGGCAACGATGAGATTATCGGGGAAGTAATGGAACTTTTTAAGCGTTTTTCGTGAGGCTTTTATGAAACAGAACTTTGATGTTACGGGAATGAGTTGTGCATCTTGCAGTGCAAGAGTTGAAAAAGGCGTTTCAGCAGTTGACGGTGTAAAAAATGTCAGCGTAAATCTTCTGAAAAACAGTATGACGGTTGATTTTGACGAAAATATAACCGATACTCAGAAAATTATATCAGCCGTTGAAAACAGCGGCTACGGTGCAACACTGAAAGCCGAAAACAATCCGAAAATAAATGAAAAGAAACAGGACAGCACGGAAGTCATTATGAAAAAAATGCGGTTCAGGCTTATTGTGTCGCTTATATTTACAATTCCGCTGTTCTATATTTCTATGGGGCATATGGCGGGCTGGTATCTGCCCGATTTTCTG
>JBJFIB010000024.1:0-3865 GCA_051894195.1 Acutalibacteraceae bacterium
GCAGGGGTGGTATTCGTTTGCAAATGTGTAATTTGTCATTAGGTTAGTGCGTATGTTGATGCACCCTCAGGAACAAAATCCCGTATGGACTGCGACGCAAGATATATACCTCCGAAAAATTTACGAGCCTCACGGGCAAAAACGGAAACCTGGTCAACAGCGTGTGGCTTATTAGCGTTTATAGTTTTATGCGATTCATCAATAATTACCATAAATCTTTTTATATCCTCCCAGGCAATCCTGTGATTGTCATATAATTCTTTCATCGGACGACCAATTTTGATACAGTTATCCCAGCATAGAGAAAGTGAGGAAAAAAGCTGTGCATCAAAAATTTCAGATTTCATACTTGCCAGATTCTTGATGTCAAAAAATACAATCTGATCTGATAAAATATCATCTATGCTTGTGTGTCCGTTGAAAATATAACCGTAATTCGTTATTAAATTGTCGATAACAAGTTCAATCTTACTGATGTAGGAATAGGCTTCGTTGGTACTGTCAGACTTTGCTTTTTCTTCTCTGATGATTTCCATTAAATCCGATAGAACAGGATATTTATCGGCAGAAAGATTCGTAAGAACCATATTGCTGATTTCTTCGTTTTCCGGTATGATTCCGAATTTGATGTATAGCTTTCGTACCATGCGTTCAAACCATAATAACTCCGGCTGACTTGCGTCAGGTACAAGAAATTTATACTAAATTCTAACTAAACACTTTAACCAATAAATAAATTGTGGTATAATGTATATGGGCGGTGATAGAATGGCTAGAAAATATACATTTAGCGAAAAAGATATAGAAATAATCCGAGAAGCACGTAGGAAAAATAAAGATAAACGAGTGGAAGCCCGATTGAAAGCATTACAGATAAGGGCAGAAGGTAAGACATCCAAAGAAGCATCAGAAGCAACAGGTTTTCATTCAGCTTATATAAGTCAAATTATAGCAAAATACTGTAAAGGTGGAATAGAGGCTATAACAGGAAATCATTATAAGGGAAACAGAAGAAATATGAGCTATGAAGAAGAGGAAAAAATTTTAGCCCCATTTCTCGAAAAAGCGGAAAAAGGAGAAATTATAAATGTATCAGAAATAGAATCAGCATATCAAAAAGCAGTAGGTCATAGCATAGGTACTGCCCAGATTTATTATGTGCTGCATAGACACGGTTGGCGAAAGATAATGCCAAGAAGCAGACATCCTAAGAAAGCAAGTGATGAGGCTATCGAAGCCTCAAAAAAATTAAATCTTTCGTAAAGGAAAAAATTCAAATTTTCAACAATTCAACAGTCAGACTGATATTTCAGGATGAAGCAGGATTCGGAAGAATCAACAAACCAAAATATTGTTGGTGTAAAAAAGGTATTCGACCGTCTGTTCCTTGTCACCATATCAGAGAGTATCGTTATGTTTACGGAGCAGTTGAACCGCTTACTGGTGAAAGTGACTTTTTGATTATGCCTTATTGTAATACAGACTGTATGAATGTTTTCTTGAACCATCTTTCATCTGCATACGAAGAAGATTATATTATTTTAGTATGTGATGGAGCAGTTTGGCATAAATCTCAGGGGTTGATAATTCCTGATAATATTCAAATTGCTTTTATTCCTCCATATACACCCGAAATGAATCCGATTGAACAAATTTGGAAAGAGATTCGCAAAATCGGTTTCAAAAACGAAGTCTTTCATACACTGAACGATGTTGTTGACAGACTATGCGATACAATTTCCTGCATTTCTAAACCTACCATTAAAAGTATTACTGGTCGTGATTGGATTATTGAATGTTTTAATTAGATAATAGTATTATATATTGTGTTAAGCTTTGAAATATGCTGAACATAGGAAACAGAGTCAATTTCTGACGACATCATTATCTGCATAATATTCAGTATGCCGTCTGTACCGTCAAGAGATACAATGGAACCGCCTAATTCTTCAACAAGATACCTGAACTCTCCTGACGGATCATATCCACGAATGTAGTCTCCACGGATAGCCCTGTCCATAAGCATTTTCTTTAAAAGAGTTGATTTTCCTGAACCCATTTTGCCTATAATAATACCGTTATATGAAGTTCGGATATCGTCCTTGTGAAAAAGATCAAGTATAACTTTTCCTCCGCCGTTAGCCGTAGATGTGCCGTACAACGAACCGTATTTATCATTCAGTGAAGTAAAGTGAAAAGGATCACCACCCGCAAGTGCAGATGATGTTACAGGCTGACCGTTCCTTGCAAACAACTTTGAATATTCAGCATTTGACTCGTTAATCGGTTTGAACATACTCATCCATTCGTGCTGACATTCATTCAGAAAAACAGCAGACTTATAGCCGTTGCTTTCAATATGATTCATTATTTCTTTTGTATTATTTTCGGTTTCCTCAACAGTCCTGCCTGATACAAACAAACGCACATGAATAAGTTTCATAACCTGATTCATACGGCTGACTTCGTTATATAATTCTTCAAGGTCGGCAATTTCGCTTTCGGCTTCCATTCTTTCCTGTATATCCTTTGCATACATTATTCGTGTACGCTGTTCTGACATAGAGTTGTTTATATTTTGCTTGACTTTTATTTGATCACGGGTTTCAATATCAATCGTAACAACCACATTGTCAATATTTACAATTTGCGTTAACCAGAATTTATCTATATATTTCGGGTATCTGTAAATATGCAGAATAATTTCATAGCCATCACCGGTTTTTATAAGTTTTTCGTCAGAAAATGTTATTCCGCCTTGTGGTTGTATTTTCTGTAAAAGCTTGAGGTCGGGTTCGGGTTTTTCTTCATTCATATCTTTTTTGAAAAACATTGCTTGATTCCTTTCGGTTTAAATTAGTCGTATATGCTTGTAGCTTTATTACACATTTTTGTAATTATGCTGACTTTTTTATCAACAGAAATTTCTGAGATGAGATTTACATTTTTCAGTGTTACTGAAATAATATTTTTTGCTTCAAGATATTTTTCATAGGTTTTGCAGAAAATCATCAGGTAGTATTCTCGGTCAGTGTAATATTGATTAACTTCTGCAAGTTCATCGTGCTTTATTTGTAATAAATCTTTAAAAAGCGGATTAGTTGTGTTTTTTATTTTATGCTGATAATACTGCTGTTGTCGTTTTGTATCGGTCGGGAAATTTATTCCTATGATTTTACAATCGTCAGCGTACATTTTATAAAATTTTTCAAACTGTAACATATCGAATTCAATTTCAGATTCTGATGCGGAAATCAGGTCTTTTGTTGTAATCTGAAAAATATCCATATATGTTTTGTTGCTCATATAAAATATATTTTTATCGATTGAGATAAACGGTAATAACTCCATTGTACTTTTTGTAATGGAGTTGTTTTCTTTCGGATTTTTTTGCATCTTATAGCCTCCGTAAAAATAAAATTACAATCGTTTTTGTTTTTTTCGCAAGTTACTCTATTGCAAGCAGGAACGGAATATAATATAATCAGATTAAACAATATTTTTGTTGTAACCTAAAATAAGTTACAAATTAAAAAATGTTCAACGGTGGTGAAATTTATGAGAGATTATCTGGAAAATACGCTTCATCAGCCTGTGGTTATAGAAAACTTTACGGAAACAAATAAATTGCCATTATCATTGAGAAATAACTATGGGTTATATTATCTTGATATTGGTGATGTAAGATTTTTGTTAGCCGAACCAAAAGAAAATTATGGTCTTGCAGAACTAAGGAAAAATCATAAACGATTAGAACAATTAACAGATTGCCGATGTGTTTTTTCTCTTGACAACACTACAAATTATTCGGTTTCAAAGATGATTGAAGAAGGTATTGCGTTTATCATTGAAAATAAACAGATAT
>JBJFIB010000025.1:0-6449 GCA_051894195.1 Acutalibacteraceae bacterium
CCGATGTTCATATGGTTGCAAAGGATATTATGCGTTTCCACGCTATTATCTGGCCGGCAATGCTTATGGCACTCGACCTTCCTCTGCCGAAACATCTTGCCGTTCACGGCTGGATTACATTCAACGGTCAGAAGATGAGCAAATCTCTCGGAAATGTTGTTGACCCGTTTATCCTCAGCGAAAGATACGGTGCTGACGCAATAAGATACCACATTATGAGAGAAATGGCACTCGGTGCTGACAGTTCATTCTCAAATGAAATTATGATTAACCGCATAAATTCCGACCTTGCAAACGGTCTTGGAAACCTTGTTTCAAGAACTGTCGCTATGGTTGAAAAGTATTTCGGCGGAACTCTGCCACAAGAGCGTGAAAGCGGAGAATTTGACGACGACCTTATCGCCTGTGCAACCTCACTGTCAGAAAAGGTTGACTCTTTCCTCGACCAGACACAGCTTAACAACGCACTTGCAGAAATATTCAAGGTAGTTTCCCGTGCAAACAAATACATTGACGAAACAACCCCGTGGATTCTTGCAAAGGACGAAAACAAGAAAATCCGTCTTGCAACCGTTCTTTATAATCTCCTTGAAACAATCCGCATAGTTTCTTCACTTCTTTCCGCATTTATGCCGACAACAATGCCAAAGGTATGGGAGCAAATCGGAGCAACTGAAAGTGATGTTTCATACGATAACTGTGCAACATTCGGCGTTCTGCCAAAGGATATAACTGTTCACAAGGGCGAGGCAATTTTCCCGAGAATTGATGTTGACAAGGAAATTGAAGAACTCAACAAGATTATCGGTTCACAAAAGCCTGCTGAACCCGAGAAGAAAGAAGAAAAGACCGAACACGAGGGACTTTCACTTATCGGAATAGACGATTTTATGAATGTTGAACTTCGTGCCGCAAAAATTACCGCCTGTGAGCCAATCAAGAAAGCCAAAAAGCTCCTGAAACTCACTCTTGACGACGGAAACGGCGAGAGAACTGTTGCAAGCGGTATTGCAAAATTCTATAAGCCGGAAGAACTCATCGGAAAAACGGTAATTCTTGTTGCAAACCTCAAACCAGCCGTATTGTGCGGAGTTGAGAGCAACGGTATGATTCTTGCCGCTGACGACGGCGACGACGGCGTAAAGGTTGTTTTCCTTGACGGCGTAAACCCCGGTGCCAGAATACGCTAAGCAGGTGGCGTGCCGCCAGCGGCAAGCTGCCGCACCCGAATTGCGTTCAAAGTCATGGTTACCGTTAAGTTATTGTCCGCAGAATTAGTTAGTGTTATAATTTCACGCACAAACTTAATGTTAAAACAAACTAATCTATACGCAACAACTAACCGTCACAACAACTCCTCACTCCTAACTCCTCACTCCTAACTATAATAAAATCCCCATAGAGTAAAGCCGAAAAATGAATTTTCGGAACGCTCTGTGGGGATTTTTTCAGGTCAGATTAAATTGTAATGAATATAAAGGCGTTGCTGTCCTTGTCAAGCCATTCAAGAATTGTTTTCATTATGTCCTCAGGAACTGCCACACAACCGGAAGTCGTGGAATTCTTGCAGTGCATGAATATTGCTGAACCGGCATTTGCAACAACAGGGTCTGTATTGTAGTTTATAACAATGCCGTATTTGTAGGCGTCTGTTTCCGAAATCATATGTTCGGCACTTTTCCAGTCCTTGTTGTCCGTACCCTCAACCTTTTGGTTGTAATATTTTGACTTTGGGTCATCAACCCAGTATGTATCATCGGTTATTTTGAACATAGGATAGCTTGTTGACGGCTTTTCGTCAATGTAAAATCCCTCGCCAAGCTGATAAAATCCGAGTGGTGTTTTCTTTGAATTTTCGGTGATAACAAAGTCGGCACCGTTTTCACCTATATAACATTGGTCGGTAAGAGGCTTGCCGTCACCTGCTATGTTCCACCAGTAACCGTTTTCGGCTTGCTGATAACAGTAAACTGTCCCCTTGCTGTCGCTTGTGTCCACTACGATAAGATGGTCAAAATTCATATTGTCGTATGAATATCCGTAGTCAGAAATATATTTCGTAAGTTCTTCAGGCTGTGACGAAAGGTTCTCAGGCGGTGTAAGCTGTAATTTCAATGAAGAAGATGATTTGCTTTCCTCTGAATTTTCTTCTGCTGACGATTCGTCTTTCTCTGATGTTTCCTTAACCTGACTTTCCTCCGTTGATTGCTGTGGGTTGCTTTCAGACTTTGTGCTTTCCTGTACGGTGCTTTCAGTCTTGACTGGTTGGATTATCTTACCGCCGTTTACAATATCAGACGCAAAAACTCCGACAGTTACCGCCGACACTGCAAACACAGCTGCAAGAGCTATTTCAGTTATAATAAAAGATGATTTTTTCATAGTCCACCTCGTTTTTCTGTAATAGAATTATATCGCACTTAATTTTTAAACTATTCAATATTAACTCCAAAATCCAAATGAACAAAGAAATCGCACTTTGTACAGTTAAAACAATGTGCTTTATCCGCAGTTGTATTATAAGGCACTAAAATACCGTTTTTACATTCAGGACATAATAATTCTTCTCCGCTTATCAATCTATCTTCCCAAAGTTCATCTTGAACATTTTCGTCCACGAATAATTCCTCCCTTTCGCCAATTAAATTTATGATATACTCCCTTAACTGCCTTTATTATCATACGCTTTTCAGAAATTGTTAGAATCAACTCTATAACAATATTATACTTTTATTTTGGTTTTTGTAAATAGATATTAGTGAATTTCTGGCTTTTGACAATAATTATAGATTTCACCGCTCAAAAATGCTATTATAAATTACAAGCCTTTACCTTATATGACATAATTGTTATTTGACATTGACGCATTGTGGGAATATGATATATATACATTCAGAAAGACAAACTGTGAAATGAAAGAAAGGTGAAATTCGGTGAATGACATTTTAGAAATAATTTCATTTATAATAAGACTGGTAGTTCCGTTTTTTGCTTTGTTAATAATTTTTCTGTGTTTTTCTTCTTTAAGATACGGACGGCGTGAAGAACACGCTTTGATTGTACTGGAAGACGAATACAGAAAAATCCGCTATCCCGTTCTTTTTTGGGAAAATTCAATCGGACGAAGCCGCAACTCCGACATAAGAATAAATGACCCTGCGGTTTCAAGAGATCATGCGGTGCTTTTAAGGCGTGACGACGGTTGGTTTATTACCGATACAGGCTCAAAAACCGGCGTATATGTCAACGAAAAAAAGACAAAGGGCAGAAAAGCCGTATATATCAACGACAGAATAGCACTCGGAACATCTGTACTTACTCTCAAACGGGCAGACAACTACACCGACATAAGCAGTGATTCAAAAATTAAAATCAAAAAGAAAAAAGACAAAACCGTTTCCTGTACGCTTATACTTACGCTTATCACGGTTTTTATGGCGTTAATGAGTGCCGAAGCAATAATAAATATGGGCAGTATTGATGTACTCTACCCTGTTTCGATATTCACTGTAATTATGTGGGGATTTTATTTTATTTCAAAATCAAAACTCAAACGCCGGAATTTTGAGCTTGAATCCCTCGCACTTTTTCTTTCGGGAACAGGAATTGTACTCAATGCCTCGCACGACCTTAAACAGTCGTTTGTACAGGTTACTGCCATGTTGCTGGGAATATTTGTATTCTGCTTTCTTATATGGTTTATCGAAATTCCCGACAGAGTTATGAAGTGGCGTATTGCTATTTCAATTCTTGCAATAGGACTTCTTGCTATGACGGTTGTACTCGGAAAAACTCAGAACGGTGCAAAAAACTGGATTATCATAGGACCTGTTTCGGTTCAGCCGTCAGAATTTGCAAAGATTGCATATATTTTTGTCGGTGCGTCAACACTTGACCAGTTACAGACGAAAAAGAACCTCGGCGAATTTATTATTGTAACGGGACTTTGCATAGGACTTCTGTTTCTTATGAGTGACTTCGGCACGGCAATAATATTCTTTGTCACATTTTTGATTATAGCCTTTATGCGTTCAGGCGACATCAAAACCGTAATACTCGCCATAACAGCCGCAATTCTCGGCGTAATTATAATTCTGTATTTCAAGCCATATATTGCAGACCGTTTTGAAGCGTGGGGACATGTCTGGGACTATGCACAGACATCAGGCTACCAGCAGGTGAATACATTTATATATTCGGCAAGCGGCGGTTTGTTCGGCATAGGACTTTCAAAAGGATTCCTGCAATATGTTTTTGCGTCCGAAAGCGATGTTGTATTCGGACTTGCGTGTGAAGAAATGGGTTGTTTTATGGCAATACTTCTTGCGTGTGTAATCGGCGGATTTATGATTTATGCAAGAGCCGTAACAACACGAAGCCGCTCGACATTTTATTCTATTGCCGCCTGTTCTGCCGCCGGACTTCTGGTATTTCAGGCAGCACTGAACATATTCGGCGTTACCGATATTCTTCCGCTGACAGGCGTTACACTTCCGTTTGTAAGCTATGGCGGAACAAGTATGGTTTCGTGCTGGGGACTTTTAGCGTTTATAAAAGCCGCAGATGAACGCACCTATTCACACAAACGACTTAAACCAAGAAAAGAAAAGGCTAAATCTTCCGTCAGAAAGCAGGAATATCAGGACATCAGTTCACACTCTGATGAAGATTATGTAGAGATATAGTCAGGAGGTGTAAACATTGAAGAAAACCCGTACACGCTCAATAATGGTACTTATTATGACTCTCGCTTTTTTTGCGGGGTTGATATATTTTATAGCAAATCTTGCGGTACACTCTGCCGAATGGTCATCAATGCCGCAGAACAGTCATCTTTCCGACAGCAACGGACTTGAAAACGCCGGAAAAATATACGACATAAACGGCGTTATACTTGCTCAGAGTATTGACGGCAAGCGTGTGTATAACGATGATGAAGAAATACGAAAAGCCTGTCTGCATGTTGTCGGCGACGATACAATAAACATATCAACGGCAATTCAGACTGAATACCGTTCGGAACTTTCGGGATATAATTTCATATTCGGACTTGGACTGCCGTCATCAATATCAAGCGGTCGTGATATAACACTCACTATTGACAGCAATATTCAGAAAGCCGCCTATGAGGCACTCGGTTCAAACAAGGGTGCCATTGTTATATATAACTATAAAACAGGTGAAGTTGTCTGTATGGTCAGCACGCCTACCTACGACCCGCAGAATAAGCCGTCTGACATTGATACAAATGAAGAATATGAGGGTGCATACATCAACCGTGCAGTTTCAGCCTCCTATACCCCGGGTTCAACCTTTAAACTTGTAACCGCCGCTGCCGCCCTTGAAAATATGGAAAATATCGAGGACAGAACCTATTATTGTTCCGGCAGCGACACTATCGGCGGCAAGGAAGTAACCTGTTATCAGGTAAGCGGAGAAGTTGATTTTAAAAATGCCCTCGCACAGTCCTGCAACTGCTATTTTGCACAGCTTGCACTCGACCTCGGCAAAGACAAAATGACCAAACAAGCCGAGAAAATGGGCTTTAACTCCTCAATAAAATTCGATAACATAGAAACTGCTGACAGCACATACAATGTATCAGACGCAGACGACAACGACCTTGCATGGTCAGGCGTCGGACAGTACACCGTTCTTGAAACACCTATGAATATGGCGGTAATTTCCGCCGCAATAGCAAACGGCGGCACACCTGTTATGCCACATATAGTAAAGAACATATCACTGCCATTCGGTATGCAGTCTGCGGATAAATCCTCCTCAACAGGCTCAAAGATGATGAGCGAAAGCACCGCAAAAAAACTGTATGATATGATGGACTATACGGTTGAATCAAATTACGGAAAATCATATTTTTCAGACAAACTTGATATTTGTGCAAAAACCGGTACAGCAGAGGTCGGTAACGGTAAAGGTGCTCACGCATTGGTAACAGGTTTTGCAAAAGACGAGGACTGTCCGCTGGCATTTTCGGTTATAGTCGAAAACGGCGATTCGGGTTATTCGGTGGCAATCCCCACTGCAACGGCTGTACTCAATGCTGCCGCAGACGCTTTACGAAACAACGGATAAAAATCGGATTTTCGACATAATGGTGCTTGATTTCACATAATCTATGTGCTATACTTTAAATAAAAAGAACGGTTTGGAATTTTTTCGGACAGGTGGTGAAAAAATTGGATAATAACGAACTTCTTATTGCTTTAAAAGGTATTGTTAAAGATGCGGTACAAGAGGAAATCTCTCCTGTAAAGGAAAGCATCTCTCAGTTGCAGTCAGATGTAAACGAAATCAAAGACAGACTTGATGTTGTTGAAACCCGTCTTGACAATATGGACAAGCGGTTTGATGTCATTGAACAGCGTCTTGACAACCTTGAAGAACGCCTTGAAGTTGTCGAGGAAAATATCGAGATTGTCAAAACTGCC